>JBCDKO010000027.1:0-32823 GCA_038746525.1 Bacteroidota bacterium
CAGCTACGTCGTTCGCTGCGGATCGAAGTAGAAGCATACATCTTCACCTTGCTGCCTAGTATCTGATACACCTGTGACTTTCTCAGCAAGCCCTATTTAGTGAAAATTGAGGATCCTTTCGGCAGTCTGCTGAGATTTTAATGAGAATGATAAAAAAAGACTATTGAAGTAGGCACTTAGTAAATATGAAAAATGAGGGTTATCATGTATATGTGCATATTGGGATCTAGAAATCTGCTGATTTGTTGCGCTTACTTTATCTGAATGATCCATTTTCTTTGTTTGCAGTCAACCAGAGCTATTTATTAAGTGCCTAGTTCAAAAAGACTAAATAGTAGATATAAGGTTAATTACCTCTTACCTCAAATGGTGGAATTGGAAAAGGCAAAAAAAGAATATTGATTTCCAGGTCACTTCATTTCCTCAAATCACTGGGTGTAACCCCATATTTCCTTTTGAAAGCGGTGCTAAAGTGCTGCTGTTGGCTGTAGCCGATCATGTCCGAAATGTCGGCAATGGTTTTATTGGTATCCAGCAAAAATTGCTTGGCAAAACCCAGTCGGTATTCGGTCAGATATCCGAATATGGTGTTTCCAAACACTGTTTTGAAGCCTTTCTTGAGCTTGAATTCATTGAGTCCGACCAACCGTGAAAGTTCATAGATCGTAGGCGGATTTTGAAGCCTCTCTTCCAGCAACCTTTTTGCATAGTGAAGCTTTTCATAGTCTTTATTTGAAGAGTGGTTACGTTCATGACAACTTAGCAGACCTATAAAAGATTCTAATTGAGCGGCAAAAAGTTCTAATACCTTAGACTCTACAAGTAACCGCCTTACTGACCCCTGAAACGGGTTTTGTAACAGTTGTCGTATAGTATTTTTCATCAGAGGATCAATTTTACCATTATACGGCATATGCAATGGCTCTTGCTTTTCTATCGCCTGTGTAAACCGGCTAATGATCCGGCACTCTTGATTATTGAAACGCGCAAAATAAGCAGGTGTTAAAATTATTTCAAGGTTTTCCGTTACGGTTTCGGCTTCATAGTGTAAACATCCGCCAGGTTCGGGCATATAGGTGAGGAAGTGCTCGTATTCGTTGATAAACAGGTCTGTTTTAAAGCCTTTTGCCTGCCCAAATGACCGGCCACTCAGATTGAAAAGCATTTTTAAAATGGGCTGGTCGGTTTCACTTCTGATAGACATGGCCTCCCGAAAAGTGCAGTCTCCGTGTCGTATCATTACCCCTTCAAGATAATATTCCTGAATTTGCGCTTTTGCGCCTTTGTATCCTGTATCGATCCGTTTCTCTGAAAGACCACAACTTGAAACGAAATTCTCCGGATAATGGTGCTCGTAGATGATCTCCGACAGATCATCTGTAGTTATAGTTGTTCGCATAATTTTTTCAATAGTTAGAAGTCGTTGTTCGCAACTATAAAACCTATAGCCAGAACCCAAAACTATCCCAAATTCGTAAATAGATAATCCGTTTTGCGTAAACAGATTCTGCCAACTCCTTCAATCTTTGCACCAAAATAAGAATTACTGAAGTAGGCACTTAGTAAATATGAAAAATAGGGGTTAGCATTCGTATGAGTACATTTGGTTCTATAGATCTGATGATTTGTTGCGCTTCCTTTATCTAAATGATCTATTTTCTGTGTTTGCAGTTTGCTAGAGCTATTTATTAAGTGCCTACTTCAATAAGAATTATTTAGAAGTAGCCTAAATAAAAATCAAAACAAAATGATAAAACTACTACTACTAGTTTTTAGTAGATGCAATATTATTGCAATTACAATTTGTGCTCTACTAGGGTTTATCAACGTCTATGCCCAAACTACTTTTACAGGGTTGGTTCAGGATGAAAACGGAGAGCCAATCGGCTATGCGAACATTCTCATAAAAGGAACAACATCCGGGACAACTTCTGATGTCCGCGGTAATTTTAGTTTTCCGAACATTTTTCCAGGGAAATACACCCTTGAGGTATCCGCAGTAGGTTTTAAGAAAGCTTCTCAGAATGTAGCGGTTGGGCAAGATGGAGAAACCTCCGTAAAGGTGATACTTGATGCTTCTGCGCTGGAATTAGAGACCATTACGGTTATGGCCGAAAAGCGGGAAGATGAATTACAGAAAGTTCCAATTCCTGTTACGGCAGTGGATGCCAAAAAGATTGAGTCACTTCAGATTAACAATATCAACGAACTGGGGCGCATTACCCCAAATTTCTTAATTTACGATGATGGGGCCGCTTGGTTTCCATTAATATCTACCCGTGGCATTATCACAATTGATGCCACCCCGATTGTTGGGGTTTACATAGATGACGTACCCTTGTTCAACATCTCTTCCTTTCCTTCCTTCTTAAATGATATGGAGCGCATTGAAATACTTAAAGGTCCCCAAGGTACTCTTTACGGCCGTAACTCTATTGGAGGTGTCATCAATATTCTCAGTAAAAGCCCGACCAATGAGCTGAAAGGCTATGCTTCTGCAGGATTTGGAAACCTGAGTCAGTACGATTTTCAGACAGGTATATCTGCTCCACTCATAAAAAATAAATTGTTTGTGCGGGTAAATGGCGGCATCACCGGTCGTGACGGATACGTTACCAATACTTTTGATGATAGGGAACTTCTGGGCCGGGAGGTCTATGTGGGCAACCTGCGGTTGAAGTTTATTCCTAATTCCGGATGGTTGTTTTCTTTAAGCTCAGGGTTTGAGTCCCGGGAAAACCAAGCTACTGCCTTCGTGGGTAATTTCGGCATCCCGTCCGGCTATCTGGATTCTGTTCGTATAAATCATCCTTATGAAGTGAGACAGAACGATAACGGTGTATATAATGTAGATACTTACAATAATGCTTTTAAGGCATCTTATACTGCCCACAGGTTTCAGGTTGATGCCATCACAGCCCTTCAAATCACGGACACAAGAAGGATGAATGACGATTTAGACTTTACTGAATTTAGTTTGCAAACTGCAGTATTGGGCGATAACGATATCAATACGCTCAGCCAGGAGATCCGCATCAGTTCCAATGATGACAGCAGATTGGAATGGATTGGAGGTGCTTACTTCTATTTAGTCAACAATAAGTCATTTTCCATACTTGAAAGTGGACCTGATAATTTATTTTTCGCTCCCGATTCTGCCACAGCTGCACAGTATCCATTTTCCAGGATCAATGACAATGAAATCAGGCAGGATGGCTTTTCCCTGTTCGGGCAGTTATCCTTTGCCATTACAGACCGGCTGAAAATTGTGGGCGGGTTGCGCTACGAGCTGGAAAACAGCAGCCTGGAAGAAGATTTAAGGTATGAAAAAGACGGCCAGGACTATGAATATCCACTTCTCGGGGCAGTACCTGCCAGCTTCGATCTCAGTACACAGTTTGATGCGGTATCTCCCAAGTTGAACATTTCATACCAGGCCAACCCAAATACATTACTTTATGCAAATGTGGCAAGAGGTTATCGCCCGGGTGGGGTAAATCCATTTGTGGCGGATGATGAACAAGCTGTCTTTGATCCTGAATTTAGCTGGAACTATGAGGTCGGCACAAAAAACAAGCTATGGAACAATCGGGCCCGGCTGAACGCCTCGGCATTTTATATCACCTACACAGGTCAGCAATTATTTACCATCGTTGATTTATCAACTTTTGCTTTCGGTAAAGAAAACCTGGGGAGTTCACGCAGTTATGGGGTTGAGGTAGAATCAGAGTTCATTGTGGTTAAAGGTTTGAATCTTAGGAGCAATATAGGTTACCTGGAAACGGAGTTTACTGACTTAACCTATTTTGGCTTCTCAGGAAACGAAATAGACAATGAAGGAAATGCACAGGTGATGTCACCACGCTGGAATGGGAATATAGGACTCAACTACAACCTAAAACTTTCTGAAAAGTGGCAATCCAACCTGTCATTGGATTATCAATATACCTCGGAAGTTTTCTTTGATGCAGAAAACCTACATTCCCAACCGGGGTATGGACTGCTCAATGGCCGCCTGGTAGTGGGCAATAAAAATCTGGAGCTTGCCATCTGGGCCCAAAACTTGACGGATGTTACCTATCTGGGTTATGGCTTTGGCATAGGCGGCTCCGGGGCTAACGCCAGCTATAGTTTGCCGCGCACTTTTGGTACTACGCTTACCGCTAAATTCTAATCATGAAGATTTTCAGCTACATCATCCACTTCTTGCTGGCACTGCTCTTTATTAATGCTACTAGTACTCAAATGGATTGGTATGAGTGGGGTGTACTGCGGAGCGACTGTTATTGATCTGATCGTTACCAGTTGGTTAAGGATATATTGTTTGGCAGGCCTTCAAATCTTTACAGACAAATAAAAGTAAAACAGTAACAAATCAAACCAGAGTAATAATATGATACTCAAAATGAAAAACCTATCAAAAACCTACTCCAATGGTGTGAAGGCCTTACAAGATGTAAGCATTACCATCGGCAAAGGTATGTTTGGCCTGCCGGAGCAAAATGGAGCGGGTAAATCTACCCTGATGTGCTCAATCGCTACATTTCAGGATGCGGATTCTGGAACCATCCACTTCAACGATATTGATGCGGCAAAGGAACCAGAAAAGCAGAGAAAAAGGCTTGGCTATTTACCACAGGATTTTAGCGTTTATCCCAATGTAACTGCGGAGGAATTGCTCGCTGATATCGCAGATATGATGGGCATTGTGCAGAAAGGTGAACGGAAAGATACGGTAGAGGCCCTGCTTCAAAAAGTGAACCTTCACGATGCGAAAAGTAAAAAGTTGGATGGCTATTCCGGAGGGATGAAACAGCGGTTTGGTATTGCTCAGGCACTTCTAGGAAATCCCGATTTGATCGTTGTGAATGAGCTCACTGCAGGCCTGGACCCCATGGAACGAAATCGTTGCTATAATTTACTTTCTGAGCTTGGCGAGAACGCTGTTATAATCCTTTCCACCCATATCTTAGAGGATGTAAGCACGCTTTGTACCGATATGGCCATCATCGGCAATGGCAAGGTAGTACTTACCGGCAAGCCGAAGGAAGTGGAAGAGAGCCTGAGAGGAAAGCGCTATGAAGTGCCCATCAGCAAAGAGCAGCTTCCTGATTACCAGAGAAACTATAAGGTCATTTCCCAGCGCTTTTTTGCCGGTAAAATGATGATTACGGTGCTGGCAGATGATGTCTCATCGGGTGAACTTAACGCGAAAGCCCCTTCGCTAGAGGATGCCTATTTTAAAATACTAAGCGAAAACTGATATGAGAACGGTATTTTCTATCATCAAAAGTGAATTCCGTCAACGCTTATTGAGCTGGATCTCATTGATATTTTTTCTGATGTTGGTGTTTCAGGGAATCTGGTATTCCAAGGGTAGTTTTGATTATTTTGCCAACGAGCAGGTACTCATGAATGCGCCTAGTATCACTTACCGGAATTATGCAGCGATGGGCATGCTAATGATCATCATCATCGCCATAACAACCGGAGGTGTACTGTTCAAAGACATCCAGTACAAATCGGCTCAGTGGACCTACGCCTTGCCCATTAATGAGAAGCAGTTTTTTATCGGACGTTTCCTGGCGGCATTTCTGTACCTGGTCATCATCAGTACAGGAATGATTGTGGGGCATTTGCTAGTACCTTATTCAGTTATTCGTGAATTGCAGCGGTTTGGTCCCACGCCATGGGGTCAGCTCTTTCACGGTTGGCTTATGTTCACGGTACCCAATCTATTGTTTTATGTAGGCCTGGTTTTTTTCGCAATCGTCATATCCCGAAGGATAGCCACCAGTTACCTGGCTGTTTTTGCTGTGGTGATCACCTTTTTGATCGCGCAGACCTCCTATCAAACAGGGGGAGGGAATAACCTGTTGGCTTACCTGCTGGTAGATCCGGGAGGTTACGCGGCTGCACAGCATTATACTGAACTGCAAACTCCACTAGAAAAAAATACGGAATACTTTCAGCTTTCGGGTTATATCTTACAAAACCGGCTGATTTGGCTTTTAATAGCAATTCTTCTTTCGGTCGCTGCTTATTACAGATTTTCCTTCAAATACTTTATTCAGGCTGGTTCGGATAAATCCAAAAAACTCAAAGACGAAAATGAAGCCATAGGAAACGCTGCACTACAACTCCCAAAAGTCAAAAGACACTTCCGCACCTCTGATTTTATGAAAAAGCTTTGGACCTTGTCCAGATTGGAATTCCTGAATATCGTTCGTACTACTTCCTTTAAGATCATCCTGGGCATTATTCTGTTGATGGTCTTTTTACAGAACATCACCTGGAATGCAACTTACTATATTGGCAAAGAAGTGCCTGTCAGTAGTAATATGACTTATTTCCGTTTGCAGTGGGGCATATTTGTCAACATGCTGATCATGATCTGGGCAGGGGAATTATTCTTCAAAGACAAAACGGTCAACATCTGGCAGATTACCGACTCCCTTCCCGTACCGGTTTGGGTTACTCAACTCTCCCGGTTTTTCGCAATTACCAGCTTGTCCTTGGTGTTGAGTCTCAGCTTCATTGCTATCTCCATATTTACACAGATTTTACTGGGTGGAGCTTCTTATATCGATTTAGGGCGTTTTGTCGAGGATTTACTCTTGTATCGCTCTGCGTTCCTGAACTTTGTGCTTTACGCTGCCTGGGTATTTTTTATCGCCTCAATAAGTGGAAATAGAATCCTAACACATATACTCAGTGTGGGAACCTTCTTGTTTCTGGTCATATCTTTTGATTTGGGTCTGCTGGAAGACTTGCGCCTGGGCTTTGCTTTTGTCCCCGGCATAGAGGACTATTCAGAAACCAGTGGATATGGCATTTTTCAGCAAGCGGCCAACTGGTATTTCTTTTTATGGCTCTCACTGGCAACAGCATTGTTTATGGCGGGAGTATGGATATGGAAACGAGGAACAGATAAAAAATGGAGCTACAGGCTTTCACTATGGAACAGTCAGCTCAGTGCTGTCTCAAAAGTGGCGATGCTAGCTTGCTTCGGGGCCTTTCTGTTGCTCATGTCGTTCATCAACAAAAATGTGTACGACATTGGAAACTTTACCCCAAAGGCTGAGGAAGAACGATTAGATGCTGCCTATGAAAAGCAATACAAGTATCTGGAAACCCGTCCGCAACCGAAGTATGCAGAAGTTGATTTGGAGCTAGACCTCTTTCCATCAGAAAGGCGGGCAAGCTACTCAGCAAATATTTTACTTGTCAAAGAATCCGGTATAGATACTATTTTCCTGAACTGGAAAGATTTTGTCAGCGTCAGCCATCTCATCCTGAACGGGCAGGAACTGAAACCGGTGAAAAAAGACAAAGAACAAAACCTAACGGCTTATCTCATTCCGAAATCTGATCGGGCAGACAGTTTACTACAACTTTCGCTGGGGGCAGAAAAGCAATATGTAGGCTTTACCCAGGGTGATGCGCAGGCAGGCCTCACCTATGTGGGTAGTTTTGCAAGTGTGCGGGACTTTCTGCCGGTGGTCGGATACGATGCTGACAAAGAGCTAGTGGAGAACCGAAAACGAGCGGAGCAAGAGTTGGAAAGAATCACCTCCCGTATGTCACCTATTGATGATCCAGTGGCTAAGACCCAAGATGCTTACGCTCCTGATGCAGAACTTATCAAAGGAAGTGTGACCATCAGCACCGAAGCAGGTCAGATACCTTTTGCAGCAGGCGAGTTAATCAAAAGTGAGGTTAAAGACGGACGCCAGGTGGCGCATTACCAGATTATGCCGCCCCAGGTTTTCAATTGGCATGTAGGGTCATCAGATTATGCCGAGGTTGAAGGCAAGGCAAGAGGGATTAAATACACTATTTTGCATAAGCCTACCCACACCTTCAATATAAACCTTTACAAAGATGCATTGAATAAGTCCATCACCTTTATGTACAAGCATTTCAGCCACAACGCGGTGTCGGATAAATTGCAATTAGTAGAAATCCACCATTGGCAAGACCCAAAATATACTTTTGCCAATACTATTGTATTGTCAGAAAAAGAAGGTTGGGTGGCAGATACAGAAGGCTTGCAGGAAAAGTCTTACCTCTATCAAACCATCGGCAGTGGCCTGGCCAGTCTGTGGGTTCAGCAAAATGTCCGTGTAGCGAATGTACAAGGTGCAGATATACTAACTAGAGCGTTACCTGAAGCAATAGGTCTATACTTAGTGAAAGAAGTCTTTGGCGAAGAAGCAGTACAATTGCTGATTAAAAAGAAAATGGATAAATACGCCAAAGACCGAAATAACGAACCAAATAAGGAACCGGTACTCCTATATGCCGATGGAGCAGAGTACCTGGAAGAAAACAAGGGGGCAGTGGTTCTTTACGAGGCAATCGAAGAAATAGGACTAGAAAAATTTATCAAGGACTTCACTGGTTGGTCTGATCAGGATGATACACATAAAACCTTCAAAGACTTTCTTGACGATTTGAAACAGGATCTAAAACCACAAACCTATACTAAATTCATTCTAAACAATTAACCATGCTCCAAAAGGACACACCCCGAAGCCTTTAATGTATTTTGTATGACTCCATAGGGGGAATTTAAGGATTGCCTGGTATGCCTACCGTAAAGGCCGAGAAGCATTCTAAAAAGCCAAAATCAGAAAGCTTAGCTGTTAGGCCACGTACAAATTCCTCTGGGATCTCATATAGATGGGAGTAATAAATCCCTATTTCCAGGAATTAGAATCCTTTGAAAAACCCGCCTTTTGGCCCAACTCTTCGTTACTCAAAATTTCAAAAGCCTCATTTACGACCAGTAAACTACGTTTTTGAAATTCTGAAAGCCTCGATTTAAACCAAAAATCCAGTTTTGCAAAGGGTTCAATTATAGACGGGCAGGTACACTTTCGTGATCCAGGCTTAACTCACAAAGCCGATATGTATTCTGAAACAGTAGATCCACCCAATGGTCATTGAAGGATCAATAAACCACCTCATTTCTCAGCCCACATCGTTCAATGATCTTTGGTACCCACTCCTCAGCACCAATAGATCTGATATGTAAGCCAGAAAAAGGCTCAATGGCTTTGATTCCTGACACAAGCTCTTGCGTAATTCTTAAGCTTTCTGCCATACTATTATTATTTGCCATACGTCGAATCAACCTTTCAGGTATATATAACCCCGGGATTTGGGTAAGCACGTGAAGACGTTCTACATCAGCAAAAGGAAAGATGGCGCCGATGAACTTAGCTCTTTTATCAAGACCTCTTCGTACAACTTCATTCATCCATTCATTAACGGAGGCTAGTTCAAAGACGGCTTGCAACTGAATAAAGGTAGCTCCTGCATCAATTTTTCTTTCTAACCGATCGACACCTGATAATAGGTATTGTCCATGGCAAGCAAAATCAATGGCACCGATATGAAAGGTAGGAGGCGGGGAAATAATTTCACCATTAAACATCTCTCCGGAATCAACCATTTTATAAATTTTTTGGATGGCAGTGATTGCGTCCAGATCATAAACCTCTGTGGCATCAGGATCGGATCCCATGCTGCAGGGATAACCCCCAAGCACAATCAGATTTTCTAAACCGGATGCTGCCATCGCCAAAAGATCACCTTGTATTGCGATCTTATTCTTATGGATCAAGGAAAACTGCAACACCACCTCCATCTGAGACATGCGACATTGCTGACCTGGAATAATATTGTTGATGCGTGCTTTAGAGAGTAGGTGATCGTTGATTTGAATTACATCCACGTACTCATTGATGATTTCTGCTTTTCGCATGAAGCTACTTAAGTCATAGTGCCTGGGAGGCGTGAGCTCAGCAGATAAGAAATACTCATCACTCTCTAGTAATTCCTTGAAACGAGAATGCTTTTGAAAAAATGACATGCTAAGAGATTTCTAATATTTCGATAAGACTGTCCTGTTTCAAATCCTTAGCACTTTGACGAACATCATGAATAGAATTCCTCGCTGAGGTACACGCATAGCCAAACTTTTCCTCCACACGCTTACTAGCATGTTCCAGCGCTTCTGTGCATTTAATAACAAAATCGGAGACCGTCATACAGTCTCCTGATGAGAAATATTGACGCACAATTGTAGACGGTGAGTATACATTACTGATATGTTCGTCAGGCCACTTGACCCTAAGATTGACTTCTGGCATTTAGTTAAATTTTATCAGGTTTTCAATGGATTGAATGTAAATACCTCGATCTGAGATGACCTTCCCGATATCTTGACAAACCACTTGTTCTTTTTCGAATATGTTGATAATCTGGTCGACATTTTCCGCATGGCACGTTAATACATAACCAAAGCTGGGGAAAGCGGTAAGCCACTTAACCGAGTCTTCATCAGGAGCCTTAATCATTTGCTGAAAGTGTATTTCAAAACCTACTTTACTCGTATGAGCTACCATAGACAATGTGCCCAGTAAACCTCCCATACTAATGTCTTTCGCAGCTGTGGCAAGTTCCTGATTTGCAATGACGGACATAATCCTTTTCTTATTAAGGAGCGCTTCTCTGTTAGCTGTGGTGCTTGCATTCCAGAAGGGATAATCCTTGTAATAGTGTCCAGTCATGTCTACGGCCATGAGCACTCGCTGATCTGGTATAGCATCAAAACTTGTCAATAGCTTCTGCGCCGTACCAATGATGGACACAGCCAATGCTTTGCTTTCACTGTTGTAGCAGGTATGCCCCCCCACAATGGGCACGTCATATGCATGGGAAGCTACTTTCATTCCTTCCCAGATCTCGTCGATGTCCGCTTCATCTTTTCCCCAAATGACATCTGTGACAGCTGTAGGGATTCCCCCCATCGCCAGGATATCACTAATATTGACCATAATGGCCGAGTATCCTGCAAACCAAGGATCCATGGTCAGAAAGGAGTCGATCATACCTTCAGCCGCAAACAACGTATAGCCTCCATATCCATCCGGTATAGCAGTACAATCATCTCCAAGTTTTAATGAAGGATTTACTCCATCCTTCCAATGTGTTTTGGGTAGCGCAACACTCCCTCCAAGTTTATCATACGTCTTTGAAATATTGATTTTATCAATGACATATGGGTTAGACCTAACTTCCTTTATAATATCTGCTACCAGCACTTCTTCTTCGATGATCATTACGCTACTTTTTCAACATTTTTGGCGCATGAAGAGGCAGGATATTGAGATAAGTCCGCTTCCATGAGGCTGTGTGCTTTGCCATGAATGTAGACCTGATCCAGTTCCTTCCAAAAAAGTCGCTGAAAGAATTTTACATTTTGTGCTTGCACGTGCGCGAAGAACTGATCACATCCCAGAAAATTAGCAGTCGTCACCGCTTTGTAAATAAGTGCCCCTCCAATAGATCCTGTAAATAATTTTCTGATTTCCTGACCAAATAAGAAGTTAGTATTGAACTTCGAGTGCGTACGATAAGCCTTATCTACACAAAGCCTGCTGCCCCACCAAGTCTTTGGAGAACGCTCATCAATTCTGACCGCACCAATCACATTGTGTACAATGCCCATACATTCGTCCATAGCCACTATCGGGATCGCATGCTCATCGATGACATCACGATCTGTTCCTTTAAACATCTGCTGCTCATTGCAAAAGACATCTCTGCGAAGATTCCAATAGCACTTTTGATCCCATCTTTCGCTGGGATAGTCAAAGCTGATATAGTTGAATTTGTAGGGCTTGGGGGACTCAATAATCATGATCACAAATTTCAGGCAGTTTGGCGAAGTTGACGAAGTTTTTCAAAAGATTTTAGCGTAGAACATGCACCACATTTCGCACATCCGGCTTTTACAGTTTCTGAAGTCATCCCTGCATGATATAGCATTTCGCCTACAGCCGACATGATTGGCTCCATAAAAACAGCATTTGGCGAAGGTCGATTTTCCAGAGGTGTACCAACAATTGGTACGAATGGTACGACAAACGGATATACGCCAAGTTTGATCAGGTTTTCTGACTTGTCAATGATCTCTTCCTGAGTATCACCTAAGCCTGCCAGGATATACGTACTTACTTGTGCTTTGCCAAATACGCTTACAGAGGCTTTAAATGCCTCGTCATAGTAGTCGAGCGTGACACGTGCCTTCCCGGGCATTATTTTTTCTCTGATACGTTGTGTGGCGCCTTCGATGTGCATTCCTAGACTATCTGCTCCAGCATCTTTTAGTTTTTGAAACCAACTGAAATCATTCGGCGGTTCACACTGTACTTGAATGGGAATGTTCACCGCTTTTTTAACCGCTATAACGCTTTCAAGCAAAATAGAAGCTCCTCTATCTTTGGTATTAGGAGTACCGGTAGTCATGACAAATTGGGAAACACCGTCCAGCTCTACTGCAGCTTTCGCAACCTCTGCCAGTTGAAAAGGTTTTTTATAAGCAATCGTTTTATTTGCTTTTAATGATTCTCCGATGGCACAAAACTGACATGAAGTGTTTTTATTATCATATCGTATACAACGCTGCAAAACGGTAGTCGCTAATACGTCTTTGCTATGCAAAGTCGCTATTTTCCAAAGAGGAATTCCGTCAGAGGTCGTCTGTGTATAAAAATTAGGCTGATGTGGAAACGTTATCGAACCTAACTTTTCCTCATGATTGTACAAAATAGACACTCCTAGTTCGTTAGGTTCAGTAGCCCAGAAAGGTGAATCCTGACTTTCATGGTTGTATGTTGGCACCATGATTGTCTGGCCAGCCAGGTTAACGGCTTTGTGGTCCGACGGGCCTGCTCCTCCCCTTCTACCTTGGGCTGAGTTACCTTCACTATTCATGCGTATACCTCGCGCCTGCAATTGCAATAGCGTGTCTGTATTAATAGAAGATCTGACCATTGTATTCATAAAATATTCTTTATTGAGATTCGATTATGACTGCTGCTTCATGGTTCTTTTCAACGTCTGTTTTAGTGTCACTTGGAGAACCGATCCGATTTTTCTCGTACACCATCTGATGTGCAGTTTTATCCACTTGCAAGGAAAGTAGCTCAGGTCTGGCATAATGGCCCGTACTATCCATCATTCGTTTACGTTTAGTAATTAAACTCATATCCAAGTCTGCTGTGGCTATACCTTCTCCTTCTGTGATCGGATCGCAAAGGTGTTTCCCTTCCGGAGAGATAATAGCTGTCATGCAACCCCCAGTTAATGCCTTCTGCAAACCCGTATCGTCTGTTAAGGTCTGAATTTGCTCAGGCTCTAACCAGCCAGTTGAATTGATCACAAAACAACCTGATTCCAATGCATGATGCCTGATTGTTACTTCCATCTGATCCGCAAAAATCTGTCCTACCATAGAGCCTGGGAATTGACCGCAATGGATCTGTTCTCTTTCAGCCATCAAAGCATATCTAGCCAGCGGGTTGTAGTGTTCCCAGCAAGCAAGGGCACCTACTCTTCCTACAGCAGTATCTACGGCCTTGAGTCCACTACCGTCACCTTGTCCCCAAATCATACGTTCATGATAAGTGGGTGTAATCTTGCGTCTTTTATGAACAATTTCACCATTGCTATCGAAGATTACCTGTGTATTGTAAATTGATCCTCCGTCTAGTTCATTAACTCCGATGACCGCCACCACCTCCGTTTCCTTCACCGTTTCCCCGATCAGGTCTGTGACCGGACCGGGTACTTCTACACTATTTTCATACAGTCTTAAATGGTCTTTACCTGATAGTACCGGAGGTTTAATAAATGAAAAGTAGGGGTAATTGGGAATGAACGTTTCAGGAAATACAACAATGTCTACACCTTCTTTAGAAGCTTTTTTGATGTAATCAACCACCTTATATGTGGTGGCCATTACATCGTCAATGATCGGACTTATTTGTACAGCTGCCGCTCTCACAATTTGTTTTTTGAACATATCTAAAGCGTCCAAGTATCCATGATAAAAGCATTTTCTTTTCTGTGCAATAGAATGATATCTAGCACGTCTTGAGGTGCAATAGGAGTGATTCCAGGTAGCAGTGAGGGTTCTCCGTGACCATATAGAGCTTGTAGCGCGAATCGGCAAGCATACATTTTCCCCCCTTCATCCATGAATTTAGTCAACCGTTCAGCAAAAGTTAGGTGACCAGGAAAAGCGGCATCACCTATTTTAGGAAATCCTCTTTGTAAACCAAGTGTCACACCTGGACCGTACAATAAGATGGATGTGTCAAAGCCTTTTCGAAGTAAGCGGGTAGCTGATAGAATATTCACTAATCCAATCGACCCTTCAAAAGCGACAGTGTGAAAAGTCACCAGTGCTTTCTCACCTTCTTCTGCTTTTACATCTTCAAATACTTTTTCCTCATAGTCTACGAAGAAATCTCCGTCTTTGTGTAATGGTAAATCAACCTTTGGCATAATCTTATTTTTTGATTTTTAGTAAGATATGAACGTGCACCGTGCCGTTCTGGAAATCAAATATAGAGTGGGCTAGAATCCGATGGTATCACCTAAAATGGTGAAATTTTGCCTATGGAATTTAATTTTAGAATGGTTTGTGGTCTTGGATACGATTTTTATTTAATCTCGTGAATCTGTAGTTTTATAGAAAGCTCAGTATTTTTAATATTTCAAGTAACCAGTAACCTGAATAAAGCTCCCTTTTATGAATACACATGAAATTAGTTTTTTAAAAAAAGAAACCTTTTTCGAGGGTTTGCTAAGAGTAGAAGATGCTAATCATGTTAAAATGAAGCAGTTTATTCGTGAAGCAAAACTGCAGCCTAATCAGTTCATGTATCTGCAAGATGTTGTAACGCGTAGATTTTACCATAAAAATCTGCAATCTGTACTCGGCCATGAATTGGAAGAGCTTACTGCAGATTTTTTTATTAAACACATTCATCCTGCCGACATAACGATGTATTTGAAGCTTTCTAAGGCTTACAGAAAATTTGTTTGCTACAATAAACAGCAAATAGAGCCGTCCTTACATCCTTTAGAAATGAACTTCAGAATCAGAAAAAAAGATGGTACTTATTTCCCCATTCTTCGTATGGTCCAGCCGCTGATCGTAAATGATGCGAATGAAGTGGAGGTCTTTGTGAGCCGATGTACCGATGTTTCTCTCCTAAACCCAACAAATCAGATAAAATGGAAAGTGTACGGACCGGATGCTCCTCTTTTTGACCAGTATATCCATGACAAGGAGCTTGGTGACAAGGCATTATTTAGTGGCAGAGAACTCGAAGTATTGGAATTGCTTGTAAAAGGGTATTCAAGTTCTCGTATAGCTAATGTGCTGTTTGTCAGCGTCAATACAGTAAATACACATCGTAAAAGCTTGATGAAAAAAGCGAACGTAAACAAGACGATTGATTTGATCGCATTCGCTTCTGAGTACGGCTATATCTGAGTACCAAACTAAGATTAAAAGCGTCAATGAATAGATTTTGCTGCTAATTCAAACGAATGTAGTAGACCCAAAAGCATTTCTGGTGGTGAACACACCATCTATTAGAATCCTTTGCAAAATTGGATTTTTGGTTCAAATCGAGGCTTTCAGAATTTTCAAAAACATCGTTTACTGGTCGTAAATGAGGCTTTTGAAATTTTGAGTAGCGAAGAGTTGGGCCAAAAGGCGGGTTTTTCAAAGGATTCTATTCAACTACGGTTAATCAATTACTTGAATCAATCCGCCACTATTTGTGGTGAATAATTCCATTGTTACTATTCATCTGCCTAGACAAAATATTATTTTAAATATAGATTCGATCATCATTATTGAAATAATCAACTTAAAAAATAATTTTCATAAAATAATGTATTGTTCAGTTTTCAGCAAATTTGATATTTCAATAACACTTAATTTCTAAATATTTGATAATCAATTTCTTAAGTAGCTGAATAGTAACATTTCATTCTAACTAAAATACAACTATTTGAAAATCAAAAGCTTACAAAAGCACTTTTAGTTAGCTATTTTATATTACATAGCCGCCTTAGCGGTACAATGTCTTGAAATCCCGGCTATATTCTCTTGAACTGAATCATAGAGTTGTTATGAAAAGATCGTTTCTTCGGTTCAACTAGCCTCTTTCTTTTCAACAAGAACTCTTTCTGCTATTTGCTCTGACAGGTACCAGGCATCTTGAGTGATCCCGCTAAATCGACCTGATCCCCAGGTATGCATCCATGGAAAACCTAGAAAATAAAGTCCTTCAATATCCGATACTCCACGGTATACGCGAGGGTAACCGGTTTCATCAAAAGCCGGTAATTTCAACCAGTTAAAGTCTGACTTGAAGCCAATACACCAGATAACAGAAGTAATCCCTGATACCTCAATGTCTATGCTTTTCGTCACTTCTTTTGGTTCCCAAGGAGCTTCGTATAACGCTTCAACGGGCGCCTCGATATTCTTAGAGGAAATATATTCGTCAATTCTATCTTTAATACTTTGCGCTGAAGCGTCTGCTTTATCCAAGTCCTCTTTCAGATTATCTCCAAAAAAGATTTTACCATCCTGAACATCTTTGAACAGGCCGTATAGTTTCATTCCTTCTAATGCGAACGCACGAAGGTCAATTTCTCTGCCACCATCGCGACCTGTGACGTAATGATTAATTTTTTTTCTCACCGCGATAGGGTCAGGAAAAGTTTCAATGGCTTTTTCATAATAGCCCATCTGATCCAACCACTCTACTACATCGCGACCTCTATAGTTGCGTGGTGACTTAGGAGCATTTCCAACACACAAATGAACTTTTCTTCCTTCCAGATGCAAATCCTCTGCGATTTGACACCCCGATTGACCGCTCCCAACAATCATCACCTCACCTGGAGGTAATTTCTCAGCATTTTTATATTCCGAAGAATGTACATTTTCAACAAATGTTGGAAGTTTCTCAGCTACTTTCGGAATTAGTGGACGATGAAAAGCACCGCTGGCAACCACCAATTCCTGAGCAGTAAAATCACCAAGTGAGGTTTGAACCTCATAGAGGTCACCTACTTTGGCTACCGAAGCAACCGTTACCTCATTATGAAGAGGCGGATTAAATGTTTTGGCATAGTTCTTCACAAATTCATATACTTGCTCTCTGTTCATAAAGCCTTTTGGGTGATTCCCCGAATATTGGTAACCCGGCAATTCACATTGCCAATTAGGAGTCACAAGTGTGAAATTATCCCAGCGATGGAGTCTCCATGAATCACCTACCTGACCCTTGTCAAAAATAATATGGTCAATGTCTTTTTGTTTTAGACAATAACTAATGGCAAGCCCAGCTTGACCACCGCCAACGACGATTACCTGGTAATGTTTCTTCATAATTGCTTCTTTAATATGTAGTGCAATATATCAAGCCTCATATCTGTAGTCAATCGCCTAAAAAGGTGATTTTGCGAATCAGCAGATCCTTACTATTCAATTTATCGAAAGATCGAGATGATTAGATAGTGTCTATAAGAAAACAGTATCTTTTGAAAGAAAACGGTATTTCTGGCTTATAGAGCGTGTTTTTTTGAGATTTCGATGAACAATCGTCATTGAATCTATTTTTAAAATTTTAGTGAAAACACAATAAAATTACAGGTTTACCTCCAATCCGTTCAAAATTCAAATGAATTTTTGAGAAGTAGATTTCAAGTCTTCTGATATATAAATGTTGAAATCAAATACTCCGATCATAAATAAGTCCAGATCGAATTTAAATCCACTTTTGAAGTAAACCCTTTCACTCACGATTTTTTTGGTGTAACCAATTTTGGGTCTTAGCTCAATCACATTTTCTGGGTAATTAATGTCCAGTTTTTCAACGTTACTGAAAGAATTTTTTGAATAAAATGTTGTCTTCAGGTAATCTACCTGATCAGAGAGTTTACAGATAGGCAAGAACCAGAAGTAGGTATCTTCAGAAATACACTGCATCTTACTCCATATGTGAATTTCTTTTCCCCGCAACGACAACATCCATACAGTTAAAAGAGGGTTGGCTTATTATTATCTGTGTTACAGGCCAAGCGTAGGCCCATGGTAAGTGGTATATGAGTTTTAAGCTGGTAGTTTCTGATCAAACCTTAACTATAAGTAGTGAATTAGATACCTATAAATAGTGAATTTTGGACGATCAAAAAACCATACCTAAATGACGAAGGTTCTAAGAGCTGATTCACTTTTAAAAACATAACTATCTAGTGTGAACTGTAACTTACCTAACCCAATCAATAATTGCGGGCAGAATGATCAATTACTTTTTTCCATTAGCCAACCATCCAAATTTCTATTGTTTTTCTTCGCTTTAGCATTTTATTATCATTCCTTGAATGCGCAGAATTTCAAAACAGGTACGATCCCGGGCATTCGTTTATCTCTGAATAGTTTAACAGACGATCAAGTACGAATTCTCTACAATGATGTTCCTCTGGAATTTTGGGGAATGTCGCGCAATGTTGTGAACATACCTGAGATTCAAAACCTGACAAATGAAAGGGCATTTGATTTTTTTGGCGTGCAGCGACCCGTCCGTGCTTCCTACATAAAAACCACCACATAAATCTGAAAAAACCAAAAGAAACTAAGGTGAATGCCTTTAAGATAAAGTTGATAAACCGTCAACCATTTTTACATCGGGGTAAGACCCCATTAAACTAAACTTTAAATGAATTTGAGAAGATTAACTTTTATGAATGCAAGAGGTGGAACTACACTTGCACCTTTGATATTACTAGCTTTTTTTATCTTGATACTTGGAGCTTGTTCATCGGATGACGATGAACCATTAATAGAAGAGGAGCCAATGGAGGAGTTGGAATCGGCCGTTGCAATGGTTTACAGAATTCAAAGTACCGGTACGGATTCTTGGTTTATTGAAGCTTATGAAGATATTCCTTCAGAAGTAGTTATTTCGGAAGCGACTGAAGTGGGACAAGCCGGCACCACCGTCAATGCATTAGGAGACGCCGTTTTTGTCTGGAATGGCGAAGGATTGGTGACAAAATGGGCTGTGGATAGAACCAACTTAGATATTACAGAAGATGGAACAATTGATGTTTCTTCCTTAGGTATGGAAGGCGATATAGGAACCATCATCAAAAAAACAGACACTGAGGCTTACCTCATTGATAATAAGATAGGTACTATTGTAGAATTTAATCCCGAAATTATGGAGGTTGTTGAGGTTATCAACTACCCTGCCTATCAGCCGACAGGTTGGACTCCTGAAGATCCTACTGATGCCTTCATCAACACTTTTCAACACCGGCTTATTGATGATTTCATCATGGCACCATTCCTCACCTTAGATTTAACTAATTGGAGGTCACCATATGCAGCGATTATGTTTGTATTTAACACGAATACGAATGAAGCAGAGTTTGTCTTTGACGATAGAATATCAAATGGAAATGACCGGTTTATTGAAGCCCCTACAGGCGAAATTTATCAACCTGCCGGCTGGCATGCTGGCCTTTTGTTAGAACTTGGAGATCATGACCCTAATGTAATACCTTCTTCAACCTCCATCCTACGATTTAACAGAGATGGTACGTGGGATGAGAATTTCGAATTGGATATAGCTGATATTGATCCTGGTACCCGAATATTATGGAGACCGCAGTTTGTGGTAGGCAATGAAATAGTTGTAAGTTACTGGCCACCAGAAACCGAAATTCGATCAGATGAGCGTAATGGAGGTATTTTCAGCCAATCGCGTGTAGCCGCGATTATAGATCTCGACACACAAGAATCCAGACCGTTTACATCGCTTGACCAATATAATGGATTCAATATTATAGGAGAATTTAAAGGAACCACTTATATAGGTGCATTCCCAGTTGAAGGACCTAATATTTTAGTAAGACAGGACGATATAGAAAGCTATACAGAAGTCCTAACTTCAGCTGAAGGTGTTTCCTTAAGACAGGTTCGTCAATTATGGTAAAGAAGTAATTCTGAAACTTACTTGTTTGTTCAGCGACACAGTAGACATCTTCTGTGAAGACGTCTACTGTGTTATTTGTGTTGTAAAGTAAATCAGATGCGGTTAGGAAAATTCATAAAAAAGAATAATGGAGTCCTTTGCAAAACTGGATTTTTGGGTCAAATCAAGGCTTTCAGCATTTCAAAAACGTAGTTTATTGGTCGTAAATGAGGTATTTGAAATTTTGAGTAACGAAGAGTTGAGCCAAAAGGTGAATTTTTCAAAGGATCCTAATTAACTCGGTACATCTATGGCTAGGGCCTGTTCCAGGAGTAGTTATCTTTAATCGTTCCATTACCGGCTGTTTTTATGTTTTTGAGAAAGAATTAAAGACAATGAATGCTGTATTGGCTGGAGAGAATTATATTACTGTGGATACAGTTTGCAGTTAGGCTCTACTTCAAGTTTTCCTGACGCTGGTAGTTTTTGAGCAACCCCTAACTAGAACTAATAAACAAGATACCTATAAGTAGTGAATTTTGAGCCTATTTAAAACTATACAGAATGACATAGGTTCTAGGTTGCGGTTTATTTCTAAAGATAACTATCAACCATGCACTATAACTTACCTAATCTAATTACTAACAATTGGCAAAGCTTCAAACCACTTTTTTCCATCAGCCAACCAGCTAAACTCTTATTGTTCTTTTTCGCTTTCGCATCTTGTTACAACTACTTGAATGCGCAGAATTTAAGAACAGGTACGATCCAAGGCACTATCCTGGATCAGCAAAACAAGCCTATCGCCTTTGCAACGATTGCCTTAAAAGGAACAGCCACAGGAGCATTTACAGATGCTAATGGCAAATTTATCTTAAAGGATATCCCTATGGGGACGCAAACACTTCAGGTTTCATTTACAGGATATGAAACCAAAGAGGTTTTGGTTCAAGTAGAAGCAAACCAGACTGTTAATACAGACATCGTGCTGGAAGAATCCGTCAACCAACTAAAAGAGGTGGTCATTGAAAGTGAGACGGAAAAAACAAAACTTCAACAATCTACACAAGCTGTAACGGTGGTAGAACTACAAGAGGCACAATTAAAAACTCCAGATTTAGGAGAGGTTTTAGCACGTACGGAAGGCGTTGCCATTCAGCGATCCGGTGGATTAGGATCGGGCATTCGTTTATCTCTGAATGGTTTAACAGACGATCAAGTACGAATTTTCTACGATGACGTTCCTCTGGAATTTTCGGGAATGTCTCGCAATTTTGCAAACGTACCTTCCAATTTGATTAATCGAATAGAGGTGTATAAGGGAGTTGTACCTATCCGATTCGGAACAGACGCGCTTGGAGGAATGGTTAATCTTGCTACCTCGCTCCCTCAAAAAAATGAGCTTACTGCTATGGCCTCCTATCAGGTAGGATCATTCGGAACTCACCGATTATCTTCTTCTTTTGGAAAGTCTGACGAAGAGTCTGGGTTCTTTATCAAAGCCTTGGGTTTTTATGATTTTGCTCGAAACGATTATGATATTCAAGTTCAATTTGCAGACGCTTCTACCAATTTTCAACAAGTTGAAATAACAGTTCCACGGTTCAATGATCGATTTCAGCAGTATGGTTCCAATCTTACCGTTGGTTTTCGGAATAAGAAATGGGCGGACGAAGTAAGTATCAGCGGATACTTCTTTGAGCAAGAAAATCAAATTCAAAGTAATCCTGCTCAAACTGGCCTGCCTTTTGGGGAAGTGGAATCTCTGGACAGTTCAATAGGTATAAATGCTAAATATGGAATTTCCTTATCTACTAATGTTTCAATAAACATTGTTGGTGGGTATAATGAGTCAGAACGGAAGTTAATAGATCTTGCGACAAATCTCTACAATTGGTTAGGGGAGCCTATTACCATCAATGAGGAAGTTTTGGGAGAGATTGATCGGGAAACGGGAATTGGGGCGGATAGAACAACGTCAGATAAAAATTACTTTGGACGCTTTAATTTGACGTGGGATATTCACCCACAACATTCGATCAAATTTGTACTAGCACCTACAGGAAACGAAAGAAGCGGAAGAGATGAGGCTGTACTAGATGGGGTAGATATTTTTGCCGTCACGGCAAATTTAAAAACCTGGATCAGTGGACTAGACTACCGGTTCAAAACTAAAAGCGACAAAATCGAAAATCGACTGTTTGTTAAAAATTACCTTCTCAAATTAGATGCGGTTTTGCCTTCTACCTTTAGGGCTGGTCAGATTGAAAGCAGCAGTAACCTGAATGAATGGGGATTTGGGAATGTATTTCGAATCAATCTAACCGAACAGATTACAACTAAACTGTCCTATGAGTGGACAGCCCGACTTCCTAACCGATTTGAGTTATTTGGTGATGGCACCAATATCTTAGGAAACCCTGAATTGGAGCCAGAAAGGAGTCATAATGCAAACGTTGAGGTGTTTTTAAAAGGTAAAAATAAAGTGTTCAATTCTTGGACTATGGCATTAAATGGTTTTGTGCGTGCTACAGATAACTTAATCTTTTTAGTTCCCAATAATGAGTTCTTTTCATCCTATGACAATGTCCTTCAAGCAACATCTAAAGGTATAGAGGCCAGAGGTACGTTGGGTTTGTTAAAAGATAAACTCAAGTTAGATGCGAATACGACTTATTTTTCTTTTAGAAATACAGGAAATGAGGGTATTGGATTTAATGGTGATAGAATACCTAACCGTCCATATTTCTTTGTAAATGCTTCTGCTAACTATGAGATTCCGTCTCCCTTGCGTCGGTTAGATAAAATCAACCTGTATGGGACCACCAGATATGTAAAATCATTTTTCCGCACCTGGGAAAGTGCAGGAACCAATAAGCCGATCATCCCCTCGCAGCATACTTACAATACCGGAATAACCTATGATATGGTTAAATCAAGACTTAGGGTAGCTCTCACTGCTGAGATTCAAAACCTGACGAATGAAAGAGTATTTGATTTTTTTGGCGTACAGCGACCCGGCCGTGCTTATTACATGAAAATCACCACACAGATCTGAAAAAACCAAAAGAAACTAAGGTGAACGCCTTTAAGATAAAGTTGGCAAACCGTCAACCGTTTTTACAATCAGGGTACAGCCCTACTAAACTAAAATTTAAATGAATTTGAAAATATTAACTTTTATGAATGCAAGAGGTGCCACTAAGTCAGGAACCATACTTGCGCCTTTGATATTATTTACCTTTTTTGCTCTGATAGTGGGAGCTTGTTCATTCGGAAGACGATGAACCAATAGTAGAGGAGCCAGGAGAGGAACTGGAAGCAGCCGTTGCAATGGTTTATAGAATTCAAAGTACCGGTACAGATTCCTGGTTTATCGAAGCTTATGAAGATATTCCTACAGAAGTAGTTATTTCGGAAGCCACTCAAGTGGGACAAGCAGGTACTACGGTCAATGCATTAGGAGACGCTGTTTTTGTTTGGAATGGAGAGGGCCTGATTACTAAATGGGCTGTGGATAGAACCAACTTAGATATTACAGAAGATGGAACAATTGATATCACCTCCCTTGGAGTTGAGGGAGATATCGGTACCATTATCAAGAAAAACGATAATGAAGCTTATCTGATTGATAATAAAATCGGTACCATAGTGGAATTCGATCCTGAGATAATGGAAGTTGTTGAGGTGATCAATTACGATGCATATGAACCGGTAGGGTGGTTTCCCAGTGATCCAACAGATGCCAGAGTTACTACCTTCCAGCATAGATTAATCGACGATTTTATCATGGCGCCAGTATCAAATGCTGATTTTTCGAATTGGAATTCGCCATATAATGCAATCATGTTTGTATTTGATACCAGAGATAATTCAGTAGAATATAAGTTTGACAATAGAATAGCTGGAGCAAATGATAGGTTTATTACGGCGCCAACCGGAGAAATCTATCAGGCCGCAGGATGGTGGACAGGACTACTTCCTATTGCGGGTGACCATGATCGGGAGACCATGCCATCAAGCACCGGTATCTTAAAATTCAACAGAGATGGAACATGGGATGAGAATTTCTTTTTAGACTTAAATGTGATCGATCCAGGCACTACCGTTCTGTGGAGGCCTCAATTTGTTATTGGCAATGAAATACTTGTGAGCTACTGGCCACCGGAGACAGAATTTTCGGAAGATGATATTTTTGGTCTTTTCAATCAACCACGTGTAGCAGCCATTATAGATCTCCACACACAAGAATCCAGACCATTTACATCTCTTGATCAGTATAATGGATTCAATATTATAGGAGAGTTTAAAGGAACCACTTACATAGGCGCATTCCCAGCAGAAGGACCTAATATTTTAGTTAGGCAAGATGGGATAGAATCATACACTGAGGTATTAACTTCAGCTGAAGGTGTTTCTTTAAGACAGGTTCGTCAATTATGGTAAAGAAGTAGATCATCCTGGAACTTATTTGTTTGTTTAACAACACAGAAGATATCTTTTGTAAAGACGTCTTCTGTGTTATCTACGTTGCGAAGTAAATCAGATGCGGTTAGGAAAATTTATAAAAAAAAGAATAATAGGCCCGGTACATCTATGGCTTGGGCTTGTTTCAGGGATAGTTATCGTCATCGTTTCCATTACCGGCTGTTTTTATGTTTTTGAGAAAGAGCTAAAGGCTATATTCTACAGTAATAACATTGTACTTGAATCTTCATTGCACAAGAAATCGGTTGTTGCCATGCAACCGGCTTCTCTTTTATTGGAAAATGCTAAAAAAGCCGTAAATGGAGCTTATCAACCTACCGAAATCAGATTCAATGGCCCTGATAAAACATGTTATGTTCAATTCTATAAAAGAAAACAACACCAGGAAGGCAAACAGTTTATTTGGTATAGTGATAAGTTTGATTACTTATATCGCGTTTTCCTTAACCCATATACGGGAGAAGTATTAAAGGTAGAAAATACACAATGGGAATTTTTTTGGTTTATCATTGAAATTCACTCTAGTCTATTGATAGGACCAATCGGAACAACCATTATTTCAGTTTCGATTTTGGTTTTCGTGCTTATGTTACTGACAGGGATCGTTTTGTGGTGGCCGCACAATTGGAAATCTTTGCGAATCAACACATGGTTTCGATGGAAATCTACCACCAAATGGAAGCGAAAGAATTACGACCTTCACAACATTCCTGGTTTTTACATTTTATTTTTCGCATTGATCATCTCCATTACAGGCTTAAGTTGGTCTTTTGACTGGGTAAAAGATAGTATCGTGTGGGTTGGAAATGGCGGGCGGGCCACTAAAACTCCGTGGCCTCAAGTGAAATCCAATCTCGACTTAGAGGGAGTCCAAGGTATCGATAAAGTGCAAGCTTCGCTTTTTGAAAAATATCCGGATGCATTTACTCACAGGCTTTTCATGCCAAGGGATTCTGTTGCTCCCTTATTTGCCTATATGGCTCAAAAAGAAGATATTCCTCATTCTTGGCAATATTTTGATCAATATAGTGGGGAACATATAACCACATTAGCTATGAAAGATGTATCGGCAGGTGAGAAATTATATTACTATGGATACAGCTTGCATGTAGGCTCTATTTTAAGTTTTCCTGGTAAAGTTTTGGCATTCTTTGCTTCTTTGGTATCAGCAAGCCTCCCAATTACTGGCTTTTTCATTTGGTGGAACAGGAGAAGAAAAGAAGGAAAGAAGGTAATGAAAATGGAAAAGGCCGGCGAAAAGAAAAAGCAGAATAACCCGAGACCACAACTAGGTAAAAAAGCCCTATCAAAAAATCGAGTAAAAGATTATGAAGAGGTAGAATACGAGATATAAGCAGGACTCTTCCTCTCTCAGAGGACCTGGCATCCTCTCTAAAAAATACGACGGTCTGCAAAGCGACCTGGAAAAAATGACCGGAACCTTTATTGAAATAGGGGATAGCACCGATCCTCTTGATGACAACCAAAAGTACTCATTTGAGCCACTGGTGAAGGAATCCGATATCGTCAAAGCAGGAAGTTGGCTTGGTGTAGTGAAAGAAAATATGATTGATCATAAGATTATGCTGCCCTTTTCCTGGAAAGGTACGTTCAAAATCAAATGGGTAGCACCAAAGGCTGAATATAGCATTAGAGAAGTGATGGCTAAAGTAGAGGATAGCGAGGGGAAAGATCATGATGTGACCATGGTTCAAAAATGGCCTGTGAAGATGCCTTTAACAGGGTTTGAAGAGAAACTCAGACCCGGGAAGATATTTCAAACTGGCTTACGGGTCATAGACACTCTCAATCCCATGACAGAAGGTGGGACTGGCTACATACCTGGCCCATTTGGAACAGGGAAAACCGTCTTACAACAATCGATAGCAAAAAACAGCGAGGCAGAAGTGTTGATTATTGTGGCCTGTGGAGAACGTGCTAATGAAGTGGTGGAGATATTCTCTGAGTTCCCTAACCTGACTGATCCAATCACAGGTCATAAACTGGACGAAAAAACAACCATTATTTGTAACACCTCTAACATGCCTGTAGCGGCTCGTGAGGCTAGTGTGTATGTAGGCATGACACTGGCTGAATACTATCGGTGCATGGGGTTGAAAGTACTTCTATTGGCAGATTCCACCTCTAGGTGGGCTCAGGCATTAAGAGAGATGTCTAACCGTATGGAAGAGTTACCAGGACAGGATGCTTTTCCCGTAGAGCTTCCGGCAACCATCGCCAATTTCTACAGCCGATCAGGAATTGTAAAGTTGCATAATGGTGAGCTTGGTTCTGTAACATTCATTGGGACCATTTCACCTGCCGGAGGAAACTTCAAAGAGCCTGTAACTGAATCAACGAGCAAAGTGGCAAGGTGCTTCTATGCCCTTTCACAAAAACGAGCAGATTCAAAAAGATACCCGGCTATTGATCCTTTGGCTTCTTACTCTAAGTACATTGATTACCTGGAGTTTCAACAGTACAGTGACGAAAATATCCAGAAAGGGTGGGTGGAGATCATCAAGAAAGTGAAGGATGTTTTAAGAATAGGTCTGGAGGCTAGAGATCAAATCAATATCCTTGGTGACGATGCAGTACCTATAGACTATCACATTAATTTCTGGAAAAGTGAATTGATCGATTTTGGCATTATCCAGCAAAATTCCTTCGATCCTATAGATATGAGGACAGAGATGGAGCGCCAAAAGTATATGCTTAATTTCATGGTAGAGATTTGTACGCAGACGTATCTCTTCGAAGAGTTTGAAGAAGTGAGAGACCTTTTTAAAAACATTATCAATCTGGTTTCTCAAATGAACTTCTCTGAATTTAGATCCGAGGCGTTTAGTACCTACGAGAAGCAAGTAGTAGAAACACTTAAAGAAAAAACCGAAACCTATGCAAGCGAAAGCATTTCGTAAGACGTACACGCGCATCGAACGCATCACTAAAGCCACATGTGTGGTAAAAGCCACCGCTGTGAAGTTTGGGGAACTCGCATGGATAGATGAGCGACCTGCTCAGGCGATTAGTGTAATTGATGATCTTGTGACCCTACAGGTATTTGGTGGAACAGAAGGGTTATCCACCCATTCTCATGTTATTTTTTCTGGTAAACCACCGACATTGGCGGTCAGTGATTTACTCGCTGGGGGCTTCTTTAATGCCCTTGGACAACACATCGATCATGGCTCACAAGTCCCTGGAGAAGAACGGGTTATCAAAGGAACTACCGTCAACCCAGTTAATCGTGCTAAACCGGATGTACTGCTTGCTACCGGTATTGCGGGCATTGACTTGAACAATACTTTAGTAACAGGGCAAAAAATCCCATTCTTCGCAGATCCAGACCAACCATATAATCAGGTCATGGCGGATGTCGCGCTTCGTGCACAAGCTGATAAGATCATCCTGGGAGGTATGGGACTTTCCAATGATGACTTTCTTTTTTTCAAAAAAACATTTGAGTCTGCAGGTGTGCTTGACAAGATAGTGTGCTTTATTAACACTTCTGAAGATCCTCCGCTAGAACGGTTACTCATTCCTGATATGGCCTGTACAGCAGCAGAATATTTCGCCAATGATAAAAAGGAAAGAGTACTGCTGTTACTTACTGATATGACCCTTTATGCGGATGCATTAGCCATTGTAGCTAACAAAATGGATCAAATTCCTTCAAAAGACAGCATGCCGGGATCATTGTATAGTGATCTTGCCAGTATCTATGAAAAAGCAGTGCAATTTGAACATGGTGGTTCCATCACCATAATAGCGGTCACCACACTAAATGAAGGGGATATCACCCATGCCATTCCTGATAACACTGGATATATTACGGAGGGTCAACTCTATCTGAAGCATAATTCAGACATAGGCAAGGTGATTGTGGACCCTTTTAGAAGCTTATCAAGACTGAAGCAAAATGTGATAGGAAAGAAAACAAGAGCTGATCATCCACAGGTGATGAATGCGCTTATCAGGTTGTATGCAGATGCAATGAATGCCAAAACCAAGAAGGAAAATGGATTTGATCTCAACGATTATGATGTGAGATGCCTTGATTTTGCCAAGGATTACTCACTCAAGCTGCTAGCGGTTGACATCAACATATCCATCAATGAAATGCTGGATACAGGATGGGAGTTACTGCGTACTCATTTTGAAAAATATGAGGTGGGGATAAAGGGCGAGTTTTTAGAAAAGTATTGGGAACCTAAAACACCGCAATTGGCATAGAATGGCATTGAAGTTTCAATACAACAAAACAACCATCCAGGAGCTAAAAAAGCAGCTTTCCATACGCCATAAGGCACTGCCCATTCTCAAAAACAAAGAAACCGCCCTCAGACTGGAAGTAAAACAACGTCAAAAGTCCTTGCAACAAATAGAAGAAAAAAAGGATAAGCTACTACAGAAGGTTGTCGCACATTCGGGATTTTGGGTGGAATTTCCGAAGGTACTCTTTATTGAAGATCTGGAGTTACAGACTGAACTGATCATAGGTGTGAAAGTGCCCAAAATTCGGGAAATCACCTTTAAAATCGCTGATTTTAACTGGTGGAATTATCCTGCGTGGATACCGGCTGGAATTCAACTGCTCAAGGAAGCAACGGAGCTAGATTTTAAAATTGACCTATTGAAGAAGCAAATCATGCTGCTTGATAAGGCTCGTAAAAAGACGACTCAGAAAGTCAATCTCTATGAGAAAGTACAAATCCCTGAAATGGAGCAGGCAACGATAAAAATCAAACGGTTCCTTGAGGACAAGGAAAATATCTCGAAAGCCGGACAGAAGATCATGAAAAACCGAAAATCGGAATTGGTATGAAGACTGAGTTTAGGAAACTACTATTAATGACTCATGGGAACAGGCGACTGGCGATCGCCGGGTCGATGCAGAAGTTAGGACTGCTTCACATTGAGGAGCGAGTAGTTGATGTCCTGGAAGAAACAGAATCTTTGATCCATAAGCAAAACTTGATCAAGAGATTGATCCGATTGGTTGAAGCGAGAGCTGATCAGACGATTTCGGAGCATGAAGTTGCTGAAAAGAGAGACGAAGAAGTAATCAAGGAACTGAGGAAGATCGAAGAGCATATTGAGGAGTTCGGACGGAAGATTGAAAAACTAGAAAAGAAAGAGAGTCAACTTGCTCCATGGGGAGATTATGATTATGCAAAGTTTGAACCCCTTAAAGATCAGGGCTTTCACATTTTTCTAGGCAGCATTGACAAAAGGAAATTTAATCAAATAGCTATTAAGGATGCCGTAATTGAAGTGATTAACCATGCTGGACCTCTACGCTACTTTGTTGTTATTACGAAACAGAAAGATATTGACAACAGCTTTGAGAGCTTTCCACTACCTAAATCATCACCTGCTGATTTAAGGTCAGAAATTGCTGGTCTCAAAGAAGAATTGAATGCTTCAAGCTCTTCTCTGAGCTCTTATCTCGGTTGTTTACCAATACTAAAGCAATATCTTATCCAAACGGAAGATAGTATTGCCTTAGCAGCAGCTCAGAATCATTTTCAGGAACACTTCGAAGGTAAATTCATTTCCATATCAGCATGGTTCCCCCAATCCAAGGAGTCAGATATCATTCAGTTTTTAGGTAAAGAGCAGGTTGCATGGCAAATTCGAAAGCCAGAGAAAGGCGAGAATGTTCCTGTTTTGCTGAAGAACAAAAGATACTCTAGACTTTTCGAGCCAATTACCAAAGTCTTTGAACTGCCTAATTATTATGAGACGGATCTAACTCCATTCCTGGCTGTTTTCTATCCCATTCTCTTCGCTTATTGCCTGGGGGATGCTGGCTATGGTTTTGTATTAGCAGCAGCTATGGGAATCGGATATTTTACTTTTTTGAACGGCAGTAAGCAAACAGCCATACTTGGATTCATCTTGGGTTTCTTTACTACGGTTATGGGATTCATAAAATCAGGAAGTCTGTTCGGCATCATGCTCTTACCGGACCATCCGGTTGGCTGGATACGCCAGTTAGCGGCATGGGTTATTATTCCTGATGATAGCAGTGTGGTATTCAATGCATTCAACGTAGCGTTGATCATCGGTGTAATTCAAATCCTGACGGGAGTCATCATTTCTATCTACAACAAAATCCACTATGAAGGATGGATGCGTGCCATTGCACCGTTTGGAAAATTGCTCATTCTGACCAGTCTCATCTGGATTTTTCTTGTAGATATGCAGGGAATTGCCACGTTAGATGTACTTGGAGACTATAAAAGGTATCAGCTCCTTTTTGGAGTGATACTGGTGGTTTTTTTTCACGACCTGCAGCTATCGGTCCTTCAGCGAATTGGAGGTTCATTTATGCCTTTATTCTTCATTTTCACAGGAATATTGGGTGATATTTTGTCTTATGTAAGGCTATTCGCTCTAGGGTTGGCATCATCTGTTCTTGGACTGGTTATCAACCAAATAGGTCTTCAAATCATGGACGGAGGCGTAATCAACATCGTAATTGGCGTAGTTTTCCTGCTATTTGGACATATATTGAATTTCGGAATAGCGGGATTGGGTTCGTTTGTTCATCCACTTCGTTTATCTTTTGTAGAATTTTATAGTAATGTCGGTTTTCAGGGTAAAGGCCTGCCGTACCGACCACTCAGTAAGTCACAACAACCTTTAATTAATTAAAATATGGAAGCAACACCACTAACATTAGCATTTATCGGAATCGGTCTTTTGGTTGGGTTAGCTGGGTGTGGTAGTGCCATTGGTACTGCTGTAGCTGCTATGTCATCCATTGGCGCTTTAAAAAAACGTCCGGATTCATTTGGTTCATTCATCGTGCTAAGTGCATTGCCCGGAACACAGGGACTCTATGGTTTTGCAGGCTTTTTTATCCTGCAGGATCTTATATCGCCAGATATTACTCTGCTAGAGGGTGCAGGAGTGCTTGGTGGGGGATTGGCACTTGGATTAGCTGGGTTATTTTCTGGAATGTATCAGGGAAAAGTGTGTGCAAGTAGCATTGACAGTATTGGCTCAGGAAACGATATTTTTGGCCGTGCGCTGATCATGGCTGTATTTCCTGAACTGTATGCAATCATTGCCTTTGCATCCTTGTTCTTAATAAGAGGACTTCTTGGATAAAAAAAGTTGACATTATGTGAACAAAAATTAATCCACATGGTGAAGTTCTGGTGGTGGGACTAGATCTCACAGAAATGGATGATCATATCATTGAATACCTGGGTATTCTAAAGGATGCATTACCACCGAAACGTATCTTTTTTGTGCACATTGCTCGTGAGCTGGAACTTCCAAATGAGATTACTGACAAATATCCTGATCTCATTGCCCCCCTGGATGAGAACATATCCGATGATATATACTTCAAAGTTGCGCATCTATTTCAAGATAATGATATTGATCATGAGGTCATCGTTCAGGAAAGCGCCCATTAGAACACTTTCTCAGAATCTCAAAGATCAAAAATGCGGATTTGATTGTCCTGGTTCGAAAAAAGGTCCTTAACGGGTTGGGATTGATCTCAGGCCATATTGTGAGAAAAAGTCAGACCTCAATTTTGTTCGTTACAGAGAAATTTAATTCTGCTATCAAAAATATCCTTGTACCACTAGACTTCTCCAAACATTCAGTCATTGCACTTGATCTGGCCCTGAAATTTCAGGAGCATACAAATGCAAACATTCATTTTTCCCACATCTATAGTGTGCCAATCGGATTTTACAAAACAGGAAAGAGCTATGAGGAGTTTGCTGAAATTATGAAAGGGCATGCAGTCAATGATTTGGAACTATTCCTTAAACAGAACGATGTGCCCAATGATTATCCATGTGAGTATATTCTTTCTGATGATGAATCGAAAGCCAAATTGCTAAATACCTACGCCCATGAGTCAGACATGGATTTGATTTTGATCGGCTCAAGAGGAAGGACACGCACCTCAGCTTTACTGATTGGCTCTATTGTTGAAAAAGTGCTTTTGTTGGATTCCAATATTCCCATTCTGATAGTAAAAAATAGGGGAGAAAATATGGGATTCTTTGAAGCTTTGATGAAGCTGTAAAGTTTTTAATTTAAATTATTGAAGTAGGCATTTAGTAAATATAAAAAATGGGGTTTAGCATATACGTGAGCGCATATTGATTTAAAAATCTGCTGATTTGTAATGTTTGCTATATCTAAATGATCCATTTTCTTTGTTTCTAGTGTTTAATTGCAATAATAACATATATTATTGTTTATCTTTGTACGTATGGGAAGACGTGCGCCAACAATCAAAATACGAGAAGAAGATCGAGCCACTCTGGAAAGATGGTCAAGATCAAAGACTGTGAGTGCCTCCCAACATGAAAGAGCAATCATGATATTGGAAAGTGCAGCGGGAGTTGCGGTCAATGAGATCGCTAAGCGATTGAATACCTATCCAAATAAAGTGATCGTGTGGAGAAATCGCTATCAGAAAGACGGC
>JBCDKO010000028.1:0-32738 GCA_038746525.1 Bacteroidota bacterium
ATTGATCTTTTACATACTCATGGACATTGCCTGAAAAGATAAGTTTACCACTGGCCCCCGGAATGCTGAAGTAGATCAGATCTTTCTCAGAATCGGTGGTGCCATCTATGATGCGGTTCAGTTTTTCACCGGTTATGGTCCAGGGGTCATCTACCATACTCGCATATTCATCGGGGACCCCACGAATTACACGGGTGATGCTTCCGCCAGCTACCAAGTTCCATCCCAACCCAACGGGACCAGCTATCTCATTGACCTTAATGCCGCCGGCATGGTATTGCAGCATTACCGGCACACCGGAGCCCGCACTATTGGTGGCAGTATAGAGTGGCACATTCATAGAAGTGGTCCCTGTGAATAAACTCACAGGCTGATTGCCATTTTTTACTACCCCATAGAAGCAGGGGAGGGCCATGTTTGGCCTACTACGTTCCTGGTAAACAGGGCGAAGAGGATAAAATGGATATATTTTTTCATAGGTATTTAATTTATAGCATCCTTTGCAAAACTGGATTTTTGGCTCAAATCGAGGCTTTCAGAATTTCAAAAACGTAGTTTACTGGTCGTAAATGAAGCTTTTGAAATGTTGAGTAACAAAGAGTTGGGCCAAAAGGCGGGTTTTTCAACGGATTCTTATATTGAACTGCACACACAGAATTCGCGATAATCCGCATTGGCGGACCGATTCATAAGGCGGTGGGATCCACTCACCCTCGAATCTTTACGCTCATTCATTATGTGAACTGCTTATTTAATTCTTTGATGACGATGAATGGTGATTCTTGCTGCTTTGCACCATTTTGTACATGTTTAGTTTGTTTTGATCTCTTTTTCTCCTGTTATTCTAATTATTTCCGTTCTTTTCTTTTATCAATGTCCTCTTTCAGTTGACTTTGCTTTGGTTCTTCACTGTGAGCGAACCAAGCAGTGTTTTCTCCTCCAATTATTTACAGCTGGTCATGACGTTTACCTCGTTCCAAGCCTTTCGGCCATTTACCAGGCGCTTCCGGCGGCTGCCGAGGCGTTCCGGCCACTTACCAAGTGCTTCCGGCGGCTGCCGAGGCGTTCCGGCCACTTACCAAGTGCTTCCGGCGACTGCCGAGGCGTTCCGGCCATTTACCAAGCGCTTCCGGCGACTGCTGAAGCGTTCCGGCTACTTACCAAGTGCTTCCGGCGACTGCCGAAGCGTTCCGGCCACTTACCAAGTGCTTCCGGCGACTGCCGAGGCGTTCCGGCCACTTACCAAGTGCTTCCGGCTACTTACCAAGCGCTTCCGGCGACTGCCGAGGCGTTCCGGCCACTTACCAAGCGCTTCCGGCGACTGCCGAAGCGTTCCGGCCACTTACCAAGCGCTTCCGGCGACTGCCGAAGCGTTCCGGCTCAATCAGTCCGAGCTGCAAGTTCGAACTAGCAGAGCATTACTGAAAAGCCCCTGATTTCTCAGAGGCTTTTGTGTTTCTTAAAAGTGGCCATCGTGTCTGTAGTCCGCTATAGCTAAGATCACTAATACAGTAACCATTGAAAAAATAATATAGGCTGTTATTGATCGATTCCAGCCTTTATATTCATCTGATTTTTACTTCTTCGTTACTCAAAGCCTAATTTACGATTAGTAAACTACTTTTTTGAAATTCTGAAAGCCTCGATTCGAACCAAAAATCCAGTTTTGCAAAGGGTTCTTGTAGTGTCTATTAATATATTTTGACCTGTATTTTTAATTTTCGCTAATGCTATCTTTTAAACCATTAATAGCAAGTTCTGGCTTCAAGCTTGGTCGCTTAAGACTTGGTTTTGGAACCATGATCCGCTCAGGTTGTTCAGGTACTGTTTTACCACTTTTCATTTCGATCGGCTGTGGGATGTCGGTTGTTTCTTTCACTTTCAAAATGAAGAATGAGAGATATAAGGATACAACACCGGTACTTAGCCAGAAAAGGTCTACGTAAGCCACCCACGGATAACTATTCCACATATTCCAAATCCACCCATTTGTAGCAAATCCATTCATAATAGGGATAAGGATCGATAGTATTCCACCTATGATTAGATAGTTTCTGTTCTGCTGAGAATATTTATTCCAGAAAAGTCCAAGGATGGTAAGTCCTAACCAACTCAAAAAGAATATCTGATTAACTAAATTAACCCGCCCGATCATCTCCATTGGAACGAGCTTGTTGGCAAGGAAAATAATGGCAAAAGCAGGGAACATCGATAGACAAATCGCCATATACCATTTCGTGACTCGGTGATGAAACAAGCGCTGTTTTAAGGTGTACTTGTTATTATCTCGTGCTGTTCTCCAGATAAGAACACCGCTAATGATCATGAAGCAGGTGATCATGGATAATAGGAAGTAGATGATACGCATGGTAAATCCTCCGAAGGATGCAAAATGGAGCTTAAAAATGTACCCGATGACACTCATGTTATAGCCTTTATCATTGGGGAGCGTGCTATATTTCTCCAGGATTACGCCATCTTTCATTCGCATGGCCAGGCTGCCAGACGAGTTTATGCCTTGGTGATCGTCGATATTCCAAAACGCTAAGGCATCTTCCTTGCCATAATTTTGGGTATTTACATTTATAATTTCGTACTTAGGATATTCTTGCTTCACCTGTTTGTAGAGTTCATTTAGGCTTATGTGTTCATAATCCCGAGCGTCTTCTTCCACTTTCAATTCCGATGCAGGATTTACTTTGCTTACTAACTTTTCTTGATCTCCACCATACAATAGATAAGCTGCCGGAATCAGGATTAGAATTAGTAATCCAAAGAACGCTCCAGTAACTGCGTATAAAACCTGAAAGGGTATTCCAATGACTCCAAGTACGGTATGGGCATTGGTCCAAATAGTTTTCCATTTTCCTTCTTTAATGATCGAGTAAAATTTTGTTAGTAGGTTTTGCCAATGAATCAATATTCCACTTACAATTGCAAATAAAAAGAACAGCGCCACTAAACCAGATAAGTATAGCCCTATCACAGGAATTTGACCGAAATAATGGAGGACATAAATAGTGTCGTTAACGGTGGTTTTTGGGTCTCGGACATTCTGCACTTCAAGTGTCGTAGGGTTGATATAAGCGGCCATTCTTTCAGTAGTAGAATCTGTATTATTGACTGCTCCATATACATACATGAATGGAGATCCTTCATGTGGGAAGGTGATATTTGTATTTTTGTGATAGTTAAGTCCCTCGTAGGTACTGTCCACAAGAGCTAATGCTTTATCAAGGTCAAAGTTTTCCACAACTGGCTGCCGCAAGTCTGGATTTTCCCATTGGTCGACCTGATCTCTAAAAAGTGAAAAAGCCCCTGCATAAAAAATTACGAAAAGAGCAAAACTGATGGCAATACCTGCTACGGTATGGGTATGAAAGAGTACGTTGTAGTTTTTATTTCCTAACCCTCTAAGCTTTTTCATTTGTGCTTTATTTTAATGTTTATTTAAAGAAGAAAAATAGGCGATTTAATGTAATAATACCAAAAAGAATATTCCGTCCTATCCAGGCTCTCTTCTAATTATGTAGGCTATAATCGTAAGCCCTATCCACACCAAGAAAGAAATGCAGACAGAGATGAGAAGAACAATTGTATTATCTGAGACAATTTTCCATAGAGCAAGGTGTAGTACAGAAATAGCCGCATATGCTCCAAAAATGATTGCAAAAATTTTGCTCAGCTTTCGCCAGTCTGATGGTAGATATTGCTTTTTTGCAGACATCAGACTACATCTATCAATAAGAAGATTACACATAAACCGCCCCAAACCCAAATCCATTTAATATTCATTTTTACTGAGAGAATCACGGCCGAAAGGATGGTCATGAATGCGATCATCCAAAACACTAAGGAGGTGCCAAAATCATTAGCCAGATTAAGGATGATCAATGAAAGTATAGCCAAAGCAGTAGCTGTCCATAGTATCGTTTTCTTGTTCTGATCTATCCATTTTATTTCTTGCTTAGGGAAATACTTTGACGTCGCATAAAGCAACAAACAAGCAATGGTAAGAATAGCTAATGCCATTTTTTAAAATATTTAAAATTAGTCATCGGTTAAACTGAAAAGTCCAATGATACTTCCTCCTACCACATCGAATGCTTTAGTAACTTCGCCCGTATTGACGTTGTATGACCAATACTCGTTGGTATCATCTGAGGTTATGGGTACGTATACGAAATCACCTTCAAATAGTGAGCCAGTTGGTGCAAAACTGGAAACGTTTTCAAGCCCGGGAATAATCTCAACAGTTTGACTCACCAGATCAAACAAACACCAAGCACCGTTTTTGGCAGTAAACAGAATATCAAGAGCGGTACTGAAATCTTCTGATGTAAGATTTTCTACTCCACCTCTTTCTGTAATTAGATCAAACAATTCCGAAGGTGTATCAATTGCTACCGTACCCAATGCTTTATTATTACCTATGTATACCTCAAGATAAAAATTCTGAAGAGCAAAATTTGTGGAGTTTAAGGTTTGAGCTACATTAAATGCATAGCTGGTATCTAATCCTGTGGAGGCATCAATTTTGAACATCAAAGCGGGAGCGAAATCAGCAATATTCCCAATAGTTCCGAAATAAGCATCGCCATTCTCGCTGTATACCGAATTGACTCCCCCTGCCCAAGTGGTCACTACCTCGTTGATATATTGTTCCTCCACAAATTGACCTGTTTGTACGTTTGCAACATGAACAGTCAATGAGTCAGGAGCTACTCCGGAAGCGGTTCTGGTAAGTGCATAAACCAAATTCCCTGAATAGTAGAAGTCCATGTATCTTGGGAATTCGTTTCCCTGCAAGTAAGCTTCAGACATATCAATTTCACCGATCTCAGTCATGTCCACAGGATCGAACACGGTAATAGCACGTTCACTCTCATCGTGAAATACTCCTAGACTTTCGTCGCGAATATGCACCATAACCCCACTCTCACCAACCGGGATACTACCAACAATTTCAAAACTTTCATCTTGTCTTACTTTGATTTTAACCATAGCAGCGTCGTCGTTTGGGTCTGCCATGTACAATGCATTGTCAAAAATATCTCTTACGAAAAAATTTGCATAGTCGGTTCCACCTGTGGAAAGATCTAGTGTACCTCCTGCTTCAGGCAGTGTTTCGAAATATTTTGCTACTTCAGAACCACCAGGGGTCTGAACGACAGCAACGTATCCTTCTTGTTTAAAAAGATCTGGATCACTTACCTCATCATCACCATTACATGATGCAATAAAAATCAGTAGGGTTGTTAAGCCTATTAGTTTTGGGTTTTTCATCTTAGTTATTGGTTAGTTGATTTTATAACTTATTTTAATTGCTCCGTTTATTCCAGGCTTGGGAACTCGGAAATTGTCAAATAGCTTTCTGTCCAGGATGTTGTTTACAGCACCAGAAACCGTCCAGTTTCTAGAGATTTTCACCGTTGACCCCACATCAACCTGATGTTGAGCTGGCACTATATTGAATGGATTGGCAGTACTTTTATCCAAAACATCTGTAATGGCAAATTCATTGATATGATAATAGTTGGCATTAAAACTCACTTTATCCTTGAGACCTAAGAACCTTCGGGCTTTAAACGAAAATTGTACATTGTATAATAAAGTTGGTAAGTTGGGGATTTGCTCTCCAATAAATTTTTCATCACTTTCATTATCCACCTCCTTGAGTGTGATACTTTGATAAGTGAGATTATGCGTCATATAAAATTTATTAAATAACCCAATTTTCAAGGTCGATTCGATTCCTTTGGCAAGAACTTTTGCTTCATTAACGTAAACTGCACTATTGCCAGAACCTTGAACTTCTAAGCGGATGAGATCATTTTGATCTCTGTAGAACCCATTCACATCAAAAGAGATATCCAAATCACTTGTGATTTTTCCAATATTAAATCCAGCATTATAGTTGTAAGATTCTTCAGGTTTCAAAGCGAAGTTGCTTCTGATAAGAATGAAATCTCCGAAAACCTCCGCTACAGTAGGTATCCTCACGGTTCGTTCAAAACTCGATCGAATAAAAATATTATCCGTTATTTTATATTTAAGCGCCAGTCCAAACCCTGGTTTATTACCATCTATTTCTGAGAATATAAGTCTCGTAGCGCCGGGAGAGACAGCCAAATCAATAGCCCTTGCTCTGAAATTATAGGATTTGACGAAAAAAATGGATTCAAGTTTGTCATTGATCCAATTGCCTGTCCAGCCAAGACCTGATATAAGGGTATGGAAATTGGAGGGTTCGGCAGCGGGCTCTACTACTTCACCGTTGATGTTTAATCTCAAGCCGAATGGGTCAGTGCCAGTAATTCTGTTATAGCTATAGAAAGTTGAAGCAGATAGGGAATGATTACCACTGATCTCGTATTTAATTAATGCTCTTTGAACACTCATGGTTTCATTGGTCGTTCTGTCGGTCGGTCTCCCAAGTATTTCTCCAAATCCAGTTCCTTCTGTTCGTTCAATGGGAGCTATTTCCTGTCTCCAATTATATAGGTTTAATGTAGAATCATCTACTTGGATCTTATTTCGAGCAATCATGCCGTAGTAGCCAACATCCAATTTATTATCAAATTTTTTATTGTAATTCACAATACCCATTAGGGTTCTTCCATCTTGATTGGCTTCACCAGCAGGATTTGTTCCCGCTTGAATGGAAACTCCATGCAATAATTCATCTCTGCGGTAACCAATCAATCCTTTGATTTTAAGTTGATCTGCCCAAGGTCTATTACTGATGCCCAAGCTAATTTCAGAAATTGAAGAGATATGCTGATTGTTGAACCTTCTTGCATCGATAGTCTCCCGATTGATCTCAAATCGTGTACCTCCAAATTCATTAGGCACCTCAGAGTAGGTATCATTTTCAATATCTCTCATCAGATAATCATTATCTGAATGTGTAAAGAATTGGTTTACGCCCAGAACCAAGTCGTTACCTAAAACTTTTCTTCCTACAAAGGAGGCTCTATGCGTATTGAATGAACCGAATTCATAAGATGCCTCTAGAAAGTCATCATTAATATCACGAGTTACAATATTAATTCCACCTCCTAATGCATCTGTACCAACCGAGATTGGCATTACCCCTTTATACACATCAATTCGATCAATAAGATTAATGGGGACATTATTGATATTGATTACGCCACCTAAATTGTTGATGGGAATACCGTCATAATAAATACGAACTGCATTACCTGTGAGACCATTGAGACTAATTGCTGATTCTGATCCTACTCCTCCACTTTGTCTTACTTGAACACCACTTGAATTTCTGAGTAACATCTGAGCATCTACAGGTGCTACCCTTACCGCCCGGGCATCTAAAGAGACCGTTTGAATTGGGTTTTCAGAGATGATTCTACTTTCAGACTTAGCGGTAATAACTACTTCATCTAGTTCTTCTGAAGATTCTTCCAATGAAAAGTCAAGCTTCCTCGTTTGGTTATCTTTTACAGAGATATTTTTAACAATTTTTTTAAATCCCATTGAAGAAACAAGTAGAGTGTAATTACCTGATGGAACATTGTAAATAACATAATTTCCACTACCATCAGTTATAGCACCAAGAGAGGTACCTTGAAGCTGAACGGTAACACCAGGAATGGGAGAAGACTTTTTGTCTGTAACTGTACCTTTAATAATATTAGCGTAAGATACAGTGCTAACTAAACAGAATACTAATACAATACTTCTTAAAGTGTGAGTTATAGAGGTTAGAGGTCTCACTATACTAGATTACGTTGGTAAATACAAATTTATGAAATAAAACTAAAATGATTACAATTCAATCATTAGAATTGGTGAAATTGAGTGATATTTTTGGGGGGATTTAAAGAATTACCCGCCTAAAAAAGTATGGTTCCTCTATCTTCAGAATTTTTCATTATTTAGAAGCCTTTGCAAAACTGGATTTTTGGTTCAAATCGAGGCTTTCAGCATTTCAAAAACGTAATTTACTGGTCGTAAATGAGGCTTTTGAAATTTTGAGTAACGAAGAGTTGGGCCAAAAGGCGGGTTTTTCAAAGGCTTCTATTATTCAGGTGCGATTTCTCTATAAACAATGTATAGATAGATTGCAATTATTGATTACTTCAAAAGTCCCAACCCAGAGCAAATAATTTCTTATTGGTTTCAAACTAGCATAAGAATTTCAAAAACCAACTTGAAAGGAATATTATTTTAAACTTGTGTGTTTTTAACGCAAAAATTATGTACTTGATTATTCCTGGTAGGCATCATTTACTTACTCAGTTTCAGTTTAAATACCTGTATGCCTTAAGCCAATCAAAATTATCAGAGGTAAAAGATGTTAATGGAAATAAAATCACAGATAATCAGCCTATTGAAGGGATCATTTTTGCGGTTACCTCTGCGAATCATTGTGGTACTAAGAGAAATCCGATTCCTTTCTACTTAAGGGCAATGATCATCCAAGAGTTTTCCAAAGATTTAGATGTTCCGGTGTATGTCTTCGGGATTGATGATGTAGGGTATTTGGAAAACTTTGCGTCCTACACGTTGAAACAAATAGCCCATCAGAGTGAATACACGCTGCAATTAAATCCTGAAAATACGTATGTGGTTTGTTCTAGTCCCGTCATGAATATGTACGAGAAGCTAGGATTTAAGATCCTACCTGCTGAGCTAGAAGATAGAACGAAACAAATTTTTAAAGCAAATCACCCTTGGCAGTTGTTGGAACAGATAGCTAGTAAAGAAAGATGGGAATACGATCTGGAAATCATAGAAAGTTTACATCCATCAAGCTATAAGCTATGGAAGACCTATAATCTCGGAGGAATGGTTAAGTCCATTTTGAATGATGCGATTATTGGTGATGATGGTGATCTGACCGAATCAAGGGACTACAATACGTATGTTAGACAAATGGATGAGATTGCTGAATTAAAGTATCAGGAAACGGCACCTCACATCAATCCAGGACTTATTGGTGATATAGGTGGTGCAGTTGGGTCATGGATCAAATGTGCAAGTGAAGAAGCCAAATTGAGCGAATCGGATTTTTATGGCATTGAGGTAGCCAGGCAACTTTTTAATATCTGCAAACAAAGAAAAGAGAACGGGGAATTTAATAACCCCAATGTCTTCTTCGCTCAAAAGAATGCAGTTACAAATCTTGTATTTAGACCAAATACCATGAATACAATTCATACATCCTCGCTCACTCATGAAATGGAATCAGACGGTTCCAGGGAAGATCTCCTTCGTTTTATTGAAAATCGATACGAAGAATTAAGACCAGGAGGTGTTTGGATAAATCGGGATGTAGTGGGACCTGAAGATGGCGATAAAAAAATCCTCATGTCGCTATTGTCGAACGATGGGGAAAATGATTGGGAGCAGCAAACTGAAAACTATATCCAACAAACTGAATATTTGAGTGGTCTGTCTTCTCAAGCCAGATTTTTAAGATTCGCAACAGATTTTAGATCAGAGGAGGATGATCGAATCAGTTATAAAATGGAAGAAATTAATGAGAAAAGTTATGTGAAAATATCTCTTCGAGATGCGGCAGAATTCTTACTTACCAAAGATTATATTGATAACTGGGAAAGTGAGATGCATGAACGATTTTGTAATTGGTCGATTAACGATTGGAAAGAAGTGTTGGAAAGTAAAGGGTTTAAGGTTGATCTAAATTCCAGAAGTTATCTGAATCCATGGATTGAAGAAAACAGGCTAAAAGGAAAGGCTGAATTATTTACGGTCAAGGATGGAGATTTAGTACCTCATGAATTTCCCCCTTCAAACATGTTGGTCATAGCAAGGAAATATTAAATGGAAGTCAACCAAAATATCAAAGTGTCTGTAGATGCAGTGGTGTTTGGATATTCTTCCTCCAAAGGTCTACAGGTTTTACTCATTAAAAGAGATATTGAGCCATTCAAGGGTTCATGGGCATTGCCGGGAGGACTTGTCAAGAATAATGAAACTCTTGAGTCAGCAATTGGAAGAGAGTTAGCCGAAGAAACGGGGGTTTCCATTAACTACCTAGAGCAGCTTTATACATTTGGTGAACCAAATCGAGATCCTAGAAATCGAGTAGTCACCATTGCTTATTTCGGCTTTGTGAAACCTTCAAAATTTAATATTCAAGCAGACACAGATGCCAACGACGTAAAATGGTTCAATATCAAGGAGATCCCGGCTTTAGCATTTGATCATAATAATATCCTCGGTGTGGCCTTAAACAGAGTTAGAGGAAAAATCACCTATGAACCAATAGGCTTTGAACTAATAGATAAAAAATTCCCATTTTCTGACCTGCAAAAGCTATATGAAGTTCTTTTGGATACATCATTGGACCGCAGAAACTTTAAAAAGAAAATCTTAAGCTTCGGATTTGTAGAAGAAACCAAGGAACGACAGAGAATGGAGGGTTCCGGGCGTCCAGGATATCTCTATAAGTTCAATGAGAAGAAATACTTCCAACTGAAAAAAGATGGTATTGCCTTTGAAATATAACCGAATTTATTTGTGTGATTAAAACACATATTATTTATTTTTGTGTATATATAACACAAATAAGCAATGGTGAATACAGGGGTAATCATAGCGAGGTTTCAAACACCGTATCTCCATGATGGTCATTTAGAATTAATAGAGGCAGTCAAAGAGAAACATGAGAAAATCATTGTTTTTATTGGGAATAAGTCCAATTAAGGGTAAGAGAAACCCTTTTGATTACTATACACGAGAGCGGATGCTCAAATCTAAATTTGGTGAGCTGGTAGTCTTGCCATTAAAGGACCGTCCAGAAGATTTAAAGTGGTCTAAAAACATTGATCATCTTTTGAATGAAACTTTTCCAGGAGAAACATTCATACTCTATGGAAGCAGAGACAGTTTCATTCCTTATTATACAGGGTCTTTCAGCACAATGGAACTCCCGGCTGGTAGAGTTAACATAACCGCAACTGAAATTAGGAACCAATATGCAGATAAAATATTTGATTCTATTGATTTCAGGGCAGGTATCATTTACGGCCTTCATAATCAATACCTTAAAGTGTATCCCACTGTAGATATTGCCATTTTTAGAAATAATCGATCTCAGGTACTGTTAGCCCAAAAAGCCATCAATGATAAATGGCGATTTATTGGAGGTTTTACAGATCCTAGTGGCGAGAGCTATGAATTGGCAGCACTAAGGGAGCTTAAGGAGGAAGTTGGTCCAATTGAAGTGAGTGATATGACGTACGAAACTTCCTTACGAATGGATGATTGGCGTTACCAGTCAGAAGAAGATAAGATCATTACACTCTTTTTTACTTGTGACTTCATTTCAGGAATACCTACAGCGAAGGATGATATTGCAACAGTGAAGCGGTTCAAATTATCAGAGATCATCGAATCAGAATTTAGTCCAGAACATACAAAACTTTTAAAACTTCTCATATCAAAATATAATGAACAGGAAAGCAAATAATCTCATCTTAATGGCTGATGGGTATAAATACTCACACCATAAGCTCTATTATCCAGGTACTACTAAAGTGTTTAGTTATTTGGAAAGCCGTGGGGGTAAATTCAACACTACGGTCTTTTACGGATTACAATATTTCTTGAAAGAATATTTGGAAGGAGTAGTGATTACCCAGGAAAAGCTGAATGAAGCCGAAACCTTTTTAAAACAGGTTTTTGGTCGTGATGATGTATTTGATAGAGCAAAGTTTCAATACATCATTGACGTTCACAAGGGAAAATTACCTGTTCGCATTAAAGCTGTTCCTGAAGGAACCGAGGTACCTACAGGTAACGTCTTGATGACAATAGAGAATACAGATGAAAGGTGCTTCTGGCTGACTAATTTTTTAGAGACATTGTTGATGCAAGTTTGGTATCCGATCACTGTTGCGACACTTAGTCATGAAATTAAAAAAGTAATTACAAGAGCCTATAAGCGTACCGCTAGTGAAGGATCTCATGCAGGGATTGATTTTGTGCTCAACGACTTTGGATTTCGTGGTGTCAGTAGCGTAGAATCTGCGGGGCTGGGAGGAAGCGCTCACCTGGTTAATTTTATGGGTAGCGATACCATTGCGGGTAGTTGCTTAGCAACAAATTATTACAATACTGAAAAGGTATATGGAGCCAGTATCCCTGCAACTGAACATAGTATTTGCACTTTGCTTGGAGAGGAAGGTGAGATGGATATTTTCAAACATGTCATCGAAACATTTCCAAGTGGATTAGTAGCATGTGTGAGTGACAGCTATAATATATTTCGCGCCGCAGAAAAGTATTGGGGTGAAGCACTAAAAGATCAGGTGGTGGACAGAGATGGCGTACTAGTTATACGTCCGGATAGTGGTGATCCAATTCAAACCCTATTAAAGGTTTTCGAAATCCTATTTGAAAAATTTGGATGTGTTACGAATGCAAAAGGTTTCAAAGTATTGCCTGAGAAAATCAGGGTAATACAAGGAGATGGGATCAATTATGAAAGTATTGTCGGCATATATGAAGCCTTGGAGCAAAACGGTATCAGTGCAGAAAACCTGGTACTAGGAATGGGGGGCGCCCTTCTTCAGAAAGTTGACCGGGATACTCAAAAATTCGCGTTGAAATGTAGCTATGCAGAAATCAATGGTGAAAGGATAGAAGTAAAAAAATCACCTGTCGAAATGGATGAGAATGGTAACATTACATCTAGTTTCAAAAAGAGTAAAGAAGGTCGATTAAAGCTCATCATAAATGGTGGTTATAAGACCGTAAAAGAAGAGGAAAATGATTTACCAAATGAATTGGTTATGGTCTTTGAAAATGGTGAAGTAAAGCAAGCGTGGACGTTCGAGGAAATAAGAGATAGAGTAAAAATCTTGGATCATAAATAGGCAGTATAAATTATTCCACACCTCTTCAGAGCAAAAGCGCTGGGGTAACGTATTGCACAACTTAGTTCAGTATAGAATGAATGTGGTAGACTCTACCAGGAACAATTCCAGATATGGAAGTCTATGTCAGATTTGATAAATCTGTTCAAGGCAAAACAGTGTTCCTTTTAAGGCAGGCCAACATGCCACGTACAAATATTTTTCAGCTTTTCTTTGCCGTTGATGCAGCAAGAAGAACTTCTGCTAAAGAAGTGATCTATATTGTTCCTTACACTTACCTCACAGCAGACATGAACGAAGAGAAAAGATCGCGTGCTAATTCTATATGAGTTATTGCTGATTTTTGAGGAGTTTGGAGCTGGCCAGATAATAACTGTAGACCTGCACACGCCATCTATCGTGGGATTTAAAATAACTTCATTTTAGCTGGTGTGGAAGATAAGGTTGATTACCCCGGAAAATTCGGGTGTTATTTATTGAGATGATGTAACACGTTAAATATGAGGCAATTGATTTCAAAAGAGATGACAAAATTCTTCCCCAAATTTAAGGAATCAAAAATCATTCAGTATGAATACTAAACTACTATAAATCAATTACTTGAAGCAACTTTCTACTAACTGTGGTGAATAATTCGAGTTACCTCTCTGATGCATATGCTGTATTTGTTTGTTGTGTCTCCTTATTATCAAATACATTTTTTTAGCGACTCAAAAAAGTTCTTTTGCTTTTTGTGTACGATCAGAAAATAATTCCGTTCTGGATATGTAATTGATTTCCGAATTAGTTTCAGTGTTCCATCCTCAAGAAACTCTTTTGCAAAATGATCAAGAAAGAATATCTACATAGCGAACTCACCGGCAAAATCATTGGCTGTGCCATGCATCAGGCTTTAGGGAGTAGGGATTTCAGAAGGTAATTTATCAGAGAGCGCTATCTCAAAGAGATAAACGATAGGATCAAAAATTCAGTTAAAGATCAAACATACAGTGGATGAAATGCTGTGTAAATCAATTAATCATTACGAGATCAGTTGTTTATTTTATACTTATAAAATGATTGAAGTAGGCACTTAATAAATATATAAAATGAAGTTTAGCATGCATATGAGCACATTTGGATTTAGAAATCTGCTAATTTGTAGTGCTTGATTTATCTAAATAATCCATTTTGTTTGTTTGTAGCTTCCCAGAGCTATTTATTAAGTGACTACTTCAATAAAATGATTTTAAATTTTTTATCAATTCAGATTAGCTAAAACAGTTATTTAGTGACTACCTTCGTCCTAATTTAATTTAGACTAAATAAGATAATATTTGCATTTTTAGTCATTTACTTTCTGTTTTTATAAAGAAATTAACAAAATATTTAATTTCTATTAAGATTCTTTAAATATTCAAAATTTAAGTACGATTAGAGTAAATGAATGTAAAAAGCAAAATCATTTTGATTTTTTGAGATATTCTAAGGAGAAGTCAATGAGCATTCTAATAAATAAAAAATCTAAAATCATAGCAATTCCTTTCGCGGGAGGCAATAGGTATAGTTTTGACAAAATAGAGAAACATATACTGCAGGATTTTGAGTGGATTACGTTAGAGTTGCCAGGCAGAGGGAGTCGATTTAGTGAACATCTGTTGAATAATATTTCTGATATGGTAGATGACTTATACAGAAATATTCAAACCCATATTAAGGCAGGTGATTATGTTCTTTACGGTCACAGTATGGGGACGTTATTGGGTTACGAGTTGATTAAGAAATTAATTAAAAACGGTTTGAAGTTGCCGATCTGTTTGTTTTTTACGGGGAGAGGTGCTCCGCAGTTTAGTCGTTTTACAAGTAAAAAATCAGTTTTAGCGCAGGATCCATTTTGGAAAGAGATCAATAAGATAGGCGGTATGCCTAAAGATATTTTAAGTCAAAAGGACTTATTAGATCTATACTATCCAATTCTGAGAAATGATTTTGAGGCTGTTGAAAATTATGTGTATACCAAAATGAAAACACCTTTTTCCATTCCTCTCTACATAATCTTGGGAGACGAAGAACTAGGTGAAGTAGGAGAAAAAACTCGGATGCATGAAATGAAAGCATGGGTGAACGAGACCGATGCTAATTGTAGTTTCGAAATCATACCAGGCGATCATTTTTTTGTATTAAAAGAGGCAAAAACAATAGCTCAAAAAATTATGAACGTTTTTGAGGTTCGTTCTCTGGCAATGATATGAACATAGGAAAACTAAACATGCCTATACACTGATAAGTAAAAATAATAGTTAAAGTTCAGTTCTTTGAAATTTTTTGTAATCGTGATTGCAATAATTTTTGCATAACGACATAACAAAAAAATATATCTTTGTGGTTGAGCAGCTTAAAGACATGCTGCTTACACAAATTCTTAGGCAGAATTGCCATAAAAGTGAGATACTGACAAGTTCGTGAAAACCTTTACGGGCTGCATTGAGATGTGATATATTTTTTTTGATCAGCTCACCGATAAAGTCCGTTATGTAAGGATATATCTTTATTATCAGCACCGAAAAAACACTTTTTCCAAATCAGCAAGATAGCCAAGCTATTACAAATGAATATAGGTTTCACAATAGGAGAAATTGCTAATCTCTCAAAAAATGTTGAGAAGTATAACTGTCTTTGTAAAGGATAAGTGACATGTAAAGTAAAAATCACCTTCTTAAAAGATGGGCTTTGAATAACCTCCAAAGGAGGCCTTAAAAATCTAAACGCTATTGCTCATTCTCTACTTTACACACCTCTTTTTCCTGATGTTTTACATAGTGCCTAATCATGTCCTTATCCAAACCAATATAATTACCAAATAGCCCCTTGCTTAGAAATGATTGCCTAAGTATGGCTTAGTCTTGAACAGCTTATATGACCAATTTACCTTTTAGTATCCCCATTAATCGTGAAATTTATACCAATAGGCGAATACGATCATCCAGCACATTCAACTCCACCACTTTCATAATCTGCTCTTTCACTCAAAACAACAATATCTATTTCTACTCATTCCTTTACTGCTCCTTTTAGCGTACATCCTGGTTCCAATCAAGAATCAATGCGCTATCAATGCACTTTTGTAGATAAAGAACTAAAACCTTTACCACACTATTTTGTTAATTTCATCTTAATTCCTATTCTATTCTCATTATTCTAGTATCGTTTATATCTCTTTAATCTAAGATATAATGCGATGAAAAAAATGTCTAAGTCAAAAAGAATAAATAAAAAACTTTGGAACATCCACAACTGGATTGGACTGTATGCAGGAATAGTCATCGCTGTTTTAAGTGTGACAGGTGTACTTGCTTTGTTCAAGGTAGAAATTGATGAAGCTATCAATCCTCAATATTTTAAAATTGATACACCCAATGGGGCGACAACCTTTCATCCTGATCTTACCAAGCTGATTGATAGCCTTAAAAATGAATATGGTGTATCCAATTTTGCTGGTATCACACCATCTATTAATAAATCCCAAAATTGGAAGGTTCATTTTTTTGTTACAGAAGGAATCCCTTTTATTAACACGTATTCTTACGAAGTTTTCTTCAATCCTTACACAGGTAAAGTCGTGGGGGTAAGGGACTATTTTAAAACTTTTGGTCACTACATAAGGCATATACATGTAAGGTTGTTCAACGGTATTTTGGGTAGGATTTGGGTAGGATTTGGGGGTCTGGCTTTATTGATCTCAACTATTACAGGAATTTTGATTTATGGCGAATTCATGAAACGTCAGTTTTTTGGAGCTATCCGGAATAAAAACCTAAAGTTAAAGTCGGCGGATTACCATAAAATTATAGGTATAACAACCCTATTATTCAATCTTATGATTGCCATTACAGGTGCATGGCTCGGACTCCAGGCTATTCTTCAGCCTGTATTACAGGTAAAGAGCCCCGAGAGATATGAAAGAGTGGAAAAACCTATTTCAAAAGACGATGATATTGTCTATGATGTAGATTTCATTAAAGCGTTTGAAACTTCCAGAGCATTATTTCCGGATCTTACTCCCAGATCCATGGCTTATTCTAAAAACGGAAGCCGTACAGTCACTATACGAGGGAATGTGCCAAAGACCGCTTATCAAAACAATATTAGTTACATCGTTTTAGATAAAAAAGATTATCGCGAACTGGGACGGTATGATATAAGAGAAAAATCGTTGGGCGATAAAGTATACTATGTTCAGGAGGGGCTGCATTATGGAGATTTTGGGGGTATCTGGGTTAAGGTAATTTATTCTTTTTTTGGCCTCACCTCAGGAGTATTGTCCATTTTAGGATTTGTGCTTTATTTAGAAAGGACGAAATCCAAACAAAAGACAAAAGTGAATTACAAAACTACCGGTAAAAAAGTCTGGTTATGGTCTTTTTGGATTATGGCAGTTTGTATCGTATTTTATATTATGACAATTACTATTGGCAGGGTCGTACCTACGATAATAGTTACATTGGCGGTTTATGGTTCTTTACTGTTTTATGTGATAAGATCGTTGGTTATCTCTTTAAGAAGGGTATTTAGAGCATTTATAAAAAAGATAAGTAGTGGTTCTAAGAAAAGACGAAAAACACTCTCCTGACACTTATAGCTTGGTTTTTTAGCAAAAGAATGAATCAAATTTGTTTTATAATTTGGAATCAATTCTTAATTTCTCAAAAATTCAGATAAAATTCAGACAAATTGAAGGCAGATCAATGGTTTTACTGCGTTTTCATTAAAATCTCACGCTCTTTAGTCGATGTTAGGTGAAAATAATCTTAATTTTTGATGGAGTCAAAGCAAAGAAAACTACCCAATAAGATTGACGAGCAATATATTCTATTAATACTTTTTTTATTGGTGAATATGACAGCGGTTATCTGGTTTTACGTCGTTCACGAATATAACCAGTCGAATGAGGTGTTTGAGACGCAGTATCGTTTTGATGAATCATCAATAGAAAGTTATACAAGTGAATTAAAGTTCCAGATTATTCTGCTTAGCATTATACTACTTATTACGCCGCTATATTTAAAATACAGGAAGCGATGGCTATTGATAGCGATTACACTGATGCATATAGGCGGGGTGTATTGTTTTTTCTATTTTTCGTAAATAATACGATCAGATTAAGGGCACCTTTAAAAACCCAGTTTAAGAATTTGAGGTAGCGTTTTTCCGAGACAAGACGTCAAAACGGAGTTTAGCATCGTTGAAATAAGTATTTTGATAACGAAGTATCATGAAAAAAGATCATCTCAAAAATTGAAAGTGAGTTTTAGAGGTGCCCTAAAAAGATTCTTTGAATATTCGAATAGAATTTGTTGGAGCGTTAAATATAAAGTTGGGAATCTTGGGTAAGCATAAGGGAAACTAAAAAAGATATGGGCTTGGACAGATAGAATTTGCTTTAGGATTTTAAAATTTGGCTATTCCACTATAAACGACCAAGCAGTGGAGTGTACAATTCAATCCCTCATTTAGAAAACCCTGAACAAAACGAAGATTTACCCCGATTATGAGAGAAAAAAGGAGTCCATGAGCTTCAAGGTGATTATATAACCAAGATATTAGTGAATTTATCTGAATCCTAATAGACCATTTTCTCATTTTTCGGCTTAGTTTTCAAAATTTGATATCAGGTTTCTAAACATTTTCCTAGTTTGGCTTAGTTAGAACTTAGCTGATTGTTGTGAGATATCCTAGCCGTTTTGCTAATATCGTCCTCCTATTGCAAGACTGTATCCATGAGAATCCATTTGCACATGTATTAATCAAAAGGCAGTGGTATTCGGCAAGTGACGCTGAAAATTGAAAGATTAAGTAGTGTCTCTAAGAAAACAGTACCTTTTAAAAGAAAATAATGTTTTAGCTCATAGAGCATGTTTTTTTAAGATTCCGAGCACAAATAATTATGGAATCTATTTGAAAGATTCTAATGAAAACACAATAAAACCATAGGTTCACTTTCGATTCATTCAAAAGTCAGATGAATTTTTGAAAAATTGATAAAACGATTCTAAAAAATAAAATCGATTCGATTGAGTTTTTCGCTAAAAAGCTACGCTGTAAGCATCAATAGCGTGTTTTTCGTCTTTTCTTAAAGACACTAAGTAATAGGGCTTTCTGCCTAGTATCTGATACACCTGTGACTTTCTCAGCAAGCCCTATTTATTACAGAATTTTTGTTTTAACCTTTTAATTGAGATTTCGTTTTATACAAAAGTTAATTAAATATATGTATAAAATAGGGAGTCTTGAAGAAATAGTCATGTTGTTGGCCGCAGTATTAAAGGACGATGCATATGCAGTTTCAATAGCAAATGAGTATACCGAACGGACAAAAAATGAAATTTCTATTCCTGCTATACACACGGTACTGAAGCGGCTTGAAGACAAGGGACTATTGAAATCTCATGAATCGGCACCCACGAAGGAGAGGGGTGGAAGGAAAAAACGGATATATGGTATAACCAATGCTGGCTATCAAGTCATTCATGAATTGAGACATCAAAGAGAGGCGCTATGGACGCTGGTCCCTAAGATGAACTTGGAATGAGTGAAAATCAACTACCTCGATTACCGCTCCGATTTTTGCGTTGGTTTTGTAAAGATGAACTAATAGATGAGATTGAAGGCGATCTATCAGAGGCTTATCATCAACGACGCATACAAAATTCAGCAAAAGCAAAAATCAGCTTCTATAAAGAAGTACTACTCTCATTTAATAAAAGAAATATTGGAATGATGGAAAAATACAAGGAGACCTCGCTCGGACTTAGCTGGTCAATGCTCGCGCAGTATGGTAAAATACTCGTTCGAACCATCAGGAAATCTAAAGTGTATAGCTCAATCTCTATTGTAAGCCTCACGCTAAGTCTGACCTGTGCAGGACTTATCTACCTCTATTTGAACAAAGAACTCACATATGATCAGGTTTATGATGATGCGGATAACATTTACAGAATCAGTCATTTAAGTAATAATTCAGGAAGAAGCTATGCGTTTGCACCTGTAGGGTTAGTACCCCATCTGATAGAAACGATGGAGGCTGTGGAAGACGGCACTCGCCTATTTAAATATCGGCGGGCAATACCTATGACCTTAACGGCTACCAAACAATCTTTCAATGAGGCCAGGGTTGGTTGGGTTGACCCTGGTTTCTTTGACCTATTTAATTTAAAAATCCTTTATGGCAGTGCAGAGGACTTGAAAAGGCCCTATACAATAATGCTCAACGAAAGTACCTCTCAGAAGTATTTTGCAGGTAAAAACCCCATAGGACAAACGATAACTTTTAATGGTGAATATGAAGCCACATTAGAGGTAATTGGTGTTTTCGAAGATTTCCCTTCCAACACCAGCTTTCAGCTTGATCTTCTTTCAAACATAGAAACTTGCTATAAGACGATGTGGGCTGGTGGCTGGATGACAGACTGGCAAAACATGTTTACCAGTGCATATGTAAAAATTAAGCCGGGAAAATCTGAAGAAGTGCTTAAAGTAGCTCAAGAAGCTGTCTCCAATAATTATGCACCCGACCGACCTAAATTATGGGAAACGTCTCTTCAGAAACTGACGAACCTGCACCTTTCCGAACCAAAAGATATTGGAGAGTGGAGCTCACACAACGATATTGAAACGATCGTACTGTTTAGCGCAATAGGTCTGATTATTTTAAGTCTAGGCTGTTTTAATTTTATCAATATGGTGACTGCACAGGCGGGCCAGCGAGCAAAAGAAGTGGGCGTTCGCAAGGTGCTGGGTAGTAATAAAAAACATATTGCTCAGCAAACCTTATTTGAAACAGTCTCTTTCGTATTGATCTCTGGAATGCTGTCGTGGGGTTTGATGTACGCCTTGTTACCTCGGCTGGGAGCGTTAACCAGCCATAGCTACTATTTGAATGATCTCGCTAACGCGTACTTTGTCATAGGATTTATCTTATCTCTTATTATTGTCGCGCTGCTCGCAGGAGCTTACCCCGCCTTGCATATCTCTCGCATCAATTCACTACATCTGATGAAGAAGAATCACACCGCTGTCGGCGGTGCCAAAGTGAGAAATACGTTGGTAACTGCTCAGTTTACCATCACCTCAGGTTTGGTCATCTGCACGCTGATGGTCTTTTTGCAGATGAAATACATCCAGAATAGAGACTTAGGTTTTGACGATTCTACCATCGTTACTATGCCGATTCACAACGATGAAGCGGTTATCCCAAAGATCAATGCATTCCGAAATGAGTTACTATCCGTTTCAGGCATTGATAATGTCACTGCAGCATCTCATGAAATGCTCTCGGACTATACCTACATCACTAATTTTATCATTCAGGGTTTTGAAGAGCAAAAAAAATGGGAGCGCTACACCGTAGAGCAAGACTATCTTAAAGCCTTTGATTTAGAGGTCATTGCTGGTAGGGGATTTGATCGTTCTATTCCTACTGATTCCAATGCGTTTGTCTTAAATGAAAGTGCAGTTAGCGCATTGAATCTTACACCACAGCAGGCACTCAATCTCACCATCACCGATCAGGGTCTTAATTATACAGGTAAGATAATAGGTGTTGTGAAAGACTTTCATTTTAGATCGTTACATCATGATATACAGCCTTTTGTCATGTATGTGAATTGGGATCGGCTCGATTATATTTCGGTCAATTTATCGTCAAATGACTTTGCGAGAAACATCGAACACTTAGAAGAAAAATGGTATCAGACTTTTGGGGAGAAGGCACCGTTTTTCTATCAATTTCTGGATCAGCAGACTTCTGATCTTTATTTGAAGGAGGATAATGAAAGCCTACTATTTTCATCTTTTAGTTTACTTTCTGTCATTTTGGGTGTCTTAGGCCTTTTTGGATCTGCACTCTTCATCACAGAAAGACGCTACAAGGAAATAGGTCTGCGAAAGGTTCTTGGAGCAAATACACTGCAATTGATATTGATGATTAACAGCATCTTTATCCGGATGATTGGATTGGCCTTTTTGATTGCTTCCCCACTCTCATTTCTACTGATGAATCATTGGTTGAAGGAGTTTGCCTATCACATTGAACAACCCATTTGGGTATATGCAGCAACAGCTGTTACTACCTATTTTATTGCTTCTGTTACGGTAAGCCATATTAGCTGGAAAGCTGCGACTTCTAATCCTATTGAGGCAATTAAGGTGGAGTGAAGAAAAGGGGAGGCATTAGGGAAATCAAAGTATGTTCTGGAGAACTTATAAGTATGCTCTTTGGAAACCTAAACTTCCCCTTACCAACTCTATGCAAAATATGCAATTTAAATGTCTCTAAAAAAGATGAAAACATGTTAACCCGCATTATTCACCACAAATAGTGGCGGGTTGATTCAAGTAATTGATTTACAATAGTTTAATATTCATACTGAATGATTTTTGATTCCTCAAATTTGGGGACGATGTTGGCATCCCATTCGAAATCAATTATCTCTTATTCAACGTGTTACCTCATCTCAATGAATAACACCCGAATTTTTCGGGTTAATGATTCCTACAGCGTAGCAGAGATCCCTCGCTTTTTCAATTCGAGGTCACCTGAGTAACCCTGGAAAGGAGATAGATATGAATACCACGTATGGAAAATGACTGACCGTCCCCAAGCGACTGGAGGGCAGAAGTACCCCCTTACCAACAGCAACCTATCACTTCTTTTTGAAGAATGGCTAATTTCGGAATTGCTGAGCTAATCAAAACTCATGCAATATAAATGCAATATTGTTGCATAAAAAACTAACCTAATCTACTTTAACCTTCGCTAAGGCGTGTAGTGAATTTCTGCACATTTTTTATACTTTTTTGAATGAATTGTTTGCCAATGTAAATTTCTTTCCGCATGCTAGAAGCAATCAATCTGACTAAGAAATACGGTGAGCACGAGACGCTTACCGACCTGAATCCATCAGTACTACTTGGCGAAGTATTTTGTTTAATAGATGTAAGTGGTGCGGGTAAAACAACCGCCATCATCTTGTATATAGGCTTCACTCGACCAAGTTCCGAGCAGGTAAAGGCGGGTAAAATGTGGGGGTGCATTGAGCCTAATCACAATCTTCCAAATACGTCCTCCATACTTCAAACCAGTGGCGAAGTATTGCCGCGCTGGCGTTCTGGCTAATTCTATTATTGGATTTATCTACTTTTCTTATTCAAAATTTCAATTTTATAACTCATGATTAAAAACTTAACTAAACCAACCTTCATCCTATTTTTAATACTATTCTACACTCAACTTTTTGCTCAAATGCAGAAGGGGAAAGTAACTGATTCAAAAACGGGAGCGGCCATTATCGGTGCTACGGTAAAAGTGCTAGATAGCAACGAAGGAACCATTACGAACGAAAAAGGTGAATTTGGAATTACCACGAATACTCCTTTTCAGGTTAGCTACGTAGGATACGAAAGTCAAACAGTGAAACCATCTGGTGGCTACCTAAGAATACAACTTGTTCAAAACACCCTTCAACTTAGCGAAGTCGTTGTATCTGCTTACCAGAAAGATACAGAACTTCTGAATGTAGCTGCTCCTGTTTCGGTCATCTCTCTGGCTGATTTACAACGCGCCGATAATACAACAATCATTCCTATTTTCAATGCTGTTCCTGGGGTGAAGATTGACTATTACACGGTTGGTGATTATCGTTTGAATATCAGGGGTGGGGCGCTTGCACAACCATCCGTTCATAGCAGTGGGTATCGGATGTACTGGAATGGCATTCCCATCACTACCGCGAGCGGAAGTAATCCTTTAGGCGGTCTCGATATTAACTTCATTGAAAATATCGAAATCATCAAAGGCCCAGGAAGCTCACTTTATGGTGCAGGCTTTGGAGGAACTGTATTAGTGAATACAACACGTGCGACCAGGCTTGGAACTTCACTGAATACCGATTTTATGGTAGGTGATTACAGTACTTTACGAAGCACATCGGGGGTTAGGCACAATGACAATTGGGGAAATATTGCGCTACAATATACAAGGACACAAACCGATGGTTATCGGGATATGACAGACTCTGAAGGAGATGTGATTAACCTCTACGGCAAGTTGTATACCGGAACGAGAGGAAATCTGAATTTTCTCTACAATTATGAAAATAGGACCGCAAACATTGCCGGAGATTTAGATGAAGAAACCTTTTTGAATGCACCCACAACGGCAAATACTGTCCAACCGACTGGTTTTGGCCCAAATAAACACACTCTAGGTATTGGATATAATTACGATTTTAATACTAATTGGAGCGCTGCCTTGGGTGGATATTACTTCGATAATGATGGAGAGTTTATATTGAGCTTTCCTTTTTTTGCCATTTTTGATGATGAACCCTCGAATGGATTGAATACACGGGTCACAGCAACCTACAAAAACAAGCTTGGCAATATTAACTTAAAGGTAGATGGTGGTTTTGAATATGGATACGCCAATAACAAAGCAACAAGCTACGATGGTAATTTTAAAACGGATACTGCAACTGTGATCACCATAAACGACGCAGAGACCGATCAGCTTTTAGCATTTACACAAGCGGAGTTGGAGTTACCCAATCAACTTTTTTTTACCGCAGGTCTTAGCTACAATCGATTCATTTATGATGTCAGGAGTGGTACAAATGAAGCCAACCCTTTAGTATATGATCAAAGTGTGAATCAAATAGTACCGCGGTTTTCAGTACTCAAGAGGTTTGGTACTTATTCGATCTATGCCTCAGCCGGACAAGGATTTAATCCTCCAGCTGCAGGAATTTTTAATGACTTTCTAAACCCTGACGGAACTGTAAATAGTGATCTTCAATCTTCTACGGGCTGGAATTACGAAATCGGGAGTAGAGGAGGAAGCAGAAATGGCCTCTTCTTTTACGATTTGGCAGTATACAATCTTAATGTACAAGACGCTATCATCAGTAGATTATTTGAAATCTCGCCAGGTGTAAATGCAGAACGTAAAACCAATGCTGGTGAAGTCAGACAGACAGGAGTTGAAACACTGGCAGGAATCAATATCACCACTGACCCAGATGACTTTTGGTATGGGTCCCAATTAAGAGTTGGATATACATTCAATGACTTTGAATACGTGGACTATCAAACCTTCCGTTCTGAAACTGACGAAAACTTCAGCACAACTTTTGTGCCGGTAGATTACAGTGGACAAGAAATACCGGGTACCATTCCTCATTCTTTTCTTGTAATGGCAGATATCAGGACAAAAGTGGGTGCTTACCTGAATTTTACACTTAATACTTATGATGAAACTTTTTTGACCGATGAAAATGATATCACGCTGGCAGGGTATGAGGTGATGAACCTCCGTATCGGGTATGAGGCCAATCTCCTGAAAGACCGTCTATTACTCCATCCTTACTTGGGAGCGAACAATCTTGGAAATGAATTATACAGCGGACTTACGGCCTATAATAGTCCATTTGGTGGGTTTTATAATCCGGCCTTCAGGAGACAGTGGTTTGGAGGATTACGAGTTAATTACAACTTCTAAGTATGGGTAAAGGGACAAAAGATTTATTGCTTTTAGCAGTAGCATATGCTAGCAGGAATGATTTCGTCTTCTGTCCTTTTTGGTCAGCTCAGTTACCGAGTTATGATACCGTTTTTACTCCCAACTAGAATCTTAGCTCTATCCTGGGCTTATGATTGTAAAACCTGAGTAGAAAAATTTTCAGGATGTGACCGCCGACTCGGAGGGTAACGCCAATCAAAATACTTATGATAAATATCATGTGCAACAACATTGCATTTATATAACTAATCGCCTTATTTAGCCGCTCAAAAGCATATATACATGGCTTAAAAGGTTAGAATTATAGTCGAAGTAGCTATGATTAGCTAGTTAAGTATAGCTGGTAATAGGTATTGTCCGGGTTTTATCCACGTCATATACTTTTGTTTTATTAAGAATTATTCAACTTACAACCTACATCAATATGCATATAACTACTTTAACAAAATGGGGCTATGCCCTTCTTTTTTCAACAATTGGCTATACTCTATTTTCTCAATATCAAATCACGGGAACTATAAACGACGAGGATGGGGAGCCGCTAATAGGGGCCACTGTTTACATAATGGGAACCGCTAAAGGAGCAATATCGGATACCGATGGCACTTACGTCCTTAACGATTTATTACCTGGACAATACTTTTTAGAATTCACATATACCGGGTTCGAACTTCAGCAGAAGCAAATCTATTTGAATCAAAATCAACAAATTGACATTCGAATGGTCACTGCCAGTACGGCGCTAGGAGAAGTGATTGTATCTGCCAACAAGCAGCTTCAGAATATTCAGCAAACGCCTATTTCTATGACTGCGGTTCAATCCAAGCAAATGGAGCAGTTGCAAATAAATGAATTGAATGAACTGAATCGAGTAGCGGCCAATTTCAATTCCTATGACGATGGAGGTGGAAGCTTTCAAGTCTTTGCCAGCCGAGGAATTTATACGATTAGTGTAATTCCCGCCATAGGAATTTATGTAGATGAAGTTCCCTTTTTCGCTTCTTATGGCTTTCCTACACTCCTCTATGATGTTGAGCGCATAGAGATACTGAAAGGGCCTCAAGGTACGCTTTACGGAAGAAATGCTTTGGCAGGTGCCATCAATATTATTACCAAACGCCCCACCAATCAAACGAAGGGTTTTATGCAATTTGGTTATGGTAATTTGAATCAGTTAAACACTTCTGCTGGGGTTAGCTTTCCTGTTATAAAAGATAAGTTGTTTGCTAAAGTAAACGCAGGATATACAGAGCGGGATGGTTATATCGATAATATTGCAATTGATACGGATAATTTACTGGAAAGAGAATCAGCAACAGTTGGATTTAAAATGAATTACTATCCTACCAATCGATTATCTTTTTCTCTGAGTTCAGGATTAGAAGTGAGAGAAGTGAATGCCTATGCGCTGCTAGGTGGTTTTGGTTTCAGTAACGAGATGTTTGATTCACTTAAGCAGTCCAATCCTTATGAAGTCAACTTCGACAGACAAGGAATATACAATACAACAACTACTTATCATGCATTGAAAGTGAGTTACGATTTCCCAAAAGCAACACTCAGCTCAATTGCTTCTTTGCAGTACTACGAAACTGAGCGAGATAACGATGACTTTGACTTTACACCTTTTGACATTAATTACATCGCAAATGGGGAGAATAGCAATTATACGATCAGTGAGGAGCTTCGTATTAACTCTACCGATGATGGGAAGTTTAACTGGATAGGGGGTCTCTTTTTATATTATGTGGATAGGGATGACATTAATCCAACGGTATCTACCGAATTGGCAGGAAATTCAGCAGGTGAATTCACACAAAGATTAGATGCTGACATCCAACAAACTGGCCTTGCGCTTTTTGGTCAGGCTGATTACAAATTAACGAGTCGTTTAAGTGTTTTAATTGGGTTGAGATATGAGATTGAAAGAAGCGAAATTACCGCAATACGAGAGCACTTTAGAAATGGACAAAATTTTGAAGATCCTGATAATACAATATTAACGCCAGAAGGTCCTCAGCCTTCTCCACTGGTGAATTCTAGCTTCCAGACGGATGCTACTTTTGACGCATTATCTCCTAAAATCGGTGTAGATTATGAAATATCAGATGACCTGTTTTTATTTGGTAACGTTGCAAGAGGCTATCGTCCTGGAGGACTCAATCAGTTTATAGATGATGAGGATGCTGCTAAGTATGAGCCTGAATTTAGCTGGAACTATGAATTGGGGGTCAAGTCCTCTTGGCTCAATAACCGACTCAAAGCAAACCTGACTGGATTTTATATCAACTGGCAAGATCAACAACTCACCACGGTCGTTGATCTGACTACTTTCCTTTTTGGTGTTGATAACATAGGAAAGTCTACTAGTCAGGGTGTTGAGTTAGAAATGAATTATTTGCCCGTTAAGGGACTAGACCTTACGGCAAATATTGGTTATCTCTCTACCGAAATAACCGATTATGAAGTCATAGGATTTACAGGGGAATTGATTAACAATGAAGGTAATCAACAAGGTTACTCACCTGAATGGAACGGAAATTTTTCTGCTCACTACGAACGAAAGCTAGGATCAAAAACTACGGCGTTTATTGGCTTAGATTATATTTTTCAATCCGAGATGTTTTTCGATCCGGAGAATACAGTAAAACAAGATGCTTACGGTCTGTTAAATGGTCGCATTGGTGCGAGTTATCAGGGTTTCGAAGTGAGTTTATGGGGTAAAAATATCACCGATGAAGTGTATTTTAGCTATGGTTATGGCGTTGGTGGTGCCGCCTCGTTTACAAGTTATGGTTTACCAGGTACCTACGGCTTCACCACTACATACCGCTTCTAATGAACATTGCTCGTTGTATCATCAGATTTTTACCGGCCTTAATATTTGTATATCCGGCAATAGAAAAACCATTCCTGCCTTACAACCCTTCGGTGTTCAAGTCGAATGTAGAAATGACGGACCCGAAGTTTTTGAATTCTATGATTTTCTGGTGAGAGCAGGCTAAATAACGAATTACAAAGCCTAACAAATCTGTTGTGTGCGCTATATAACCTAAGGTGACAGTTAATGCTGCATAGCGAAGTAGTAATAAACAAGCGTTGTTGGATAACGTCCTGTGTTTTGTTGGTATAGCTTGTATATTGGTCTTTGAAAAGTATAGCAGAGATCCCTCGCTCTTCAATTTGACCATTTGCTAATTGCGGAATCGCTGATTTTTATGTTTTTTGATCAATTAAGGGATCAAAAAAGAACTGCTTAAATCATTTTACTGGAAACAATTTTGAAATCATCAAACCGGAATTTTAAAATTCTGATAATTATAGAAATCATTTCTTTGTAAAAGTTTAATTAGATATTTTTAACGTCTATTGTTTAGGATCAACACTCCTTAATCCTATACCCTTTTCTGATAACTCCAGCTATGGATTGGACCAAAGCTTAAAAAAGAAATAGGATATAAGATAATGAAATGTTGCCTTTTAGGATTCATTTAATAAATGCTATGTTAAGATTATTCGGATTTTTTTTGATCGCCTTAATGCTGCAACACCATACACAAGCTCAAAGGCGAACTACCAAGAACAAAGATGTTACACTAAGTTATGATGAGTCCCTTTATAAGGGCATTCAATGGAGGTCAATAGGTCCATACCGAGGTGGACGAGCCGGTACTGTAAGTGGTGTAGTAGGGAATGATAACCTTTATTATATGGGGACTGCCGGAGGAGGAGTCTGGAAGACCGAAGATGCTGGTAACACCTGGAATTGTATTTCCGATGGCTTCTTTGGCGGCTCTATAGGAGCAATTGCTGTATCAGAGTCGGACCCAAATGTGATCTATGTCGGAGAAGGGGAACAGACTCTACGCGGAAATGTATCATCGGGCAAAGGGGTGTGGCGTTCAACAGATGGTGGGGAATCATGGCAATTCTTGGGTCTGGAACAGACAGAACACATTTCCCGTATTCGAATTCATCCATCAAACCATGATGTTGTTTATGTAGCGGCCATTGGGAATCTATGGAAACCAAACTCGCAAAGAGGAGTATTTAGATCTACTGATGGCGGAAAGAATTGGGAAAAAATACTCTATGTAAGTGATAAAGCTGGCGCAGGAGACTTAATCTTAGATCCAAATAACCCAAGGATTCTTTATGCTGCCACCTGGCAGATGAAAAGGAGTGGCTATCGAATGGATAGCGGCGGACCAGATAGTAAATTATTCGTAAGTAAAGACGGTGGAAACAACTGGAATGACATTACACAAAATAAAGGGTTACCCGGTGGTGCCTGGGGAATTGTAGGCATCGCCGTATCTCCTGTTAACTCTAAAAGAATCTGGACAATTATAGAAGCTGAGGAAGGTGGAGTTTATCGATCTGATGATGGCGCCAAAACATGGAAAAAAGTAAACCAAAATCGTGCGCTACGGCAGAGAGCGTGGTATTACAGCCGAATTACCGCTGACACGCAAAACGAAGACATAGTTTATGTGATGAATGTAAGCTATGGGGTCTCCAGGGATGGAGGCAAAACATTTGAGTTGAAGAATGCACCACATGGTGATCACCATGATTTGTGGATTGATCCCAACAACAACCAACGAATGGTTATTGCTGACGATGGAGGTGCACAAGTATCCAATGATGGTGGTGAAAACTGGACAACCTACCATAACCAACCTACTGCTCAGTTTTATCGGGTAACCACAGACAATGTGTTTCCTTACCGTATTTATGGCGCACAACAAGACAACTCTTCTGTTAGAATTCAACACCGCACATCAGCTTCATCTATCACTGAACGTCATTGGGAATCATCCGCAGGTGGTGAGAGTGCGCACTTAGCTGCTGACCCTAAAAACCCGGACATTGTTTATGGAGGCACCTACAAAGGTTATATGATGCGGTTGGACCACTCTACTGGTCAGGTAAGGTCTACCAATGTATGGCCGGATAACCCTGCCGGTTCGGGTGTTGAGGTAATGAAGTATCGCTTCAACTGGAACTACCCCGTATTTTTTAGCCCACATGATCCAAATAAATTATACGCTGGTTCCAACTTCTTGCATGTCACAACCAATGATGGACAATCCTGGGAGGTGATATCACCAGACTTAACACGGGGCGAACCCCAAACCCTGCGTTCTTCGGGTGGGCCCATTACACAGGATAATACAGGTGTAGAATTTTACGGAACCATTTTTGCCGGTGAAGAATCCGAACAGGAGGAAGGCGTTATATGGATAGGAAGTGATGATGGCCTGATTCATATCACACTTGATGGGGGTAAAAGCTGGAAGAATGTAACACCTCCGATGTCTCCAACACAAAATATGATCAACTGCATCGATGTGAATCCACATAAGAAAGGTGGTGCGTACGTTGCGGCTACTTCCTATAAGTTTGGTGATTATACTCCATATCTTTATAAAACGGACGACTATGGTGCGACTTGGCAGTTGATTACTTCCGGAATTAAGTCCACTGACTATACTCGTGCCATCAGGGCTGATTTAACCAGACCAGGGTTGCTCTACGCAGGTACAGAATGGGGAATGTACATTTCCTTCGATGATGGCACATCCTGGCAGCCTTTTCAATTGAACCTCCCCATTGTAAGTATTCGTGATTTGCATGTAAAAGACAACAATCTGATTGCGGCTACTCACGGAAGAAGTTTTTGGCTCATTGATGATTTAACCCCACTGCAGCAGCTTTCGGACGAAGTAGCAGCTTCCAAGTATTATCTTTTTAAACCTAAGGATAGCTACCGGATGAATGTTGCCAGAAGTTGGAGAGTTGAAAAATCAGCAGGAAAAAACCATCCAAACGGTGTGATTTTCAACTATTTCTTGAAGGAAGTCAATGATCAAGATACAGTTTCATTACATATTGTGGAAATGGATGGGGATACGATTCAGTCTTTTAGCAACAAAGCGAAAGAAAAGAAAAGCAAGCTCACGTTAGAAGCCGGTGGAAATACGTTCGTTTGGGATATGCGGTATCCCGGTTTTAAGGAGTTCGGGGGCATGATCTTATATAGTTCGCCAAATAGAGGGCCAAAAGCAGTTCCTGGAACTTACCGTGCCGTATTATCCGTAAATGAAGAATCAATGTCTCAAAACTTTGACATTATTAAAGATCCGAGATTACCCAACTCAGGAGAAGATTATCAAAAGCAATTCGACTTTTTGATAGGAGTGAGAGACAAAGTGAGTGAAGCACATGAGGGGATTATCAAAATTAGAAAAATAAGGAAAGACCTTGAATATGCAAAAGGCAAGACAGCAGATACGCCATCAAACGTTGAATTGATTGAAATGGTCAATGACTTGAATGAACAGATGAAAGTGATCGAAAACGCGATTCATATGACCAAAAACCAGAGCTATCAGGATCCTCTCAATTTTGGGATTAGAATAAACAATAGGATTGCATTCTTACTTGCTGACCAACAAAGGGGTGATTATCCTCCTACCGATCAAGCTGTTGCATTCAGAGATGAAATATTTAAAGAGTTGGATGGAGAATTGAATAAGTTGGATTTGCTATTGAACAATAAACTACCTGTCATCAATCAAAAGTTAAAAGAGCAAGGCATTAGCATTTTGTAAAATTTGATTCAAAGCAGCTACTTGAACACCAGCTTAGAATAATATAACGGCTAATTATATAACTAGCTTCGATCATTGGAGACAGACTTTTAGAATCCTTTGCAAAACTGGATTTTTGGTTCAAATCGAGGCTTTCAGAATTTCAAAAACGTAGTTTACTGGTCGTAAATGAGGCTTTTGAAATTTTGGGTAACGAAGAGTTGGGCCAAAAGGCGGGTTTTTCAAAGGATTCTTTTAAAAAATTAAACTTTGGGTGCACCATACATTAATGTTACCATCGGGGAATGGGAGAAAATCCCTTGTCTTTAAGTGAAGACTTTAGTCGTTGCGCTATTTCATTAGGTAAAACGATCGAAAAGGTTCGCATACGCTATTTGACCTAAAAGATCATTTAGTATGGATCACGAGATATCGTAAGAAAGTTCTTGTGGGAGCGGTTGCCGAGCGTAGCAGAGAACTCATTCGAGAGATTTGTATAGTGAATGAAATAGAAATAGGCACACAACTTTAGCCGCCTTTAGGAGAAACCAAATCTACCGGTTGTTAGCGGGTTAGTTAATTAGGGCCTGCTGAGAAACGTTTTTTCAATTCAAAAAACACGTTTATGTGGTCAAAAGATACTGTTTAGTAAATTTCTTTTTCAATAGGTGCAAGGGTTTCGAGCAGATGCTTCCATTTTCGGTGCACTGAAAAAGC
>JBCDKO010000029.1:0-31763 GCA_038746525.1 Bacteroidota bacterium
ACTCGAAGCAATTCAGGTCAAAAAAGCGGTCAATCAATATGCCTTAAAATCCAAATTGTAGCTGAGTAGTCTAAAAGCTGCTTTCCATGAACTTAACACCATTAAGTATGGAATGCAACTAGAATTAAAGTTCTAATGTGCGTAACATCAGTTAGTAATAAGAATAAATTTAGTGTGTTTGAGATCGAATATTTACCTGTTCATTATCAATAATCAGCAAGTAAATTTGCTATCTCAAAATCCAACATTTCCCTATGAATAAAATATTGATAATAGGTGCTTGTGGTCAGCTAGGTATAGAATTGACACTGAAACTCCGAAAATTAAAAGGTATTTCAAAGATAATTGCCTCCGATTTAAGAGAAAACCCCGTAAAGTTGATTGAAGACGGGCCTTATGAACAACTTGATATTCTTGATAGAGCTAATTTTTACTCTATTCTCTCAAAACACGACATAAAAGAGGTCTATCATCTTGCAGCGGTACTTTCAGCAAAGGGAGAACACGATCCACACTTTGCTTGGAAGCTAAATATGGAAAGTCTTTTGACTGTCTTAGAGGCAGGAAAAAATCAAATACAAAAAATCTATTGGCCAAGCTCAATTGCTGTTTTTGGGCCCGATACTCCACCCAAGAACACCCCACAATGGACAGTGATGAATCCTAATACGGTTTATGGAATAAGTAAACAGGCTGGTGAAAGATGGTGTGAATGGTACTTTGAAAAGTTCGATGTAGACGTAAGGAGTTTGAGATATCCTGGGTTAATTGGATACAAAGCTCCGCCAGGTGGTGGCACCACAGATTATGCGGTGGATATTTTTCATAAAGCAATTGCAGGAGAGACTTTTAATTGCTTTTTAAGAGAAGAAGCTATGCTCCCCATGATGTATATGGACGACGCCGTAAAGGCTACTATAAATTTAATGGAAGCTCCGGTTAAACAGATAAAAATTAGAAGTTCGTACAATCTTACCGCCATAAGTTTTACTCCCTCAGATATTGCTAATGAGATAAGGAAGCACTACCCTAACTTCAAGATTCACTATTCACCAGACTTTAGGCAAGAGATTGCAGATGGTTGGCCTGGTAGTATTGATGACAGCCATGCCAGGAATGATTGGGGGTGGCAACATGAATATGAATTGCCTGACTTGGTTGATGCCATGATCTCTAACCTGAAGAACACGATCGTTTTTGATTAACTAATTTTTACGTTTTCTTTCCAGTTCCAAACAACCAAAAATCTATGGAATCTTACAAAAATCTATCTCTAGAGCTTGAGGATAATATCCTGACCATTGAAATCAATAGAGAATCTAAGATGAATGCTTTGAATAGGGAAACCATGATAGAGCTAAAGGATGCGTTTCAATATATTCAGGATAATCCTAAAAATATTCGTGGAGTCATACTGACAGGAGCAGGTGAAAAGGCTTTTGTCGCGGGTGCAGATATTGCTGAATTTCTTGGGGTTAATGAAATGAGTGCCAGGAAATTCGCAGAAGAAGGTCAGGAAACATTTCAATCGATAGAAGATTGCCATACACCAGTGGTAGCTGTCGTAAATGGATATGCTTTAGGTGGAGGTTGTGAGTTGGCCATGGCTGCTCATATGCGGATTGCAGTAAGCAGCGCTAAGTTTGGGCAGCCAGAAGTTAACCTGGGTCTTATTCCAGGGTACGGAGGCACTCAAAGACTTACTCAATTAATAGGCAAAAGCAGAGCTTTTGAATATTTGATGTCTGCGGATATGTTAAGTTCTCAAATGGCCCTTGAATATGGTTTGGTAAATTACGTAGAGGCCGATAAAAATGCTGCTAAAGCTAAAGCTGTTGAAACCTTAAATAAAATCAAATCAAAAGCGCCTATAGCCATAAGTCGTGTCATTGATTCTGTCAACGCCCATTTTGAAGAGGGAGTGAATGGATACCAAACAGAAGCCAATTCATTTGCCGGGTGTTTTAATACTGAAGATTTTAAAGAGGGAGTTGCCGCATTCCTAGAAAAGAGAGAAGCCAATTTCAAAGGAGAATAGTTTTTGTCCGTATTAAAACAACTTGCGGGTCAGACCGCGCTTTATGGACTCAGTAGCGTACTGGGTAGAATGTTAAACTATTTACTTGTTCCTCTCTACACGGCTGTTTTTGTACCAGAAGAATATGGGATCATTACTGAGCTCTATGCTTACGTAGCATTTTTGAATATTTTGTATGTATATGGTTTAGAGACGGCTTATTTTCGGTTTTCTGAGAAAGAAGGTAATGATAAGTATTTCCATTTAACCTTTACAAGCATTTTATTTAGTTCAATCATTCTTTCAGGGATTATCTGGACCTTCTCTTCTTCATTAGCTGATTTGCTTCAATATCCTGATAAACAAAATTATATCAAATGGCTGGCTCTCATACTTGCCATAGATGCCATTGTGGCTATCCCGTTTGCGAGGCTGCGCAAAGAAGGCAAGGCCGGAAGATTTGCCGCCTATAAGCTTTCCAACATCATTTTCAATGTTCTTCTTAACCTTTTTTTTGTACTCTTCTGTCCATGGTTTTTAGATAAAAATCCAGATCATTTTCTTTCCTCAATCTATTATTTTGAATTTGGAGTGGGATATGTTTTCCTGTCAAATTTGATCGCAAATACACTTTTTTTGATCTTTTTCATTCCGCTATGGAAAAAGGTTAAAATTCATCTGGAAAGTACAGTCTGGAAAAAAATGATGAAATATGCTGCGCCTGTTTTAATTATTGGGTTTGCTGGAGTCACCAACGAGATGCTTAGCAGAGCAATGCTTAAACATCGGTTGCCAGAGGATTTTTATGCAAGCTACTCAAATCTTGAGATGTTAGGAATATTCGGTGCATGTTACAAATTATCGGTATTCATGACCTTAGCAGTTCAAGCCTTCCGATATGCGTTTGAGCCATTTTTTTTTGCTCAGGCCAAGAAAAAAAATGCTCCAAAGGTATTCAGCCGAGTAATGACTTCTTTCGTACTTTTTACCAGTTTCAGCTGGTTGGTACTTAGTCTTTTTGTGAAACAATATTCCCCATTTTTTCTTAGACAAGAGAGTTATCTTGAGGCACTTGATGCAGTTCCATGGCTTTTAGGAGGAGGTTTATTTTTAGGTATTTTTTACAATCTCTCGATCTGGTATAAGCTGACAGATCATACGCTCTATGGAGCTTACATAAGCATTTTTGGAGCATTAATGACACTTATTTTAAATTGGTTACTTATACCTATCTATGGCTATATGGGTAGCGCTTATGCTACTTTTTCAAGTTATGCCTGTATGGTTATTTTTTCTTATTTATGGGGAAAAAGGCACTATCCTGTTCCTTATCAACTTCCTAAAATTCTCTTGTATATTTTTTTGGCAGGTTTAGGGATAGCGTTAAACGAATATTTAAGCGCAACTTTCTTTCCTGCGATTCTTATCACGTTAATATTTCTAACTTTGGCGTTTTTATTTGAAAGTAGAAATCCGAGCCACTCTAAGAATTAATATTTTATGAACCTGATTATTCCCATGGCTGGTAAAGGCAAACGCCTTCGACCTCACACCCTTACAATCCCCAAACCGCTTATACCTATAGCGGGCAAACCGATTGTGCAACGACTAGTTGAGGACATAGCGACAATAACCCCAGAGAAAATTTCATCTATTGGATTTGTAATAGGTGATTTCGAGAAAGAAATCCTGGAGAAATTAAAAAAGATTGCGAAAAGCGTGGATGCAAAAGCTTTCTTCTATGTACAAGAGACAGCCAAGGGTACCGCTCACGCAGTGGCTTGTGCAAGTGAACTATTGGATGGAAAAGTTACAGTGGCATTTTCCGATACACTTTTTAAGGCTGATTTTAAACTTGATCCTGAAGAGGATGGAATCATTTGGACCAAGCAAATCGACGATCCAAGTTCATTCGGTGTGGTAAAGACCAATGCAAAAGGCGTGATTACTGACTTCATTGAGAAACCGCAAGAATTTGTTTCTGATCAAGCTATTATTGGAATCTATTATTTTAAAAATGGCGAAGAGTTGAGAAAAGAGGTTGATTATCTGATCAAGAATAACATTCTAGGAAGCGGGGAGTTTCAACTGACCATGGCATTAGAAAACCTTAAAGAGAAAGGAACAGCTTTTACTACTCTAGCGGTAAATGAATGGTTGGATTGCGGGAACAAATCCATTACGGTGCAGTCCAATTCACGATATCTAAACTTTTTAACAGGCAAAAATCTAATAAATCTGGAAGCTGAAATCGAAAATTGTGAAATCATTCATCCAGTATATATTGGGAAAGATACCAAAGTTAAAAACACCAAAATTGGACCAAATGTATCTGTTGGAGATAACTGCGAAATAACAGACGCTTTTTTATCTGATTGTTTGATTCAAAATAACACCTCTCTTGAGAGAGTTAATTTGACTAACTCGATGATTGGAAATCACGTTAAGCTAAAAGGCCAACCAAAATCAGTAAGTTTAGGTGATTATTGTGAATGGTAAGACAGATGCGATTCTATTTATTATTAATAAGTTTTTTGATTTTTTTCCTCTCTGGATTTTCTCAGAAAAAGAAAGGAAATGAACTTTCTATCCCAAACAATCAGCAGGATTCTTTAAAGCTGGAGGCAGTACTTATTGACGCCGAAAAGCAATTGATCCTTGAAAATTACGCAAAGGCTCTTGAAGGCTTTACGGTGGCACTAGACATGAATTCCCAAAGTGCTGCAATCAACTTCAAAATTGCCGAGGTACTTTCAAAAAGTGATCAAGGACAAAAAGCCATACCGTTTGGGTTAAAAGCGATTGAATTAGATCAAGAGAATAAATATTATCGGTTAGGACTCGCAAGAATTTATCAATCAGCTGGGTTTTACATAGAAGCAGCTAAGGTTTATGAAGAAATGTTATTAAAATTTCCGTCAGATGAAAATGCACTTTATGAGCTTGCAGAGATTTATCAGTTGACAGGCAGAAATGAAGAAATGTTTAAAACATTTGACCGAATTGAAGAAGAATTAGGAGTAAAGGAAGAGATCATTCGCGAGAAGCAGCGCATTTACATGAAGCAGGGGAAAATTGATAAGGTGGTAAGTGAGTACAGAAAGCTTATAACTGCTTATCCTAATGAATCTCCTTATAAATTAGAGTTTATCAGTTTTTTAATTCAAAATAAAAAGCTTGAAGAGGCAACGAAAGAAATTGAGAAATACGAATCTATTGAAAAATCAAATTCAAGGCTTACCCTGCTAAAAAGCGAGGTTGCTTGGCTAAAGGGGGATCATGAAAGATCATTAATACTCCTTAGTCAAGCCTTTGAATCTCCATCTATTGATTTTGATTCAAAGTTTCAAATTGTCTCCAGTTACCTCATGGCTTCATCAAGTGCTAGAAATCGGGAAAAACTTACTGAGTTGGTAAGAAAACTCGCCGATAGTCATCCGGATGAGTTTAAGGCTCAAGCTTTTTTAGGAGACATGCTCTATCGAGATGGAAGGCCAAAAGAGGCAGTTAATTATTATATCAAAGCTGTTCGGCTAGAGCCCTCAAACTATTCCATATGGCAAAACATACTTAATGTAGAAGCAGAACTTAACCGTTACGATAGCTTGATATCACACGCCGAACAAGCACTTGAATATTTCCCAAATCAGGCATTGATCTATTATTTCGCTGGAACTGGTTATTTAATTCAGAAAAATTATGAGAAATCCATTAGAATGCTGGAACGTGGAAAAAAATATACCGTTGATCCAAATTTGTTGACGGTTTTTTATGGTCAATTAGGAGATGCTTATAATGGACTGGATCAAACAGAAAAATCGTTCCAGGCATATGAAAAAGCACTTGAAAATAAAGCCGATAATGACCATGTCCTTAATAACTACAGTTATTTCCTATCTATAGAAAAACAAAATTTGGATAAAGCAATTCAAATGTCCACCCGACTTGTAAAAATGTATCCGGATAATCCTACTTACTTAGATACCCATGGCTGGGTTCTTTATATGCGAGGGGACTACAAAGAGTCTAAAAAGTTTTTAGAAAAGGCAGTTTCTCTAAATACAGAAGATGGCACAATCATTGAACATTATGGAGATGTATTATTCCAATTAGGAGAGGCCGAAAAAGCCATTGAGCAATGGGAAAGAGCACTCGAAAAAGGAGAAGTATCTGAATTTTTAGAAAAGAAAATCGCCGATAGAAAGCTTTATGAATAAGCTATTGCTGTTAATTTTTATTTCAGGCATATCTCTAATTTCCTGCAACAGAAAAACAAGTGCAGTTTTCATAAAAAAAGACAATCTGGAAGTCATAGATCCTCATTTTGACTATTTGTCAGCAAAGGCAAAATTTAAGTTCGATAATGATGGAAAAAAGGTATCCGCTACCGCGAATTTTAGGATCAAAAAAGATAGTATCATCTGGATATCTATATCTGGGTTTGGAATAGAGGCTGCAAGAGTCTTTATTGATGTAAAGAATGTTAGGGTCTTAGATCGATTGAGTAGACAATCCTATAACTATACGTTTGAAGAGCTATCAAAAGAATACAGTTTTGATTTCAACTTTACGATGGTCCAATCCGTGCTTTTAGGAAATTTAATGGAGCCATATAAAAAACAAAAAATTCAAAAAACAGAGAATCATTTTAAATATGATCAATCAAAAGGAGATTATTTGTTCCAAAGTTTCATAGGCTTCCAAACTATGAAACTAGAAAAAGTTAAAGTAATTCACGAAAACACTAAAAACACGATTTCAGTAAATTACAGTGATTTTATAAGGGTTAGTAATCAAATCTTTCCAAACGAAATTACCGCTGTAATAGACTATGAAGCAGCAGACAAACCCAATACCGAAATCTATATTTCTTACAACAAAATGGAGATCGAGTCATCTCCTCTTAGATTTCCGTATGATGTTTCCAGTAAGTATGAAAGGAAATAGGCCACTTTACTTTATAATCTTACTTGCTCTACTATTTGTAATCCCTGCTTCTTCTCAAAAAACAAAAAATCAGCTAGAATACGAAAAGAAAGAAAACCTCAAAAAAATTGCTGAAGCTGAAAGAATACTCACACAAACATTAACACAAAAAAGAGCGACCCTTGGACAGCTTCAGGCATTGAATCAGCAAATCAGTGCACGTGTGTCACTAATCAGATCGATAGGTTCAGAAATTCGACTCTTAAACGCCGAAATCAGTGACCTTTCTGAGGTTGTCATCTCGCTCAAAAATGACCTTAAAGTTCTTAAAGAAGAATACGCAGCCCAAATCTACTCCTCTTACAAAGCCAATAGAGGTAATAATAAGTTAATGTTTCTGTTCTCTTCCGAGAATTTTAACCAGTTGCTACAAAGGCTCAAATATTTAGAACAATATGCTGAAGCAAGAAGACTTCAAGCAGAACAAATTGAATTGGTAACCAAAGATTTAGATGAGCAGAAAAGTAAAGTAGAAACAAAACGAGCAGAACAGCAAGCACTTTTGAATAAGCAAGTAAGAGAAAACAGGAAACTTGCCAACTCAAAAAAGAACCAATCAGCACTAGTAACACAACTTGCAAAAAGGGAACTTCAGCTTAGAAGAGAGTTGGATAAAAGAAAAGCCGCTAACAGACGATTGAACACCCTAATTGCTAATACTATTGAAGCTGAAAAAAAGAAAAAATCAAACGCGTCTACTGCCGAAATCGCGAGTGCAGCAGAACTTACCCGCCTTTTTGAATCCAATAAAAATAATCTCTCCTGGCCGGTAAATTCAGGATTTATCACTTCAAAGTTTGGAAAACAACAGCATCCGGTGCTTAAACGTATTACCGTCATTAATGATGGTGTAGGAATACAAACAGAAAAAAACTCACGAGTTAAATCCGTCTTTGATGGAGAAGTGACGCTGATTGGAACCATACAAGGTAAAAATAACATTGTGGTAATCAGACATGGCGATTACCTCACGGTATATGCCCGTTTAAGATCCATTAATGTAAAGAAAGGTCAAAAGGTTAAGGCAAATGATATTATCGGTGAAGTCTATACCGATCGGGATGGTGTAACCGAACTTGAATTTCAGGTGTATAAAGGAACGACTAAGTTAAACCCGGAAAATTGGCTCGTGTTAAAGTGATTCAAATTGCATTTCGCAATTATTATTGCCAGAATAAATTTCTATCTTTGATAATTAAATACTTACAAAATGCATAATATACTTCTATGGGTGCCTGGTTGGGGCGAGTTGTTGATAATCATGCTTTTTATCTTGATCTTCTTTGGAGCGAAGAAAATTCCCGAAATCGCAAAAGGTATGGGTAAGGGCATTAGAGAATTTAAAGATGCGACCAAAGAGATTAAGGAAGAAATTAAAGAAGGAGCCGGAGAAAATACGAAATCTTAATTTATCGTTCTTTCTGAAAGCTATGCCTCCTCGCAGATTTTAACCACCGTAATTAGAAAAGCTGAGCTTTTCTATTAGCAAAATTTAGAATCGACCACTATTGATATTGAAAGTGAATAATTGAAAATCACATGATAAAAAAGTGGATCATTATAAGTGTTATTCTTCTATCGAATATTGGGATGGCTCAAGAATTTCGCTTAACAGAAATTACCCCTGACTTTACCTTTGATGAAGTGGCGGATCAAATTTCGTGTATTGAAAACGAAGTGCCTCTTAACTTCAATGAGCGAGTAATGGCCTTTGTCCAATATTTTGCTTTAAAAGATCGAGATTACACTCGAGACATCATCAAGAAAAAAGAACGCTACTTCCCTATTTTTTCAGAGGTACTAGCCAAGTATAACATGCCTGATGAACTCAAATACCTGGCAATTGTAGAGTCAGGTTTGAAGCCAAATGCCATCTCAAGAGCAAATGCAGTTGGTTTATGGCAATTCATCTCCTCTACAGGTAAGATGTATGGGTTAAATAGCGATTGGTACGTTGATGATAGAATGGATCCATATGAGTCAACGGATGCGGCGTGCAGGCACTTAAGAGACCTGTACAATATGTTTCATAGCTGGGAGTTGGCTTTAGCAGCTTACAATTGTGGCCCTGGAAATGTTAAGAAAGCAATTCGAAGAAGCGGGTATAAAAAAGAATTTTGGGATATTTATAGATACTTACCTAGAGAGACACGATCCTATGTTCCACAGTATGTTGCCATAACTTATTTGTTCAATCATCTAAGTGAACATGCCTTTGTGGAGGTTCCAGAGCAGTTCTTTCCTCAGTTAGACACCATACATGTCAATCAATATTTCCACTTGGAAACGTTTTGTAACCAGTTAGGTCTATGCCTGGATGACATACTTCTTTGGAATCCACAAATCAAAAGAGGAGCCTTGCCGGAAGGAACCAAAAACTTTGCCCTAAGAATTCCATCTGAATGGAAAGATACTGTTGTAACAAATAGAGCTACACTCTACGATACCGCTTCGAAAACAGGAAAAAAACACCTTGAATATTTAGCGAGAAATAGTCCTGGAAGTACGTATGGGCGAAAAAAAATAGCTCATAAGGTAAAAAGTGGGGATGTCTTGGGAACGATTGCTCGTCAATACGGTGTTCGAATATCAGATATCCGCACCTGGAATCGATTAAGTGGAAGTATGATTAGAATTGGCCAAACCTTAAACATTTGGGTGTTGCCTGCTTACACTTCGAAAACCAAAAACCTTTATACGACCAGTAAGGCACCTATTAATAATCTAAACTCAGCAGTTTCTGGCCATACTCGTAAGATATACACCGTAAAATACGGTGATTCACTATGGAGTATTAGCAGAAATGCCAATACTACAATTGAAAAGTTAAAAAAAGCAAACAAGCTTGATTCCAATATGATCAAGCCAGGTCAATCTTTAGTTATTCCTAACTGAGCAAATTCAGTATTTTTCACGTAAGTTTGAAAGGCATCTAAATATTTTTTGTGAGTAAATCACTTTAAACCACACCGAGAAGAAATGTTAAGAATTTTAGTACTAATACCTTTCTTTTTTTTGCTATTTCGCTGTACTGAATCTGGCGGCAACAACAAAAGCTCTGGATTATTACCTAAAGCCAGAGGAGAAGCAGATGAAATTATTTTGGTGATTGACTCTACACAGTGGGCAGACTCTGAATTGGGTTCAGAGCTTCGAAAAACATTCAACGCACCAATGCTTGGCCTACCTCAGGATGAGTCACTTTTTAATGTTAGTAAAGTAAGCCCTCAAAAACTCAATTCCGTCCTAAAGTCAGCCAAAAACATGATTTTTGTGATGACTCTAGATAGCAAAACTTCGGATAGCAGGGTTCTTCAAAAATTCTTTACGAATCAATCATTAAACCAAATCAAGAGAGATACGGCTATTTTCATGAGAAAGCAAAAAGATTTATTTGCGAGAGGTCAGACGGCCTTGTTCCTTTTTTCATCAACTCGTGATTTACTTGCAAAAAAGATCAATTACAACCGATCTCAAATTCGCGAGATTTTTGAATCATCAGCCAGAGAAATCATTAAATCACAATTGTTTAGCAGTCCCAAAAAACAACTTGCCAAAAGAATTAGAGAGGATCATGACGTAAGTCTTCTGATACCATATGGGTGGGAAAAAGCAAGAGATCTCAAAAACTTCTTTTGGCTAAGACTAATGGATGCTGAAACCGAACAAAGCGTTTTTGTATATTATCAGCCATATGGTGATCAATCAGTATTCAATAACATAGACCTATTTCGCGATAAGATAACTCAGCGTTACTTATATGATGGGGAAAATCCAGACATATATATAAAACGGCAAGAGATCATTCCGGTCTTTACAGAGCGAGTGACCTTCAATGGAAACTTTGCAGTAGAAGCGCGTGGATTATGGAAAATCAGTGACAATTCCAGAGGGGGCCCTTTCGTCAGCTACACGATAGTAGATGAAGGAGCGCAAATTATCTATTACATAGAAGGGTATGTAGATTCTCCGGGAACTCGTAAGAAAAATCTCATTAGAGAATTAGAAGCAATTTTATCTACTTTTAAAACTAAAAGTGATTTACAAGGATCAGCTCAATCTTAGTTGCCGTGCATTGCGAAATAGTTGGTAATTGAAGAGCTTTGAAAATACAGAAGACTAAATCCCTATCAACCAAACTTAGATGAGTATAACTAAGATACGTCCGAAGGACGCACTAGACTATCACGAAAATAAGCCTCCAGGAAAAATAGAAGTTAATTCTACCAAGCCCGTTGGATCACAACAAGACTTGGCTCTTGCTTATTCTCCTGGAGTAGCTGAACCTTGCAAAGTCATCGCAGATGACAAAGAAAATGTCTACAGATTCACAGCCAAAGGAAACCTGGTCGGAGTTATATCAAATGGCACAGCAGTATTAGGGCTTGGAAATATTGGCCCGGAAGCTTCAAAACCTGTTATGGAAGGTAAAGGGGTACTTTTTAAAAAATTTGCAGGTATTGATGTTTTTGACATAGAAATAAATGAGCAGGACCCAGATAAATTCATTGAGATAGTCAAATCTTTGGAGCCTACTTTCGGCGGCATAAATCTGGAAGATATCAAGGCACCTGAGAGTTTTAAGATAGAGCAAACACTTCGTGAGAATATGGATATCCCGGTCATGCATGATGATCAGCATGGTACTGCTATTATTTCTAGCTCTGCTCTTTTAAACGCATTAGAAATTGTCGGTAAGAAAATAGAAGACCTTAAAATAGTGGTTAGTGGAGCGGGTGCAGCCGCAATTGCTTGTACCGATTTATACGTGTCTCTTGGAGCAAAAAAGGGAAATATCCTGATGGCTGATAGTAAGGGTATTTTAAATAAAAAAAGGGAAGGTCTTGACGTAATCAAATCCAAGTATGTAACTGATCATAGTGTAGATACATTGGCAGAAGCAATGAAAGGGGCGGATGTCTTCCTGGGTTTATCTATTGCAGACATTGTTTCACCAGAAATGCTCAAATCCATGGCCAATGATCCAATTGTTTTTGCCTTGTCTAATCCTGATCCTGAGATTTCTTACGAGTTGGCAGTTAAAACAAGGAAAGACGTGATTATAGCCACAGGACGCTCGGATCATCCAAATCAAGTGAATAATGTGTTGGGATTTCCTTATATCTTCAGAGGAGCGCTGGATGTTCGCTCAACATCCATTAATGAAGAAATGAAACTAGCAGCTGTTAAGGCTATTGCAGCGCTGGCAAAGGAACAGGTGCCGGATATCGTCTTGAAAGCATATGGCAAGGCCAATTTAAAATTTGGGCCGGAGTATTTGATTCCCAAACCAATCGACCCAAGGCTCATCACTACTATTTCTCCGGCCGTTGCCAAAGCAGCTATGGAAACAGGGGTAGCACGTATTCAGATCAAAGACTGGGTCCAATATGAGCATGAACTCCTTGCCAAAGTTGGGATTGATCAGCGACTTATTTCCAGGTTTGTCTATCAGGCACGGCAAAATCCAAAGAAGGTTGTATTTGCGGAAGCAAATCATATCAATATTTTGAAAGCTGCGCAGTTGACGCTGGATTCAGGTATTGGAATTCCCATCCTGATGGGAAATAAAAATGAAATCACAGAACTCATTGAAGAAAACGATCTGGATGCGATCTGTGATTGCCAAATCGTTGATCCTGAGGATCAGACTGAAAAACTGGAACTGTTTGCTGCGGAATACATGAAAATGCGCCAACGGAAAGGCATGACGATGCACTTGGCCAGAAAGGTCATGGCTGACAGAACCTATTTCGGGATGATGATGGTAGAGAAAGGAGAAGCCGATGTATTGATTTCCGGATTATCCAATGATTACCCCAAAACGATACTTCCGGCGCTCCAAATCATTGGTATGGAGAAAGGGGTTAATCGCGTGGCAGGGGTTTACATTGTAAATACAGCGAAAGGTAACTTTTTCTTTGCTGATGCAAGCGTAAATCTCAATCCATCCGCAGAGGAACTTGTGGAAATTATCGGATTGACGAATAGAGCAGTTCAGTTTTTTGACTATGAACCTAAAATGGCGGTGCTCTCCTATTCCAATTTTGGTTCAGCAAAAGGGACAGTCCCAGAAAAAGTGGCGAAAGCAGTGAAAATAGCCAAAGAAAAATATCCTGAATTGAAAATTGATGGAGATCTACAGGCGAATGTAGCACTGAATAAAACGCTAAGAGACGAATTACATCCATTTAATGATCTGAAAGGGGAAAATGTAAATACACTCATCTTCCCAGATCTTCAATCCGGAAACATCGCCTATAAAATCATGATGGAAATAGGCGGAGCGGAAGTAATTGGACCTGTTCTTATGGGTATGAAAAAGTCTGTTCAGGTGCTACAGCTGGGAAGTTCAGTCCGTGAAATCTACAATATGGTAGCAATTGCAGTTGTTGATGCAGGTATCCAGCAAAAGGAGCATTTATGATTACGTATCTAAAAGGCAGGTTAGCTTTTAAAGACCCTACGCATTTAGTGATAGATGTGGGAGGAGTAGGATATGAGGTGAAAATAAGCCTTATTACCTATGGGCAGGTTAAGGACAAAGAAGATATTCTTATCCGAACGCAATTAGTCATAAAGGAAGATTCCCATACACTTTTTGGATTTTATGAAGTTTCAGAGAAAAAAAGATTCCTGGACCTTATTTCAATCAATGGAGTAGGTCCAGGCACTGCATTAATGATTTTATCGTCTTTGGATGCAAAAGAACTACAATCAGCCATTGTGCAGGAAGATGTAAAAACCATTCAATCGGTAAAAGGAATCGGAGGCAAAACCGCACAGAGAATTATTCTTGAGCTCAAGGATAAAATGAAAAAAGAAGGTTTGTTAGATAAAAGCGTGGAAATTCAACCTCGTTTTGATAATACGCTACGTTCTGAGGCGTTATCTGCTTTGACTACTTTAGGAATAAGTAAATCGATAGCCGTCAAAACTGTGGATCAAATTTTGAAAGATTACGGAGAGGAGATTAAACTTGAAGAATTAATTAAACTAGCCTTAAAGGGGGCATAACCAATCTAACCCTTGTTGTTTTTTTGATACGAAAACTTCATATACAGGTATTAATCTCTTCTATCGCTGTAGTCTTTTCCTTAGGAGCAAAAGCTACCTTTTTTCAGGAACAAGATACAGCGAAAACAGATACGCTCAAGCCGTATGAGTCAAGCAAGACTCCTACATTCCAGCCAGCTTATCGTTTTGGCGATCCTTTTTCTAATAGAATTTCACGTTCACCACTTTTTTTGAGAGATCCGTCTCAGGTAGACATGCAGGTGCGGTTCAATCCAGATACCACGGCTGAAGATGCAGGTGTGACCTATTCTGTCTATGAAAATATCGGTGATCTGGATTTTCGTCCAGCTACTTTTATGACTTTTCGGGAGTTTAATCAATACAACAACTCACAGCTAAACAAAGAGTACTTTAAAGAACGCTCTGCGGGGCTTGATGGAGAGAGTGCGGTTAGCGGAAGAAGCCTAATCCCACGACTCTTTATTAGCCCTATCTTTGACAGGATTTTTGGAGGCAGCTATGTAGATATCCAACCTAATGGATTTGTGAACCTTGATTTTGGTGCCCGTTTCCAACGAATAGATAATCCGGAGCTTACATTAAGACAGCAACGCAATGGTGCATTCAACTTTGATCAGCAGATCAGTTTAAATGTAGTAGGAAAAGTAGGAGAGAAACTAGAGGTTAATGCCAACTTTGACAATAACAATACCTTCGATTTTCAAAATAACCTTCGAGTAGTCTACACCGGTTATGAAGAGGATATCATCAAAACAATAGAGATCGGAAATGTTAGCATGCCGGTTTCCAATTCGCTAATCTCAGGAGCACAATCTCTTTTCGGTGTAAAAACAGAGCTTCAGTTTGGAAAGTTGTTTGTGACCGCCATTGCCTCCCAGCAACGAGGAAGAAGCGAAACCATCACTATTGAGAGTGGATTTCAAGGAAGAGAATTTGAAATACGAGCCTCTGAATATGACGAAAACCGGCATTTCTTCTTGGGGCACTTTTTCAGAAATAACTATGAAAGGTGGCTGGCTACATTGCCACAAGTAACTTCTGGCGTGAATATTACACGTATGGAGGTATATGTACTGAACCGGAACAATGATACGGAAACCACAAGAAACGTAGTGGGGCTAATGGATTTGGGTGAGGGAAGTGTGATTTTCAATGATAACGTGATACCAGCAGGAAGCCAACCTGCCAATGTTCCGACAAGAAATCCAGCAAACAACCTATTTAACAATCTTAATGTGGATCTTACTGTAGGTCAAATTGACGTGGATTTGCAAACTAGATTATCCTTAGAAAGTGATGTAGATTATGTAAAAGTCACTACCGCCAGACAGCTTGATCCTACTGAATACACTTTTGATAGTCGTTTAGGATACATTTCACTTACCAGAAGACTTCAGAGTGATGAAATGTTGGCAGTGGCTTACGAATATACATTTAATGGTCAACCCTATAGGGTTGGAGAACTTAGTGAAGAATACCAGACTCGATCAGATGACCGGGCAATTTACTTGAAGCTCTTAAGACCTAACCAGATCAATGTGGATGTGCCTACATGGGATTTGATGATGAAAAACGTCTACAACCTCAATGCCTCTCAGGTAAGCCAGGAAGGGTTCCAGCTTCGGATAATTTATCGGGATGATGCCACGGGACAAGACAATCCATCGCTCCATGAAGGTAGAAACCTAAAAGACATACCTTTATTGAGAGTATTCGGATTGGATCGATTAAACCCAAACAATGACCGTCAGCCAGATGGTAATTTCGATTTTATAGAAGGGTTTACCATAGATACCCGCAATGGAAATATCATTTTCCCGGTTCTGGAACCTTTTGGAAGTTCGCTGGAAGTTCAGTTCGAATCAGATGAAAATAGATTGGTAGAAAAATTTGTTTATGATGATCTGTATTCACAACCCAAAGCAGAAGCGGAGTTAAATGCAAGCAAGAATAAATTTTTTATCTCAGGTAGGTTAACGGCGGGATCGACGAGCGAAATTCAACTTCCTGGAATCAATATTGCGGAGGGTTCGGTCATAGTGACAGCGGGAAATACAATTTTAACAGAAGGACTCGATTATTCTGTGGATTATAACCTTGGCTCTGTTAGAATCCTAAATGATGGAATATTGAATTCCGGGAAAACCATCAACGTAGCCTATGAAAAAGCCGACCTTTTTAATTTCCAGACAAGGACGCTAACAGGTGTAAGATTTGACTATCGTTTCAATGATAATTTTAATATAGGTGCTACGGTTTTGCACCTAAACGAAAGGCCTGGTGGAATTAGCCGGTTTGCAGTTGGAAATGAACCGACCGCTAATACAAAATACGGTTTTGACATCAATTATCAAAGTGAATCCCGCTTCCTCACAAAAGTAGTGGATGCATTACCTTTTGTAAGTACCAAAGAACCCTCTGCGATCACGTTTAATGCAGAATTTGCTCAGCTTATTCCTGGTACCAGCAATATAGTGAATGGTGAAGGTACCTCCTACATCGATGATTTTGAAAACGCCATTACTCCGATAAATATCGGGGGTTGGCAAGCGTGGAAACTGGCAGCTACTCCCACAGTAATTTCTGAATCCAGAAGTTTGGAAAACCGTTTTCGCGTAGCCAAAATTGCCTGGTACACCGTAGACAATAGTATTTTCTACAATTCAGGGGGTAACAATAATCGTCCCGGTACCATTAATGATGACGATTTGGAAAATCACTATGAACGATCGGTTTTACCACAAGAAATTTTCCGTCAAAGAGACCAGACTCTGGTCAACTTTAATGAGCCTATTTTTGATGTTGCTTATTTCCCTAATGAACGCGGGCAGTATAACTACGATGCTAATTTCCAAACGGGAAGAACGCTAGATGTAGAAGATGAAGTTGAAAGGCACTGGGGAGGTATAACCAGGGCGATCACCAATGAGGTAAACTTTAATCAAAATAACGTTGAATACATCGAGTTTTGGCTGTTGGACCCATTTATTGATTCTATCGCAGCGGGTGAGAGAGCTAGGGTAAATGATGGTATTGTGAATGGATTTGCAGAAGAAGATACTGATGGCGGAAGATTGATATTTAATCTTGGCAGTGTTTCAGAAGATATAGGATTTGACGACCAACATGCCTTTGAAAATGGGCTACCCATTGACGGACAAGTCACAACTCCCCTAAATTCAGATTGGGGGCAAATTACTACGGAACAGTTCTTAACCAATTTTTTTGAGAATACAGCCGGAGCTAGAGACAATCAGGATATTGGTTTGGATGGATTAGCTGATGATGATGAAGGAGAGATATTGGCTCGCAATGGAATAACAGGAAACTTTGAAACTAACGACATTTCAGCAGATAACTTTCTGTACATTCTTGACCCTGTTTATGATCAACAGGATGCCAAAATTGTAGAACGTTACAAAAATTGGAATGGAATGGAAGGGAATTCCAGTACCGATCCGGTTGGAGATTTTATTCCTGCATCTACTAATCTTCCGGACAATGAAGACCTAAACCGAGATAACACTGTTTCGTCTCAGGAGCAGTACTTTGAATACACTATTCCACTGGTGCCAGGAAATAATCCAATAGGAGGTAACCTGGAACTCAATCAATTTATCGTAGATCAAATTAGTGGTGCAGATGATGAGTCCACCTGGTATCAGTTTAGAATTCCTATCAGGACTTCAGGAAGTTCAATCGGCGCCCCTTCCTTTGAAAATATCAAATATATCAGAATGTATTTAACCGGATTTAGCAGGCCGGTAGTGTTACGAATGGCCCAAATGAGGTTAGTAGGGAGTCAATGGAGGAAATATGAGGAGGCATTAAACGAACCAGGACTTAACGAAATTCCGAATTCAAACCCTACGGACTTTGATATCTCAGTAGTAAGTATTGAAGAAAATAGTACCAATGATGCAGGAGGTATCAGGTATGTACTGCCTCCCGGATTGGATCGGGATATTGATAATACTACCACACAAAATAGAAGGATCAACGAGCAGTCGCTTCAAATCTGCGTAGAAGACCTGGACGATAAAGATGGAAGAGCGGTATATAAAAATGTCAATTATGACTTGGTCAATTACGGTCGTATGAAAATGTTTATTCATGCGGAAGAAAATGGAGATGTTTTAATAGATAACAAAATCAATGCCTTCATTCGTCTGGGAACGGATTTTGAAGAAAACTATTACGAAGTGGAGTTTCCTTTGGAGGTTACTAGAGAAGTGGATCAGGCGGGAGATGTTGCAAGGCAAGTTTGGCCAGAACAAAACGAACTGAACATCTCCATCCAGGAATTGCTGGGGATAAAATCAGAAAGAAACCGGCTCAATCGTGATGAGAGCACTCCATATGCTACTCCTTCAAACGATGGTAAATATATATTCAGAGTTAAAGGTCGTCCAGACATTAGTGCAGTGCAGGTACTAATGTTAGGAGTTCGAAATCCGGGTGATGAATCAACTTCTCCGGAATCGGTTTGTATCTGGACCAATGAACTTCGTGTTACTGATTTTGATGACAATGCCGGCTGGGCAGCCAACGCCCGGATGAGTGCCAAGCTTGCAGATCTGGGGACGATTTCTGCTTCAACAAGATATACTTCCATAGGTTTTGGAGGGATCCAGCAGCGAATTTCTGAGAGAACGAGGGAAGAGACGATTCAGTACGATATTTCTGCCAATATCAACCTGGAGAAGTTCCTTCGTCCTGATAAGACAGGGTTGAAAATACCAATGTTTGTGAGTTATGAGAAAACCAAGGTCACCCCTCAATTTGATCCATTGGATCCGGATGTTCCGTTAGAAGCTTCATTGGAAACTTTTGATACAGAGGAGGAAAGAGATCGATACAGAAGGATCGTGGAAGATCGTACGACCAGGCGAAGTATCAATTTTACAAATGTCAGAAAAGAAAAAGTCAATCCTGAAGCGCCAAGTCGGGTTTACGATATTGAGAATTTCTCCTTTAGCTATGCTTATAGTGACCGGGAGACGAGCAACGTAAATACTCAGCGACTATTTGACAAAACAGTATCAGGTGGAATCAACTACAATTATTCCCCTGCCAGTATCACGTTTGAACCATTCAAAAATTCCGAAAAACTATCAAGTCCTTACTTTGCATTGTTAAAGGATTTCAATGTTTCACCTTTACCATCTAGCTTCTCATTCTCTGCTAACTTAAGGAGAGATTTTCGATTGACTCAATACTATAACAACGATCTCACCACAGAAGGAGTAGAACCACTATACGAACGCCTTTTCACCTTTATAAGAAATTATAGTTTCCGCTGGGATTTTACCAAAAGTCTTGGGTTAACCTACAATGCCACTGCCAATGCGGTGATTGACGAACCGGAGGGAGAAATTGAAGGCGATATCACGACCGCTGCCGAGAGAAGGTATATTTTTAATCAGATTCTGAATTTAGGAAGAATGAAAAACTTCAATCAAACCATAGGATTGAATTATTCGCTTCCATTGAATAAGCTCCCATTTACCGACTGGCTATCCGCTGATGCCAGATATTCTGTGGGTTACAATTGGGTAGCTGGAGCTATTGAGAGAGGAGATGGTGAAAGGTTTGTTGATAACCCTGAAAATCCAGATGATCCAAATGATCAAATTGACTTGTTTTTTGGGAATTTTATTAGCAATCAAAGAACCATCGGGATAAATACCAGGGTAGATATGAATACGCTCTATAATAAAGTCACTTTTCTTAAGAATGCCAAACAACCTCCCGATAAGGATGAATCTTTGAGTCCCGGCAATCAATTTCTTCGGTTTTTAATGATGATTCAATCAGTTAATGGATCGTACACCATTAATGAAAGTACTTCTCTTCCTGGATTTAAACCACAAGCCTTCCTCTTTGGCCTTGACAGTGGTTTCAGTGCGCCCGGTGTCGATTTTATTTTGGGTAGCCAAAATCCTAAAATCCGTCAAAAAGCTGCCCGAAATGGCTGGTTAATTGAAAATGAAAACCTGAACTCTCCTTTTCAGCAAACCTATGGAACGGACTTGGATATACAAGCGGACTTGCAACCGGCAAAAGACCTTAGAGTGCAGCTAACCTGGAACAGAGGAATTAACAATCAATACCAGGAAATCTTCCGTTTCGATGGAGAGGGAGGTTTCGAAACGCTGACCCCTACGCGTTCTGGCAGTTACTCTACTTCCTTTTTGTCCATTCGAACTGCCTTTGAGAGAAACAGGGATGATAACTTCTCAAAAGCTTTTGAAGATTTCCGCAGCAATCTGGAAGTTATGAGAACGAGACTCAATGAAGAAAATACTAATAGAAATGGAGTTGAGTACGATTCGCTATCACAAGATGTATTGATTCCTGCTTTTCGAGCAGCTTATTCTGGTCAAACGGCCAATAGTGCAGATTTAGATCCTTTTCCCGTGATCCCCTTACCCAATTGGCGTTTAGACTACACCGGGCTTATTAACATTCCCGCACTGGCCGAGATATTTTCTTCATTCACTGTTTCACATGGCTATAGCTCCACTTACACTGCCTCAGCTTTTACGAGCAATAATATTATTTTGGGTGAATCGAATCCTTCAGAGCTGATAGACCTGCAAAATAGCATTTTGAATTATCCATTAGCCTTGCCAGACACTACTGGCAATTTGGCTCCTGTCTATTTCATCGGTCAGGTTATTATTTCTGAGCAATTTACTCCGCTTATAGGATTCAATATACGTACGCAAAATAATATCTCGACACGAGTAGAATTTAGAAAGAGCAGAAACCTATCTCTGAATACCTCAAACGCTCAAGTGGCCGAAACGAAGAACAATGATATTACAATCGATTTTGGCTATTCCAAGGTAGGCTGGAAACTGCCATTTAGATGGCAAGGAAGGACAGTCACATTGAAAAACGATATCACCTTTAGAATAGCTGCATCCATACGGGATTCAAAAACAGTGCAAAGACGTGTTTCGGGAGAAAGTGATATAACCAATGGCAACTTTAGTTATCAATTCCAACCTACCGTAACGTATAAAATAAGTAATCAACTGGACTTCACTTTCTACCTTGAGAGAAACGTTACTAACCCAAGATTTGGCAATACCTTCAAAAGAGCAACAACAGCAGGCGGTTTTCAGTTGAGATTTAGCCTCTCACAGTAGGGCAGCTAAAACAGAAGACTTATTTTTGATTATTCATATTTTAACCGAACTAAACACATGAACATTCCGGCAGAATTGCTTTACACCAAAGATCACGAATGGGTAAAAATTGAAGACACTATTGCAACAGTTGGTATCACTGATTTTGCTCAAGGCGAATTAGGCGATATAGTGTATGTGGAAATCGAAACAGAAGGGGAGACCATAGATGCCGGAGAGATTTTTGGAACCGTAGAAGCAGTAAAAACCGTCTCTGATCTTTTTATGCCTGTCTCCGGAGAGATAATTGAAGTAAATGAAGGCTTAGAATCCAATCCTGAATCTGTCAACACTGACCCTTATGGTGAAGGATGGATGATAAAAATTAAAATCACTGATAAAGGAGATCTACTCATTTCGCCAGAAGACTATGAAGCTGAATTGGGAGGCTAATCTTTTTAGAATATTTATTGCTAGGGCATTTAAAACAGTTTCTCTTTAGCAATTAAAATTTCAAGGGGCTATATTTGATATATCATTTCTAAAAAAGGTAATATGGAATTCAAAAAAAATCCTAAAATTGATCTTTCAAGAAAAACAGGTATGTTTCTGAATATCGGAATGGCAGTGAGTCTGTTGTTGGTTATTGTTGCTTTTGAATGGAGGTCTTATGATGATACGGACATTATGGATCTTGGCAATATAGATGATGACTTTGAAGACATTTTGGATATTCCACCAACAGAGCAACCACCTCCACCTCCACCAAAAGTGCAGGTACCTGAAATCATAGAGGTGCCCGACGAAGAAGAGATTGAAGAAGAAATTGAAGTGGAATTAGACGTGGAGGTAACAGAAGAAACTGTGGTTGAAGAAATTGTTTTTGAAGAGGCTCCTGAAGAAGAATCAGTAGATGAGGTTTTCACTATCGTTGAAGAGTCTGCAAGTTTCCCGGGAGGTCTTTCTGCTTGGGCTCAATTCTTAAAAAAAGAATTAAAATATCCTCGTCAAGCTCAGAGAATGGGTATTGAAGGAAGAGTGTTCATTCAGTTTATTGTGGAGAAAGATGGTTCTTTGACTGACATTCAAGTGGTAAAAGGTATTGGTGCCGGATGTGATGAAGAAGCTGCTCGAGTGTTGAAAAATTCTCCAAAATGGAAACCAGGAAAGCAAAGAGGAAAACCAGTAAGGCAGAAATACATCCAAAATATTATGTTTAAATTTGCTAACTAAGATTTACGAGCTTAAAATATTGTATAGAAAAGCTTCATCACGCGAAGCTTTTTTTATTCCCAACCATCATTTTGTAGTTCTTTTTTTCTTTCATTGTACAGTATCAAAAAAGAACTGAAATCTTCATCAATGGTAATTTCTCTTAATTTTTCCAAAGACTGTTCAGCATATTCATTAAGATTCCATTGGATAGCAGTCAAAATATAGCTCTTCAAAAGTTCGGAAGAGTAAGGATTGATTTCTATAGCCTCAACCAATATATTATACCCACTAAAAATATCTCTTTTGTTCAGTTCATTTACTGCTGAAATAATGATTTCGTCATTGAAAGCATTCTTTTGTGCCAATGAAATAAGATCTGATATACTCATTGAATCAATTTTTAAGGCATAGGATTTTTTTATTCTGGCTTTATAAACACTTATCTTTTGTAGTAACTCATTGCTGTAATCGGTTAGACCCGGATCCTTTTCTACAATTTTCAATAATTCATTCATAACTTTTTCTTTTTCTCCAAGAGCTGCAAAAGCTTCCAACCTGTTGAGTCTAGATGGTTCATAGCCTTCTTGGATAGCCTCAGTGAAAAAGTCGATGGAAAGAAGATAGGCTGATTGATCTAGAGCCAGCTTCCCCAAGGCGTCCAGATATGTTCCTTTTAATAAACGATTTGAATTTGCTTGAAGCTCATCCAATATTATAAATGCCTGATTAACCTCGCCTTTTTTGTAAAGGTGCAGTGCTAGCGCTTTTGCTAGTCTACTAATAGCTGTGGTATTGGTTGATTGATCTAGTTCTTTTTGAATCAAACTTTTGATAGAATCATGTTTGAAAATGAAACTGCTATTAAGCAAATAGGCCTGCCTGTGAAGTAAAGCGGCAGTATCTAAATCATCATAAACAAATTCAAATCCTTTGGTTTCTGTAAGCGTTATCAAAATATTTGACTTAACGCCAAAGTTTCCTTTTTGATAATCTTTCAAAGCAGATAAAGAATCATGGGATTCTATTTTTTTAAGCGTATTCCATTTATTTATTAAGGGTGCATTGTTCCACGAGTTGGAAGACTCAAGGTCGTCAAAATAGTTTAATGCTTTTTCTACTTCCCCATTTCGAAGATGTATGATCCCTAAATTGTTTTTCATTTCAGGACTGTTTATTCTTCGCAGGGCCTCATCGTATGTAGCTTGAACCTTATTAGGATTAGTTTCACTTTCAATATTGCCATAATTTATCCATGCAAAAGGTGATGGGTATCTCTGTGTAGCATTAAAAAAATGTGACTTCGCGTTAAATTCATTTTCCTTCATCCATTCTTTCCATCCTAGTCGGTAATTAGGATAATGTGTATTAAACCCTAAAAATTCAGCGTAAGACAGGTACTCTTTACTTAGCAATTCATTTCCGATGGTTTCTTCCTTTTCGCTGAGGTAATTGTAGTAGCCAGACTTGAGAAGATTGTAAGGTTCTTGTCCTGATAGAAAATAAAACGCCGCGATAGCTATAAAACCTCCAAGTCTGGCGGTCACATATGGAAAATTTCGTTCACGATAAACAATCTTATATATTTCAAATCCTTTTATTAAAGGATCTAGGAAGTTAGCTATCACATAGAATAAGAAAAAAGTACCAAAGCCAATATGAAAGTAAACAATCAAGTAATAAAAGGACTGATAGATACTATCTATCCCCCGTTGATAAGATAAACTGAGCAATGAAAACGTGATTATCCCTAGCGCGACAAAAATCAATGGAGCCAGTCCTTGAGGCAAGAATTCTTTCAAAAGTTGATCTTTGAATTTTAAACTCCAAAAGGCAATGGAAGTGGATAAAACAAGGAGTAGAAAGGGATCGAAAAAGAAGAAGGAATTCTCATAGATACCTGACTTGTTCAGATAATATAGCATCAGGTTTCCAAGATATATACTTGATAAAACAATAAAATGTAGGTGGTTGCTTTTTCCTCCTTTAGAGGAGCTAACCACATAGAGGAGCGTAAAAACAATTTCTTCAGAAACAAGAGCCAAAAAGACTAATGAGAAAAGAATAAAGCTAAAAAGCGAGTGTGCCAAAAAATGATCTGTAAATACAGTCGCATTATTTACTCCAAAGCATATACCAATGCTCACCAGGATCAAAACCCCTAAACGAATAGCAAAGGGGATCTTTTTGTTAAATTCATGAAAATAAACCAACGGACCAGCCAATGATATAAAAAAAATGATCATTACTATCTTTTTCTCTATTCCAAAAAGCTCGATTTCATGAAGATTAAGTCGATTTATCATTAATGCTAAGGCAGCAATAACCACAAAAAAGAAATTCCTGTTAAAAGTGGTAGAAAGCGCTAGGAAAATGCATATACCAAGCCAAATAGTTGCTAGATACACTTGATCCATGCGTATGTTTCTTTTTATTTCACTTCCTGAGTACCTTTCTAGTAATAAATATTTTTCACCATTAATTTGATGTTTTATTAGCCCATTGTCCATTTCCCACGCTGGGAATTCTATAACTTCTGCAATAGTGGTCACTTTCCATGAAATTGCATTATTGTATCCTACGTAGTAATTCCAGATGCTTATTAGTACTGTTGCGATGAAAACACCAATAATGATTTTTTTAGATCGACTGCTCAAGAAAGAAAAGGTTTGGAGTTCAAAAAATGGATTCAGATAATAATTAGCTATTGATTTTGTTCCCTGCGTAAGGATGATTGAATCACACGGAAAACCTCATATCTAAGTTGTTTGATCTTTCCTTCACCTCTTCCTTGAGGATAAATTGGACGGTGATAAATAATTCTACATGGTTTTCTCCTTATTTTTAAGATTTTATCATCGGGAAGGATTTGGTAGTTGTCTGGAAAAGAAATAGGAACAATTGGTGTATTTGTTTCAACCGAAAGACGGAAAGCTCCATCATGGAAATTTTCCATCTCAGGAAATCGCTTAATTCTAATTCCACCCTCAGGGAAAAAACCCAAATTGTATCCATATTCCAATTCTTTTCTAGCTTGTATTAAGCTATTTGCCCTGCTTCTATAGCTAGATCTATTTACAGTGATATGTATTTTATTATACATCAACCCAAACAAAGGGATTCTGGCAAGCTGACTTTTACCTACGAATTTGAATGGTTTTGGAAATAAACCTAAAGCAGGAATATCCATAAATGAAAAATGATTGGCACAAAGAATATATTGCTTATTTTTCTCCGGATCAAACTCCCATTTATATCTAACAGGAATAAAAGCCAGCTTGAAAAAGCCGAGCGCCCATAAGCGGTTTATCCATAAAGCAATAATGTGGAATCTCTTAAAGGGCGAGCAAATAAGAAGTGGAAAGATGCAAAGAGAAAAGAAAATGGTCATCGAGAAGATAACCCAGATAGAATACAGTTGCCTTAAAAGCATTTCTGGCGGGTATTGAATTGTGTTGCTAAATTACTGTGATTTTCTAGCTAGTAGAAAAATTCCAGTTCAGTTGTAATAAATTCATAGTTTCGTGAATTTATTACCACAAAAAGAAAAACAGTGAGCATTATAAATATAAAAAACGTTCATAAAACCTATAGTGAGCATCAGGCACTAAAAAACGTGAGTTTGGAAATTCCCAAGGGAAGCATTTTTGGTCTTTTAGGCCCGAATGGTGCCGGTAAAACCACACTTATTCGCATCATCAATCAAATTATTGAAGCTGATAAGGGAACCATACTTTTCGATGGTACTACCTTAAACGAGCGCCATATCCGGCAAATTGGATATTTACCCGAAGAGCGAGGCTTATATAAGAAAATGAAAGTTGGGGAACAGCTAGTCTATTTAGGGCAGCTTAGAGGACTTTCTTATAAAGAGGCGTTGAATAGTGGAAAATCCTGGTGTGAAAAATTGAAAATTCGTGATTGGTGGAGCAAGAAAATCGAAGACCTTTCCAAGGGGATGGCGCAAAAGATTCAGTTCATTTCTACGGTAATGCATCAACCAAAACTGATCATTTTGGATGAGCCATTTTCTGGTTTCGATCCAGTGAATGCCAATCTCATAAAAGACGAGATTCTAGAGCTTAGAGAAAAAGGTTCTACTATCATTTTCTCGACACATAGAATGGAGTCTGTAGAGCAGCTTTGCGATTATATTGCCATGATCAATAAATCAGAGAAGATCTTGGATGGTTCCAAGCAGGAAGTGAGAGAGCAATATCGTGACGGGTCTTATTTTGTAGAATATCGGTTAGGGGAAATCCAACCAACACCCGATTATGAAGTGTTGAGGACAGAGGAGATTGGTCGGGGATTGAAAAAATCACTCGTCAAATACCGCACTAGTGCCAATCCTAACGAGCTTCTAAGACAACTTATTGATCAAATAGAAATTCATTCATTTATAGAACGGATTCCTAGCATGAACGATATCTTCATTCACTTAGTAAAAGGTGAGAATCCAGAATCAGTAGCAGCATAATTAAACTTTTGAGATAATCTAAAAATGAATAAGATAGTATTGATCATACAGCGGGAATTTATGAGTAGGGTAAAGAAAAAATCTTTCTTACTTGCAACTATTCTGGTTCCGTTAATTTTTCCCTCTATCATTGGAGGAATGGTTTACTTTAAACTACAGGAAGAAAAAAATAAGGAGCAAGAGGTGGTTAGAGTTTTGAATGAGAGTAGTTTAATTTCTTTTGAAGATAGCGAAGATTATAAATACCTAAAGGTGGAAGGGCCACTAGATTCTGCAAAAACGCTATTTAATCGATCTGAAGATTTTGCGCTTGTATACATTCCCGAAATATCCATAGATAAGCCAGAAGGTATTTCCTTTTATGCGAAAACTACCCCAGGTGTTCGATTGGTAGAAAGGTTTGAAAGAGAATTTGAAAGGCAAATTAGAGATATCAAACTGACCAGGTCAGGACTAACAGAAAATCAGCTAGATGAACTAAAAACTGAAGTACAGATTACCTCATTCAATTTATCAGAAACCGGAGATGAAGAAAAAAGTGACTCCAATGTGGTCTTCGGACTAGGTTATGTAACTGGATTTCTTATTTATATCTTTTTGTTTGTGTATGGAGCACAAGTAATGCAGGGAGTAATAGAAGAAAAGAGTAGCAAAATTGTTGAAGTGATCGTCTCTACTGTACGGCCCCTACATATGATGATTGGAAAAGTAGTAGGAGTTGCATCAGTGGGCATTGTCCAATTCATTATTTGGATTGTTTTGATGGGGGTTATCTGGACAGTCGTCGGCGCTTTTTTGGGAATAGACGCGGCTCAGGCTTCTGGTATGAGTTCAGAAATTCAGGAAGTACCCTCAAACGATCTATTAGACGTAATTACCGGAGTTAATTGGCTTCAAGTAGCGCTGTTGTTCCTATTTTATTTCCTTGGTGGATATCTTCTTTATGGGGCGCTTTTTGCGGCAGTCGGATCTGCTGTAGATACTCCAGCTGATGCACAGCAATTTATGATGCCAATTATGCTACCAATCATTATCGGGTTGATGGGGCTGTTTCTTTTCGTTTTTGAAGAGCCAAATGGAGCTCCAAGCTTTTGGCTATCGGTTATCCCGTTTACATCACCAATCGTGATGATGGGAAGAATCGGTTTTGGTGTACCTGCGTGGGAAATTGCTCTTAGCATGGTCTTGCTGGTAGTTGGATTCTTTTTTACGCTTTGGTTGGCCGGGAGGATTTATCGAATTGGAATTCTCATGCATGGAACCAAAGTGAATTATAAGATTTTAGCAAAGTGGCTTACTATGAAAAATTGACGGTAAGTAAGACGGCTTAGTGAACATATACCGATCCATGAATCCTCGTTATTTTTAAGCCAAAGGATTCAAGATTGAAAAAAAAAATTCAGGAAAAGACAAGTCATAAGCTCGCTCCGCTGAGGCCTCATTTAAAATGGGTTGTGGCAAGTTTTGCTCTTTCTATTGGAATTGGGTCTATACTGTACACCAATAGCCTTGTAGATCAGATCCGTGAAAGAGAAAGCAGACAAATAGAGATTTATGCTAAGTCCCTGGAGTTTCTTGCCAACGAAAGTGATTACACTAACTTCATTTTAATATTAGATGAGATTGTAAAAGCCAACAATTCCATTCCTGTGATATTAACAGATATCGATGGAAAGCCTCAGGAATTTAGAAACTTAATGAAGGCGGATAAACTTGAAGGAAAAGAGCTTGAGCGTTATTTAAACTCACAAATACAAATGATGAGGGAACAGCATGTGCCTATTGCGGTTACTCTTACAGCTCCTGATGGGAATAGCTATGGTACCAAATATATCTATTACAAAAATTCATTTTTGCTCAATCGATTAAGATATTACCCTTACGTACAGCTGTCAGTCATTACGCTTTTTGGATTGGTCACTTTTTTAGTTCTCAATTATCTTAAGAGCGTAGAACAGGATCGAGTATGGGTGGGATTAGCTAAAGAAACAGCACATCAATTAGGCACGCCACTGTCTTCTTTAATGGCCTGGTCTGAGTATTTCAAAGGGTTGTATCCTGATCAAAAAAATATGCTTGTTGAGTTTGATAAGGACATTGATCGGCTCAAGGTAATTACCGATCGATTTTCGAGTATAGGTAGTGAGCCACAGTTGTCCCGTTTGAATATCACTGAGACAATTGAAGAGATCGTATCTTATCTGGCCAAGAGACTCTCTACCAAAATATCTATGAATATTACCTCTTTTCCCAACCGGGAGATAGAAGCCAAGATCAATCCATCGCTATTTGCGTGGGTAATCGAGAATTTGTGTAAAAATGCCGCAGACGCAATGGAAGGAAAGGGCTCCATTCGTATCAATATACAGAAAGCCAATGAGGGAAGAGTAGCAATAGATGTAAAAGACACCGGCAAGGGGATAGGAAAGAACAAGTTAAAAAATGTATTTAAGCCCGGTTACACCACCAAAAAAAGAGGCTGGGGGCTTGGGTTAACATTAGCTCAGCGCATTATAGAACAATACCATCAAGGAAAAATATTTATCAAACATTCGGAAATCAACAAGGGAACCACCTTCCGGATTTATCTAAATGGATGAGTGGTAACATGCCTTTTTCCTTATGGTTTTTTCACTTATTTTCGCTCAAAAATTATAGGTATCTCTACTTTATAATTAAATGGTAATGGCAAATAAAGGTAAACTGACTCAGATTATTGGTCCCGTCGTCGACGTGAGTTTCGATGAAGAAGGATCAAAACTTCCAAGGATTATGGATGCGCTGAAGGTAACACGTCCAGATGGAACCGAAGTAATTCTTGAAGTTCAACAGCATTTGGGGGAAGAATCAATCCGAGCAATCGCAATGGAAGGAACTGATGGACTAGGCAGAGGAGCGGTAGTAGAAGATCTGAACTCGCCAATCAAAATGCCAATAGGTGAAGCAATCAGAGGCCGGCTTTTCAATGTTGTGGGGAGTGCAATAGATGGAATGGAAGAGGTAGACAGCTCAAACGGACTCCCTATCCACAGACATGCTCCTTCTTTTGAAGATCTATCTACTACTACAGAAGTTTTGTTTACGGGTATCAAGGTAATTGACTTAATAGAACCATATGCAAAAGGGGGGAAAATTGGATTGTTTGGGGGCGCGGGTGTTGGCAAAACGGTTCTAATTCAGGAGTTGATTAATAACATTGCAAAAGGTCATGGTGGTTTGTCCGTATTTGCAGGGGTGGGTGAAAGAACCAGAGAAGGAAATGACCTTTTGCGCGAGATGATCGAGGCTGGAATTGTTGATTATGGAGAAGAATTTAAAGAATCTATGGAAGCTGGAGGATGGGATCTCTCCAAAGTAAATAAAGAAAAGCTAAAGGACTCAAAAGCGACATTCGTATTTGGTCAGATGAATGAACCACCAGGGGCCAGAGCAAGAGTAGCTCTTTCGGGACTAACGGTTGCAGAACACTTTAGAGATGGAGATGGGGACGAGAAAGGAAAAGATATCTTGTTCTTTGTGGATAATATTTTCCGATTTACACAAGCAGGCTCTGAGGTATCTGCTCTTTTAGGCCGTATGCCTTCTGCGGTAGGGTATCAACCCACACTTGCTACAGAAATGGGACTAATGCAGGAAAGGATTACATCTACGAAAACAGGATCAATTACTTCAGTGCAAGCAGTATATGTACCTGCTGATGACTTAACTGACCCAGCACCTGCCACCACATTCTCTCATTTGGATGCCACAACTGTACTTTCCAGAAAAATCGCCGAGTTGGGTATCTACCCTGCCGTAGACCCGCTTGACTCTACCTCTAGAATTTTAACTGCTGATATCCTTGGAGAAGAACATTACAACTGTGCCCAAAGAGTAAAAGAAACCTTACAGCGGTATAAAGAGCTTCAGGATATCATCGCCATCCTCGGCATGGATGAACTTTCGGATGAAGATAAGGAGGTAGTGCACAGAGCCAGAAGAGTGCAACGGTTCTTATCTCAGCCTTTCCATGTAGCAGAACAATTCACTGGCCTTCAGGGCGCATTAGTAGATATCAAGGATACCATCAAAGGATTTAACATGATTATGGACGGTGAATTGGATCATTTACCAGAGGCCGCATTTAACTTAGTAGGTACTATTGAGCAGGCCATCGAAAAAGGTGAAAAAATGATGGCAGAGGTCAATGTTTAATTATTCCACCTCATCCCTAAATTTTCTCGGAGAAGTAAGAAATTATGTTTCTAGAAATAGTTACACCAGAAGAAAAAGTATTTGAAGGAGAAGTAGTAAGTGCTACTTTCCCAGGTTCTGATGGTTGTTTTCAGCTATTGAACAATCATGCGGCTATAGTGTCGGTTTTAGGTAGAGGAGATATTAAGTACCAAGAGGAAAAGCAAAAAGAAGTGCATATGCTAGTTGAAGGCGGTGTTGTTGAGGTGACACACAACAGAGTGAATGTTCTCGTTGAGAAGTTTTATAAAGAAGATGAGAATTAAAAATAAAATAGCAAAAGCCTTCCCTATTTCTTAAAAATGTTTTCCTGTGAGCGATGCATCACATTAGTTAGTGTCTCTAAGAAAACAGTATCTTTTGAAAGAAACCCATATTTATAGCTTGTAAAGCGAGTTTTTTTGAGATTTCGATATATAAATAGGCATTGAATCTATTTTAGGGCAACTCTAAAAACCCATTTTCAATTTTTGAGATGATCTTTTTTCCCTGATACTTCGTTGTCAAAATACTTATTTAAGGCCTGCTGAGAAACGTTTTTTCAATTCAAAAAACACGTTTATGTGGTCAAAAGATACTGTTTAGTAAATTTCTTTTTCAATAGGTGCAAGGTTTTCGAGCAGATGCTTCCATTTTCGGTGCACTGAAAAAGCTCGATTTC
>JBCDKO010000030.1:0-31192 GCA_038746525.1 Bacteroidota bacterium
GAGAAACGTTTTTTCAATTCAAAAAACACGTTTATGTGGTCAAAAGATACTGTTTAGTAAATTTCTTTTTCAATAGGTGCAAGGTCTTCGAGCAGATGCTTCCATTTTCGGTGCACTGAAAAAGCTCGAAATCGAGATTTTTCAACTAGTCACAGGTACATCAGCTACGTCGTTCGCTGCGGATCGAAGCATAAGCATACATCTTCACCTTGCTGACTAGTATCTGATACACCTGTGACTTTCTCAGCAAGCCCTAAATAGTGTCTCTAAGAAAACAGTACCTTTTAAAAGAAAACAATGTTTTTAACTCCTAAAGCGTGTTTTTTTAAGATTCCTATGCACAAATAGTTACCGAATCTATTTTAGAGCTTTTGATGAAAATGCAATAAAACCACAAGGTTCACTTTCGATTCATCCAAAAGTCAGATGAATTTTTGAAAAATTGATAAAACGATTCTAAAAGATAAAATCGCTTCGATTGAGTCTTTCGCTAAAAAACTACGCTGTAAGCATCAATAGCGTGTTTTTCGTCTTTTCTTATAGACACTAAATAAATAAAAAGCTCCTTGAGCAAGGAGCTTAATTGATAATACTGATTCTTTTAAATCGGCCTATTATCAACCCTCGACTCAATGATCGATTCGATACTGTTGGAAATATTTTCAAAAAGATCTAGTCCAGTCACGTTCTCAATTTGGTTAACAGAAGTTCGGTATATTCCCCAATTGGTTGTGTTAATACTTTGTGTGTTTGGCATATTTACTGCGATCACACGTGTAGAGCTAGTTACTCGAATCACATCGTTTGAACCATTAGGGAGAATTAAAGCTACTTTCCAGAAAGATGACGGCACATCTATCTTGCCACTGGCGATGGTGCTAGCAAAACCATTATTCCCGTCTCCTCCCTGTCCAATCACACCAGCTACTATATGTATCTCGTTTCCATCTCTTGCCACATCTCTGAGGTATTCTTCAAAGAGCCTCCAGGTTTGACGGTTATTATTTGGGGCTTGTGGCCCCATATTACTCATATAGAAAGTGCTGGAATTAGCAGATGTGCTGTAAGTCCTATCTGCAGAAGGACATATATGTCCTCTATCAAATCCTGAGCCACTGTAGGAGCTACTATTTGCACGGTAGAATGATGATGGAAGTGCGGCATCGGTCCTAAAATCGTTTTGTCTGCTTGCAGATCCCAACCATGCGGTGCTTAAGTGCCAACTTACCCAATTGATTCTTCCACGGCTGTTATCGTAGGAATATGCATACTCATTTCTGGATATCAGGTAATTATTGGATTGGCTAGTAGAAGCGTCGGATGGGTTTCCAAAAGTTAGATTACTATCTCTGGTAGCAGATGATCCACCACTAGAAGTAGTAATTTCAAAATTGTCGTAGTTAATTCTATTGGACCCACCTCCTGTTTTATACAAACCATATCGAACACTTGAACTTTCGTTTACATTGTATATAATTGTTCGTAAAGAAGAAGAGGACGTAGTGACAGCTGAGCCTACATAATACCAACTATTGCCTCCATTGTACGATGCAATCAAACGCCAACTAGAGGGACTGTCATTGCCAAATCTCGCATGTGAAACACGAACGGTGCTTGCTCCATTGTCCATGTCAAATTGCATGATAATATACCCAGAATTTCTAACTCTGGAAGATCTGCTTCCTAACTTGCGATCACTGGATAAGGTGCCTATTAACGCATCACTCATATAATAAGATCCTGAGTTGAGCGATACAGCAGCCCCAGCGTAGCTAGATTTAGATCTATTCTCAAACGTCTCATTGAAAAAGCTTGTACGCGCTGATTCATGAGAAAAATCAGTTCCTTCTTGAATTTCAATAGAAGCATTGATTTCTCCAAGAATGGTTAAATCTTCAGTAATAGGCTGTTCAAGAAATTCTTCGTTATCACATCTATTGAAGAGAAATAAAAGGACGGCCAACAGGGCCATTAATCTAAGTTTCATTAGGGTTTATTCGTTATTTGAATCAAAATATTTGAACAATATATCCTTTATTTGTTTTAATAACCATTAAACAGAAACTTAATTTTCAGGGTGTATTTAAGATCATTTCAAATTGTAATTGAGGTCATTTACATGACTAAACGAATTGTCAAATGAGCAGAGGTTCAAAACATGTATATTAAACTCTGAAATAAAAAGTTGCACGAGTTCAAGAGAATGGAAAAAAGATGACTATACTTAGCAGAGTATCTTCGTGTTAAAAGCATGATTAGCATGTTACAGTCAAATTGCCAGATTTTATTTAGTTTTCGATTAGTATTATAGCTGAAGTCTTCTCGTATGCACATTTGAGTAAAAAAGTGACAAGTGTTCACATTTTAGATATATAATTTTATTGAATTAGAGACTTAATAAATATGAAAAATAGGGGTTAACATGCATATGAGGCACATTTGGATTTAGAAATCTGCTGATTTTTTGTGCTTTCTTTATCTGAATGATCTATTTAACTGTTTGCAGCTTGCTAGAATTATTTATTAAGTGCCTATTTCAATAATTTTATCTGTTCGGCTTGCCCTCTGAGGTGCCCTTAGAAAAAGAGTAAACAGCAGTGCGGCCAACTTCAATATTGTAGTAGTACTCTATTGATGTTTTACTGGTGTAATTTTTTTTATCTTTTATAGCTATTTATGAGCTTGTCTATTGTTAACTACAAGCCTTTATTTAAGGGTGATTTCAGGGATTTGAACTATCAATGGATTTCTAAATATTTTGAGATGGAGGAATCCGATAAGAAAATGCTTGAGAATCCCCAAGAATATATACTTAATGATGGAGGGGCTATTTTAATAGCTTTGTATAATGAATTGCCTGTCGGAACTTGTGCTTTAATCAGATTGAATCACCAAGTTTTTGAATTGGCTAAGATGGCAGTAGTCCCTAATATGCAAGGAAAGCAAATTGGTTTCAAATTAGGAGAAGCGGCCATAAATAAAGCAAAGGAAATGAGAGCGCTTAAATTATATCTTGAGACCAACTCCGTCTTAAAGCCTGCACTAGCCCTTTACAAAAAACTTGGATTTCAGGAAGTCACTGGGACATCGTCCCCGTATCATCGATGCAATGTGCAAATGGAGCTACAACTTTAGTTTCGACTTTTTGCAAACTTTACCTGATCGTAAATCAAGGCTCCCCTTTTATCCCATTCCCTCAAGATATAGGGATTAAACTCAAAATTGAACGGATCTTCGGGATACATGACCTCTCTTTTTATTCTTCTCCCATCGTAGTATTCTCTCCATAAACCTACTCGGTGACCAAACTTATATTCTCCTTTTACAGCGATTGTACCATCTTCATGAAATGCCCAATACTCTCCATTTTTTTCGCCATAATGGACAGGAATAACTTCCTTGAGTTTTGTTTTTTTGAAATCGTAATAGGCGAGCCTTGATTCTTGAGGCCATCCTTTCCACCAGTAAGCCTTGTCTTGTAGTATATCATGACGGTTAAATCGAATCCATCGGCGATGCTTCATGCCTTTATAATACCAACCTTCTTCTACAACCTGCTCACCAAGTAATTTCCTGTAAGGTCCATGCAGGACAGCAGCAATCTTTTTGTCCACTTTCAAGGAGTTCTTGATGACTCTTTTTTTCATATCGAACCAATAAAAATCCCTCGCATATTCTGGTGGACTTTGATATTCTTTGAGTAAGTGAAATTGCTCCCAAAGGATTTCTTTTCCACGAATAGTTCTAGTAAAACCTTTCCTTGTTTTTAATCCAAAGAAGACATTTTTTTTCTTTTTTTTCTTTTTTTGTGTAACTGGTCCTATTCCATTTTCCTCTTTTTCATCTGCTTCAAGGTCTAACGTAAGCGGGGTGTCATAATCTACTTTGAAGAGACTTTCTAAAGATTCGTCTTGAGCAGAAATAGGAATCTCAATCAAAAAAAGATAACCTACCATAAATAATTTTCCTTGAAAATTCATTTTCAGGTCATAATAATAGAATAGAAACAATCATTCCCCAGCTCCTCTGCTTATGGCTTCTCCGAAAAACAACGCATTCATGAATAATTTATTGGTTCCCCACCAGAAAGCTCGAAAGTTTGGATTATCAGTGAGAGTAATCACTTTTCCTTGCCCTACATTAGATATTGTGACTGCGGGAGAATTTTTAAACTTCTCTAAGTTTTTATCAGAAACATATCCTGATAATAGTGGATTCTCAGTATATACCAACGGGTTTGCGTAAGGATTTTTTGATTTCTCCATAACCAGATTATGGTTTCGGAAAAGTGGTATCCTGTTGCTCTCCAGACCGTAAGCGAGAGGATGAGATAGGTCTATCTTTGCCTCAAAGATGGAACCACCAGTAACTTGTGCTCCTCTATTTTTATCCAGGTCTCTGTACGGTTTGAAGTCATTATTTGCTCTACTTTCTTCGTTTTTTTTGTATTTAACCATAGTGATTTCGCTTTCACTTAGCCATTTACCTCCATTTTTCCACGCGATTACTACACCCCCTTTTAAGATCCAATCTTTTAGGTTTTTCTTTTGATTATCCCTCAAAGATCCTCGTATATTAGGTACTATAATTCGATTGTACCTGGAAAGATTATCTGAAAGACGATCAACAGGGAGTAAAGTGATCTTCATTTTTAATCGCTGATCAAAGAGATGCCAAACCTCACCAGCTTCATAGCCGCTTACTCCGCCTTCTACTAGAACGGCTACATCCAATTTTTTCATCGTACTGTTACTTCTGCTCCCGAGGTCAACCCCGGAGGTTGCTAAACCTGTATTTAATGAATAAACATTCACTGCATCTTCCTCAGTGATTTGGTCGATGGCTGATTCAATCATCGTCCTTTGATTTTCTTGTACCCCAACAGGAATGATCATCGTACCTTTTGGATAGGTTTTGTTGCCGTCGGAATGCGTTTCATTTAGCATTTGTACCACCACTTTTTTACTCAAAAGGCGATGGATCGCCCGAAATGCGTAATAACCATAAGGTTCTATAGCATAAGCATATGCTCCTCTATTGCCAATCAATTTCCCTTTGTAAGGAAAAGGGGTTTCTATTCTATCTCCCAACATACCTGGATCGAAATCTCTTCCTAATTCTGCGCAATTGAGATTGTAAGCCAGTGGGAGAGTCCATGTGGATACATCATAGAAAAGACTGTCATTGAAGGAGGTCCGCGTTTCAAAAATTCCTTTGGCCAAACGATATTGAGCCTGGTTCATTGGCACTACATACGCAGAACCAGGGTTGAACTGTACTCCACTTTTGTTCATAGAATTTTTCAATTCGTAGATTTCAATTTTATGTTGGGTTAAGAGTTTGAGAAGCTCGAAATTTTTTGTTGCACTTTTTTGTGAACCAAAAACATAGGCCTTAACCGGGTCCTTGGAAGCTTGGCTGATGGCAGTAGCATAGAATTCTCTTTGATAATCAAGGAATTCTTTTCTGTGGGCTATTCCTGAAGCGATAGTTGAAAGGGAGGTAGTGAAATGATTTCTTACGGCTTTTGGGAATGTAAGAATACCAAAATCATTTTCCTGTGCGTGTCCTCTGGAACTGGCTTGCTCAAATAAGATTCCAACACATCCATTAACGTCTGGGTAAGTAGATCCTTTGCCAATGTAGAAGTCGTCAAAGCTTTCTTCACTGTAATAAAGCGAACTAATTTCATCCAGGTACTGAGCGTGAAACTTTGCCATCTTATGGGTAAGATCAACATTCTTATCTGGGGTTAAAGGAAATTTTCTCGAAGGGACTCCGGGTTGAAAGAAGAAGGTAGAATTTGTGCCCATTTCATGATGATCAGTGAGTATATTCGGTTTCCATTCATGAAACCTCGCAATTCTTCCACGTGACTCCGGATGCGCAAGAGGCATCCAATCCCGATTAAGGTCAAACCAATAATGATTGGTTCTTCCTCCTGGCCATGCTTCATTGTATTCTCGGTCATTCGGATCAGGGTTGATGATATGAGATCGATGCATATTAACCCAAGCAGAAAATCTATGAAGTCCATCAGGATTGTAACATGGATCTAGAATGATTACCGAATTCTCTAACACCTCCTCAATTTCTTCTCCTTGAGCGGCGGCTAGATAGTAGGCGGTAAGCAGCGAAGCATTGGAACCACTGGCTTCATTGCCATGAATAGAGTAGCCCAACCAAATCACAATAGGCATGTTTTCTGTGTCCAAGCTACCTGAACTGGCAGGGTCTGTTAGCTTAACGTGCTCTTCTTTAATTTCATTAATTTTCAAAAGATTAGCAGGGGATGAAATAGTCAGCTGGATCAATGGCCTTCCTTCGTATGACCTTGCGATTTCCGTCAAAAACATACGATTTGAAGCTTTAGCGACCTCCTTCATATAATAGAGGAGCTGATCGTGACTTACATGCCATTCCCCAGGATGATAGCCCAATACTTCTTCAGGGGTAGGGATGCTAGAATTGTAATTACTTTCTGGTAAATAATAGCTCATATCCACCTGGGCAAGAGAAATAAGAAAGGATAAAATTGAGGATATGCTAAATAGTTTCTTCATACATCTTTTAGGTTTAAGAAGGATAAAAGTAACCAAACAAACAGGAAGATAAAAGAAGGTTAATAAATGTAAAATAAAGGTAAGCCTAATAAGATAAATGGTATGATGTGACAATTTTTAATGTGAACAACCAATTCGTATAAGTGCTATTTAGTTAAGCTCTTCATAGAAAAACGTCATACTTGGCGAATACAGAAATATCATTATTTGGAGTATAATTTTTAAAAAATTACTGAACCGGATCAGGAATGAAACTTAGCCAACATGACCTTAAAACCGGTATTCATAACTAATACCTCTAAGAAAAGACGAAAACCACGCTATTGACACCTATAGCATAGTTTTCTAGCAAAAGGTTGAATTGAATCTATTGAAGTAGGCACTTAGTAAATACAAAAAATGGGGGTTAGCATGCACGTGAGCACATTTTGATTTAAAAATTCGTTAATTGCAACATTTGCTTTACCTAAATGATCCATTTTCTTTATTTGTAGCTTGCCAAAACTATTTCCTAAGAGCCTAGTTCGATAAATCAAAATCTCAAAAACACGCACTTCAAGAACTAAAAACATCCTTTTCTCACAAAAGATACAGTTTTCCAAGAGACACTATCTACATCAAGATGAAATAGATCATAAGACATGATTTATGCTTTTGCCGAAGATTCTGTTCTGCAAAAAGCTGTCAAACAATGAATGCAATCGATTAGGTCTCCGCAAACGTTCTATATTGTCCATAGCTGTTTGTAATCCTCTTTCATAAAGTACCCTTCATAGCCGGAAGGTAGTGTTGCACCTTTTCTTCAAGATAGGTGAGGACTGTTTTCTCTGTAGTTTTTTACCATTTCGATACAATAGGCATTGACACTGCTCAGGTTAGTAAAACGACAAATAATCTATTCTATCCCTCACTTCACTTCTATCCCTCACTTCATTTTAAGTTAGGATTTCTCCTTTCCGTCCTATGCCAGCCCTTGAAAAACTTTCGTTCTAGCTCGTTTATGTTAGCAGTACGAAAAAAGAACCTTGAGCTCTTTTTTCATTTTTAATCATCGATTTTTATGTTAAGCTTCTCCCATTGTACCTCCAAAATTCAGAGGAAATTTAGGTACTTCTCCTGTCTGCTTTACTTCACCGAAAGTAGATTCATATTTATTTATGTTATCTTCAAGAGCAGTGAGCAATCTTTTTGCGTGCTCCGGAGTGATAACAATCCTGGATTTTACTTTGGCTTTAGGAACACCCGGCATAAGTCTAATAAAATCAATCACAAATTCACTGCTAGAATGTGCAATCATAGCCAGATTGGAATATACACCCTCAGCTATCTCTTCAGAAAGTTCTATATTTATCTGATTGTTTGACTTCTTTTCTTCTTTTTTGCTACTATCGCTCATCATTATTGCACTTCAACTTCCCTCGATTCGAACTGTTCTCTGGAAGCTACTAAACTCTGGTACTCTTCTTCGGAATTCACAATATAATTACCAAACTTCCTAACACCAGTCCCTGCAGGGATCAAATGGCCAACAATCACATTTTCTTTTAATCCTGTTAAGGTATCAGCTTTGCCTTTGATAGAGGCCTCGCTAAGTACTTTTGTAGTTTCCTGAAATGATGCTGCTGAAATAAAGCTTTCAGTTCCTAGTGAAGCCTGAGTAATCCCTTGTAAGGTAGGCTTACCGGTTGCCGGCTCAGCATCCCTTACTTGAATAAGCTTCATATCCCTACGCTTAAGGCTTGAAATTTCGTCTCTCAAAGATCTTGCATCAATTATCTGCCCGGCTTTAAAATTGGTAGAGTCTCCAGGTTCTACTACTACTTTCTTATCCAAGATACTGTCATTCTCCTCCATGAATGCAAATCTGTCAACTAACTGATTAGTTAAGAAGCTAGTGTCACCTGCATTTTCAATAATTACTTTTTGCATCATTTGGCGTACTATCGCTTCAATGTGCTTATCATTGATTTTCACACCTTGCAAACGATATACTTCCTGGATTTCATTTACAAGATATTCCTGAACTGCCGTTGGCCCTTTAATTTTTAAAATATCTGCGGGCGTTATCGCTCCGTCAGATAGCGCATCGCCAGCCCTTACATAATCATTATCTTGTACTAAAATATGTTTAGATAATGGAACCATGTATCTCTTTTTCACTCCATCTTTGGATTCAATGTATATCTCTCTATTTCCTCGCTTGATTCCTCCATACTCAACCACTCCATCAATTTCACTGACTACAGCTGGGTTAGAAGGGTTTCGTGCTTCAAATAACTCGGTTACTCTAGGGAGACCTCCGGTAATATCTCTTGACTTACCCGTTTTTCTTGGGATTTTCGCAAGTACTTGACCTGCTTTGATCTTATCTCCTTCTTCAAGGGCGAGGTGAGCGCCTACTGGAATATTATAGGCTTTTTCCATTACTCCTTCATCATTAACAACCTCTATTGCAGGATTTTTAGTTTTGTCTTTTGTATCAATGATAACTTTCTCTCTATGCCCAGTCTGCTCATCGGATTCTTCTTTGAAAGTAACTCCTTCGATAATGGAGTCAAATGAAGCATTACCGTCAAACTCAGACATTATTACTGCGTTATAAGGATCCCAGAAGCACATTTCTTCTCCTTTCAAAACATTATCTCCGTCTTTTACTTTCAATATTGCGCCATAAGGAACATGATTTGAAATCAATACTTTCTCTTTCTTCTCATCAAGTATTCTAATCTCACCAGATCTACCCATCACAACCTGAATCTTATTGCCCTCCTCATCAGAAGACTTAACTGTTCTAAGTTCATCAAACTCGATAATCCCATCGAATTTCGCTTTGATGTTTGCATCTACTGCAATATTTGAAGCAGTACCTCCTACATGAAATGTTCTTAATGTAAGCTGTGTTCCTGGCTCTCCGATAGATTGTGCCGCGATTACTCCAACTGCTTCTCCAACATGAGACATTCGACCAGTGGAAAGATTTCTGCCATAACATTTTGCACAAACTCCTTGTCTCGTTTCACAGGTAAGCACAGATCTTATTTCTACTTCCTCTATACTTGAGTTATCAATATATTCTGCAATTTCTTCCGTAAATTCTTTACCAGAAGCAATGATTAACTCCTCAGTGATAGGATTATAAATATCGTGAACTGATACTCTACCCAAGATCCTTTCAGATAGCGCTTCTACAACCTCTTCATTGTCTTTCAATGCGGACACAGAAAGACCTCTGAGAGTTCCGCAATCATCTTCATTAATCACCACATCCTGTGCTACATCAACAAGACGTCTTGTTAGATATCCCGCGTCTGCGGTCTTAAGAGCAGTATCTGCTAAACCTTTCCGTGCTCCATGCGTTGAGATGAAATACTCAATTACATCAAGACCTTCTTTAAAGTTGGAAAGAATAGGGTTTTCAATAATTTCACCGACTGATCCTTGTAAATTCTTTTGAGGTTTAGCCATTAACCCTCTCATTCCTCCTAATTGACGAATCTGCTCTCTTGAACCCCTTGCACCCGAGTGCATCATCATATAGATAGAATTGAAGCCTTGATTGTCTTCTTCCATCTGCGTCATTAATGAATTGGTTAGTTGAGAATTGGTTCTAGTCCAGATATCGATTACTTGATTATAACGCTCGTTATCTGTGATAAGACCCATTAAGTAGTTTTGCCAAACGGCATCCACTTCTTCTTTTGCCTGAGCCACAAGCCTCTCCTTCTCTTCTGGGATATTGATGTTATCAAGTCCCATTGAAAGGCCTCCCTGATAAGCCATTTTGAACCCAAGATCTTTAATGTCGTCTAGAAAGTGCGCAGTTCTTGCCATTCCCGTCACCTTGAATACAAAAGCAATTATTTTCTGAAGTTTTTTCTTGGTGAGTAGTTCATCTACGTAACCTACTTCTTCTGGAACAGCTTCATTAAAAAGTACTCTTCCCGCAATGGTTTCAATAATTTTAGCTTCCAACTCCCCTTTTTCATTTCGAACCTTAGCTCTCACCTTGATGTGAGCATGCTGGGAAATTTTCTTCTCATTCAGTGCGATGATTACTTCTTCGTGTGAATAGAAAAGCTTACCTTCTCCCAAAACTTCCTCTTTATCAGTACTTATTCGACCCTTAGTAATATAATAAAGTCCTAATACCATATCTTGAGATGGAACTGCAATGGGCGCTCCATTAGCTGGATTTAAGATATTGTGAGATGAAAGCATTAATAAAGAAGCTTCAAGTATTGCTTCGTGACCAAGTGGTACGTGTACCGCCATTTGGTCTCCGTCAAAGTCAGCATTGAATGCTGTACATGCTAAGGGGTGAAGCTGAATCGCTTTTCCTTCGATAAGCTTTGGCTGGAAAGCCTGAATACCCAACCTGTGGAGTGTTGGAGCCCTGTTCAATAATACTGGATGCCCCTTTAACACATTCTCAAGTATATCCCATACCACAGGATCTTTTCTATCTACAATCTTCTTCGCAGATTTTACCGTTTTTACAATTCCCCGTTCTATTAACTTTCTAATAATAAATGGCTTGAAAAGCTCTGCTGCCATATTTTTTGGTAGACCACATTCATGCATTTTCAGCTCCGGACCTACAACAATTACTGATCGACCGGAATAATCGACCCTTTTTCCTAATAAATTTTGACGGAATCTTCCCTGCTTGCCTTTGAGCATATCACTCAAGGATTTCAAGGCTCTATTACCGTCTGATCTTACCGCATTTACCTTTCTTGAATTATCAAAAAGTGAATCAACCGCTTCTTGGAGCATTCTCTTTTCATTTCGAAGGATCACTTCCGGTGCTTTAATATCTATTAACCTTTTCAAACGATTATTTCTAATAATGACTCTTCTGTAAAGATCATTCAAATCAGATGTAGCAAATCGTCCTCCATCTAAAGGAACCAATGGTCTCAATTCTGGTGGAATAACCGGAACCATTTTAACAATCATCCATTCTGGCTTATTTTCTATTCTGGTTCTGGCGTCTCTAAAGGCTTCAACCACTCGCAGCCTTTTTAATGCCTCTGCTTTTCTCTGTTGAGATGTATCTGTTGCAGCTTGATGCCTCAATTCATAAGACAATTCATCAAGTTGAGTTCTCGATAAAAGCATTCCCAACGCCTCTGCGCCCATTTTAGCAATAAACTTATTTGGGTCATCATCATCAATCATTTGGTTTTCCCTTGGAAGCTTATCAAGAATGTCAAGATATTCTTCTTCTGTGAGAAAATCGAGCTTAGAAATACCATCTTCTTCTTTTATTCCTGGTTGGATCACAATATATCTCTCGTAATAGATAATTTGATCAAGCTTTTTGGTTGGAATTCCTAACAGATATCCTATCTTGTTAGGAAGCGATTTAAAATACCAGATGTGGGCCACAGGTACAACCAACTCAATGTGTCCCATGCGTTCGCGGCGAACCTTCTTTTCTGTAACCTCAACTCCACATCTATCACAAATGATTCCTTTATATCGAATTCTTTTGTATTTTCCACAATGGCATTCCCAGTCTTTTACCGGACCAAAGATTCGCTCGCAGAAAAGACCACCCATTTCAGGTTTATAAGTCCGATAGTTAATGGTTTCAGGCTGTGTCACTTCCCCATGTGAGCTTTCTAGAATGGACTCTGGTGAAGCAAGACTAATTGTAACTTTCGAAAAATCGTTGTGTATTTTTTTGTTTTTTCTGAATGCCATAATTATGTTAAAATCTACCGACTTTTAAATCGGGTGAATAATTTATTTAATAATTTAATCTAAAGTGATTTCAAGGGCAAGACCTCTTAACTCGTGAATTAATACATTAAATGATTCAGGAATATTTGGCTTGTTCATGTTTTCGCCCTTTACGATAGCTTCATACGCTTTAGCTCTTCCAATTACATCGTCTGATTTGATTGTAAGAATTTCTTGAAGAACGTTAGCCGCTCCGAAAGCTTCTAATGCCCAGACTTCCATTTCTCCAAAGCGCTGACCACCGAACTGGGCCTTACCACCTAATGGCTGTTGCGTAATAAGCGAATAAGGACCAATACTTCTTGCGTGCATCTTATCGTCCACCAAATGACCAAGTTTCAACATATAGATTACTCCCACTGTCACAGGTTGATCGAAACGTGCACCAGTGAGTCCGTCATAAAGATAAGATCTACCGAAATTCGGAAGTCCAGCCTCTTTCAATTCATTCTGCACTTCTTCCTCAGTTGCTCCATCAAAGATTGGGGTAGCATATTTTTTGCTAAGCTTTAATCCGGCCCATCCCAATACTGTCTCGTAAATCTGACCGATATTCATCCTTGATGGTACACCCAATGGATTTAAAACTATATCTACAGGGGTCCCATCTTCCATAAACGGCATATCTTCCTCACGCACAATCTTTGCCACGACACCTTTGTTCCCGTGCCTTCCGGCCATCTTATCACCTACTCTTAATTTTCGTTTTTTGGCTACATAGACTTTGGCCAACTGAACAATTCCCGCCGGCAACTCATCTCCAACTTCAAAAGTGAACCTTTTTCTCTTAAACTTGCCCGAAATATCATTTCTATATCCAATGTAGTTTTTAACTAATTTGAAAATCAACTCGTCCGTTTTTTCATCACCAGTCCAATCTTCGATAATAAGGTCAGAAATAAGGTTTGCTTCTTCTGGAACATTGTAGTTGCTTTCGTCTCTGTATTTATTTTTAGGAGGAAATAAATTAGCTTCAATATTTTTTCTCGAATACTTGACTCCTTTACTCATCACCTCTTCACCAAACTTATGCTTAATTCCTTGACATGTTTCGCAATCTAAAAGCTTAGTAAGCTTATCAATCATTACCTCCCGAGCTTTGGTGAGTTGTCGGCTGTACTTGTTTTTAAGTAATTCAACTTCCTTCTTGGCTCTGGCACGAACGTCTTTATCTTTTTTGGGTCTTGAGAATAGCTTTGTATCAATCACTACTCCTTTTAATGAGGGAGATGCTTTTAGTGAGGCGTCCTTTACATCACCGGCTTTATCCCCAAAAATTGCTCGAAGCAATTTCTCTTCTGGTGTAGGATCAGATTCTCCTTTGGGGGTGATCTTACCAATAAGAATATCTCCTTCTTTTATTTCAGCTCCTATTCGAATGATCCCATTTTCGTCAAGGTTTTTGACCGCCTCTTCAGAGACATTTGGAATCTCACTGGTAAGCTCCTCTTCGCCTCTTTTGGTGTCTCTTACTTCAAGTTCGAATTCATCTATATGAATGGAGGTGAAGATATCTTCCCTGACCACTCTTTCAGATATTACGATAGCATCTTCAAAATTGTAACCTTGCCAGGGCATAAAAGCAACCTGCATGTTTATGCCGAGTGCCAATTCACCCTTTTCTGTAGCAAACCCTTCGCAGAGTGGTTGACCTGCCTTCACACTATCATCTTTTCTAACAATAGGTTTAAGATTGATACATGTGTCTTGATTTGTCCTCCTGAACTTAACTAAATCATAGATCACAGTTGATCTATCAAAAGAAATGATTGCATCCTCATCAGATAATTCATAATTGATCACTATTTTGGTTGCATCAACATATCTAATTGTACCAACTCCCTCGGCCCTGATAAGCACTCGTGAATCAAGAGCTACTCTCTCTTCTAAACCAGTGCCTACAATAGGAGCTTGAGGCCTCATTAAGGGAACCGCTTGACGCTGCATGTTCGACCCCATCAACGCGCGATTAGCGTCATCGTGCTCAAGGAATGGGATCATAGAAGCAGCAACAGAAACGATTTGATTAGGCGCTACATCCATATAGCTTACTTCATTATCCTCACAGAGTGGGAAATCTCCCTCAAATCGGGCTTTGATTCTATCATTTAGAAAATCCCCATCATCAGATAAAGGAGCATTCGCTTGAGCAATATTGTGTGTATCTTCTTCTTCAGCCGTTAAGTATCTTACGTTACCTGACATATCCACTTTACCTGCATTAACTTCCCTATATGGAGTTTCAATAAATCCCATTTGATTCACTTTGGCGTGAACACATAGAGACGAGATCAGACCTATATTAGGCCCCTCAGGGGTCTCAATAGTGCAAAGTCTTCCGTAGTGGGTATAATGAACATCCCTTACTTCAAACCCTGCTCTTTCTCTTGAAAGACCGCCCGGACCTAAGGCTGACATCCTTCTTTTATGAGTAACCTCGGCTAGTGGATTTGTTTGATCCATAAATTGAGATAACTGATTTGTTCCAAAAAATGAATTTATCACAGATGATAGGGTACGAGCATTTATTAGATCAACAGGTTTGAAATCCTCATTATCTCTCACGTTCATTCTCTCGCGAATGGTTCTTGCCATCCTAGCAAGACCTACTCCAAACTGAGAATATAACTGCTCACCTACCGTTCGCACTCTTCTATTGCTTAAATGGTCAATATCATCAACTACTGCTTTACTGTTGATTAGACCGATCAGATATTTGACAATTAATATGATATCTCCCGTAGATAATACCCTGCGTTCCCAATCCTGATCTATGTTTAATTTTTTATTGATTCGATATCTTCCTACTTCTCCCAGGTCGTATCGCTTATCGGAGAAGAACAAACTGGTAATAATATCACGCGCAGTTTGCTCATCAGGAGCCTCTGTATTCCTCAACTGACGATAAATCTGCTCAACAGCTTCTTTTTCTGAATTAGAGTTGTCTTTTTGAAGGGTATTATAAATAATAGAATACTCAGCGATGTTAACATCCTTGCGGTGAAGAATAACAGATTTTGTACCGGAATTTAAGATCGTTTGAATGTCCTCTTCCTCTACGATACTATCACGCTCTAAGACAACCTCATTCCTATCGATCGACACAACTTCCCCCGTATCTTCATCAACAAAATCCTCTGTCCAGGTTCTTAGTACTCTTGCTGCGAGCCTTCTACCGGTAATTTTTTTAAGTTCTTTTCCAGTAGCTTCGATTTCCTCAGAAAGTCCAAACAAATCGAGAATTTCTTTATCAGATCCATATCCGATAGATCTGAGAAGAGTAGTAATAGGAAATTTTTTCTTTCTATCGATGTAAGCATACATAACGTTATTTACGTCAGTAGCAAATTCAATCCAAGAGCCTTTGAATGGAATGATTCGCGCACTATAAAGTAGCGACCCATTAGTATGCTTGCTTTGGGCAAAAAATACTCCTGGAGACCTATGTAATTGCGAAACTATGACCCGCTCCGCCCCATTAATAACAAAAGACCCTTTTTCTGTCATATAAGGGATATTACCAAGGAAAACTTCTTGCTCTATGGTTTCAAAGTCTTCATTTTCCTCATCATTACAAAGCAAACGAAGCTTTGCTTTTAGTGGCACAGAATAAGTTAATCCTCTTTCAATACACTCTTGAATGCTGTATTTTGGGGGATCTACTGTATAATCAACAAATTCTAACACAAAATTTTCCCTTGAGTCTGTAATAGGGAAATTTTCCATGAATACTTTGTATAATCCTTCACCTTCTTTTCTTTCAGCAGGTGTATCAAGCTGAAAAAAATCAATAAATGATTTTAGTTGAACATCGAGAAAATCCGGATAATCTATCACTGATTTAATCGAAGAGAAATTTATTCTCATGTTATTATAATTAGCCAAAGTTATGAAGTTTATGTTTTGAAAAATACAAAGAAATTTTAGCTTTATATACAAACAGCAAAAGACCTGGCTCGCGATGATACCGTCGCGAGCCAGGTCAGATATTCTGTTAGTTTATTTATTGCTTTACTTTAATTCTACCTCAGCACCAGCCTCTTCGAGCTGTTTCTTAAGACCTTCCGCCTCGTCTTTATCCACTCCTTCTTTTACTGCTTTAGGAGCGTTATCCACAAGTTCTTTCGCTTCCTTGAGTCCTAAACCTGTAAGCCCTTTAACAAGCTTAACCACTGCTAGTTTGGCCCCACCCGGAGATTTGAGAACTACGTCAAAAGAAGATTTTTCTTCAACACCGCTATCTGTGTCTCCATCGGCACCACCGGCAACCACTACAGGCCCGGCTGCAGCTACAGGCTCAATGCCATACTCGTCTTTAAGTATGTTCGCTAATTCGTTTACCTCTTTAACCGAAAGATTAACCAATTGCTCTGCAAATTCTTTTAAGTCTGCCATTTGATTAATTTATTAATGTGTTTAAAATTTTATTCTCTTTCTGAAAGTGTTTTAACAATACCTGCTAATTTCTGTTTTCCACTTTGTAGAAGTGACAGAACATTTTTTGCAGGGGATTGCAATAATATAACAATGTCACCAATAAGTTCTTGTTTAGATTTAAGACTAGCTAATGCACCCAGATGATCTTCACCAATAAACAAATCTGAATCTATTGAAGCAGCTTTGAATTTAGGCCTATCTTTCGCATCTTCTTTTTTGAAGTCCTTGATGATTTTCGCAGGTAAGTTAGCAGTCTCATCTACAAACATGATTCCAGAGGTTCCCTTCAATACTTCATAAAGTGATGCAAAATCACCTTCTACATTCTCAAGGGCCTTTTTTATCAGGGAATTCTTAACAAGCTTATATTCGACTCCTTTCTTAAAGCACATTTCTCTAAACTTATTTACTTGGGCCACGGTAAGTCCAGAAGTATCAGTTATATAAAAATGATCAGTCACCTTCATTTTTTCGGAGAGGTCATTTATTAATTGTGCTTTTTCTTCTCGTGTCATAACTGATTAAATGCTTGCTATGCTACTTTTATCTATAGAAATACCTTTACTCATTGTACTTGATAGCGTTATAGATTTAAAATATGTTCCCTTAGAAGAAACTGGTTTTAATTTGGATACTGTTTGAATCATCTCAAGTATGTTTTCCTTAATTTTTTCAGGATCAAAGGAAACTTTACCTACACTTGTATGGATGATGCCAAATTTATCTACTTTAAAATCAATCTTACCTGCTTTGACATCCCTTACAGCTTGAGCTATGTCCATTGTTACAGTACCAGATTTTGGGTTTGGCATTAAACCTCTAGGGCCTAATATTCTACCTAATCTGCCTACCTGTGCCATTACTGTTGGCATGGTTATGATTACGTCAATATCTGTCCATCCGCCTTCAATTTTCTTAATATACTCATCTAATCCGACATAATCTGCACCTGCGTCTTTAGCTGCTTGTTCTTTATCGGTAGGACAAAGAACGAGAACTTTTATATCTTTACCTACTCCATGAGGTAACGAAACAACACCTCTTACCATCTGATCAGCCTTTTTGGGATCAACTCCTAAACGAATATCTATATCCACAGACGCATCAAATTTCGTAAACGTAATTTTCTTTATGAGCATTGCTGCCTCATCTAAAGAATATTCTTTACCGATTTCTAAAAGCTCTTGAGCCTTCCTTTGATTTTTAGTTAATTTACTCATATCAAAATATTATTCTGCTCAAGGTATTTTACCGGAAACTTTTACGCCCATACTCCTTGCTGTACCTGCTACAACTCTCATCGCTGATTCAACATTGAATGCATTAAGATCTGACATCTTTGTCTCTGCAATGATTTTTATCTGATCCCAAGTTATGGATCCAACTTTGTGCCTATTTGGCTCAGACGAACCTTTTTTGAGTTTTGCAGCTTCCATTATTAAAGAAGCTGCGGGAGGTGTTTTAATTACAAAATCAAAAGATTTATCAGAGTAAATCGTAACAACAACTGGTAAAAGTTGCCCTGGCTTATCTTGTGTACGTGCATTAAATTGCTTACAAAAGTTCATGATATTTAACCCTTTAGCACCGAGTGCGGGACCAACCGGAGGAGAAGGATTAGCTGCTCCTCCACGAACTTGCAATTTTAAATATCCTGTTATTTCCTTAGCCATTTTACTTAATTTAATCTTCTTTTTCTACTTGAATATAATTCAGCTCTACTGGCGTATTCCTTCCAAAAATCTTAACTGTAACATTAAGCTTTTTTCTATCTTCAAATACTTCCTCTACTGTTCCTGTAAAGCCACTAAAAGGTCCATCCATAACCTTAACGCTTTCGCCCACTATAAAAGGGGTATCTAGTTTTTCTTCATATTCCTCAACTTCATCTACTTTACCTAAGATTCTATTCACCTCATATGGTCGTAGAGGTAATGGGTCTTTTGTAGTACTAGTTCCAGTCGCACTCAAAAAACCTATAACGTTTGGAATTAGGTTTTTATTTGTAATCAGGTGTTGAACCTCACCATTTGTGAAGTCAGCTTGAACCAAAACATAACCAGGGAAAAAATTTCTTTCTCTAACACGTTTCTTTCCATTCCTCATTTCGTAAACCTTTTCCGAAGGAATAAGAACTTGAGGAATGAATTCAGACAATTTCTGACGAGCAACTTCACTCTCTATTGCCTCCTTAACTTTTCTTTCCTTACCACTAACTGCTCTAACTACATACCACCTATGTTCCATCCTTACTCTGAATTATAGCTCTTCGTAAATAAATTCCATTAAATTCTCAAAGACATAATCAATTAAACCAATCATTAAAGCAAATATTAATGATGCTACCAATACTAAAATTGAACTATTTTGCAGATCACTATATTTAGACCAAGAAACTTTTCTGGTAAGCTCTTCGTAGGATTCTTTAAAAAAAGTAACTATTTTAAACATAACTCTTGCCATATGCACGGGAGGAGGGATTCGAACCCCCAACCAACGGTTTTGGAGACCGCTACTCTACCAATTGAGCTACACCCGTAAAAAATGCAGCTTTTAAAAGAAATGCAAACTTAAAGTAATCAGTTTGTATAACCAAATTCTGAAACAGAATCGCGCTTCAGGATAATTATCTATTTAATCAAGAATTTCTGTTACTTGGCCTGAACCCACTGTTCTTCCACCTTCTCTAATTGCGAATCTCAAGCCTTTCTCTAAAGCAATTGCATTGATAAGGGTTACTTCAATAGTAACGTTATCACCTGGCATAACCATTTCGATGTTCTCAGAAAGTTTGATTTCACCTGTTACATCGGTTGTTCTTACATAGAATTGGGGTCTATATTTATTAAAAAACGGAGTATGTCGGCCACCTTCTTCTTTTGAAAGAACGTAAACCTCAGCTTTGAAATGAGCATGAGGGGTGACTGACCCTGGTTTACAAATAATCATCCCTCTTTTGATATCGGATTTTTCGATACCTCGTAAAAGGAGTCCCACATTGTCACCTGCCTCTCCTCTATCCAAAATTTTTCTGAACATCTCCACTCCAGTTACAGTGGACTTTAAGTCTTCAGCTCCCATTCCGATGATATCAACAGCTTCTCCAGAATTTATCACTCCTCTTTCTATACGTCCTGTAGCTACAGTTCCTCTACCTGTAATTGAGAATACATCTTCAACCGGCATCAAAAAATCTTTATCTATTGCTCTTTCCGGTAGTGGAATATACTCATCTACAGCAGTCATCAATTCTTCAATTTTTTCCACCCATTTAGCTTCGCCGTTGAGTCCACCAAGCGCTGATCCTTGAATCACAGGAACATCATCTCCTGGGAAATCATAATCAGAAAGGAGTTCTCTGATCTCCATTTCAACTAATTCAAGAAGTTCAGGATCATCAACCAAATCAACTTTATTCATGAAAACCACCAAGGCAGGTACGCCAACTTGACGTGATAAAAGAATGTGTTCTCTTGTTTGCGGCATAGGACCATCAGTTGCTGCTACAACAATAATTGCACCATCCATTTGAGCAGCTCCTGTAACCATATTTTTCACGTAGTCGGCATGCCCTGGACAGTCCACGTGAGCATAGTGACGATTTTCTGTTTGATACTCAATATGTGAGCTGTTAATAGTAATGCCTCGTTCTTTTTCTTCTGGTGCGTTATCAATTGCAGAGAAATCTTTTACTTCTGCAAGACCTTTAGACGCTAAGACTGCAGAAATTGCAGCTGTCAAAGTTGTTTTACCATGATCTACGTGCCCAATTGTGCCGATGTTTACATGTGGTTTAGAACGATCAAAGGTTTCTTTAGCCATGTTTGATAATCTTCGATTTAGTTTAAATTTAGTTTATTATTAATTATTCTAATGTTTATTACCCGACATACTCCTATAACGAGAAGAGAGCCAATGAGGGGATTTGAACCCCTGACCTCTTCCTTACCAAGGAAACGCTCTACCCCTGAGCTACATCGGCTTATTTTATTTTGGTGTATCCGTTTCAAGCTATATAATAAGTAACAAAGAACGGGAACCTATGTCGATTTTCTCAAAATGAAATTTGGATCAACGAAAAGGCTCTTTACAGAGCGAACTGCCGAGACCTCAAATACCAATAGCCATTCTATAAATGGTTAATGACTCTACTTGAGAGAATTGCACCCATTTCTTTTATCTAAAAGCATCCAATATTTATTTTAATCATGCTCATTATCGAACTTTTCCGACGTTTGAGCGGGTGACGAGGCTCGAACCCGCGACCTACAGCTTGGAAGGCTGTCGCTCTACCAACTGAGCTACACCCGCTTAAGTGGGGAGAGCAGGATTCGAACCTGCGAAGGAATACACCAACAGATTTACAGTCTGTCCTCGTTGGCCGCTTGAGTATCTCCCCATAGATTTAAGAATAATATTAAATCACCTTTTAAAAAAGGACTGCAAAAGTACATGCTTTTCCTGACTAATCAAATTTCATTATCATTGAAAAATACAGTATTAACATCATCTATTTTTGAGTTTTGGGAATAATTTCGTTTTCTAAAAACAATGAAAATTTTTCCTATTCAGATCTATTTATATTTTTGAAGACTTATGTGAGTTACATCTAACGATGAAAGAAATAATAATTGATAATAGCAAGAAATTTAAAGTGGATAGACAAAATGATCAGCTGTTAATTGATGGAGTATTTTTTGATTATAAAGTTGAGAAATTATCTGAAAGTTCTTTTAAAATTTACAGTGATTTTGCTGTTCACACTGTTGAAGTAATCGATCAAAAAAAGAAGAAAATGATGCTTTCGGTGAATAATCGACCCATGGAGGTAAAAGTTTTAGATCGAATGGATCAGATTTTGGCCGAACTTGGCATGGATTCGACTAAAAGCGCCAGAATATCCGAGGTTAAAGCTCCTATGCCAGGATCGATACTTAATATTACGGTAGAAGAAGGTGCGGAGGTCCGAAGCGGAGATCAGTTATTGATCTTAGAAGCAATGAAAATGGAAAATGTGATTAAATCCCCTGGTGATGGTTCAATAGATAAGATTCACGTATCACTAAATCAGAGCGTAGAAAAAAATCAAGTACTCATATCTTTTAAGTAGGAGGAATTCAATCCTTCTATATTTGTTGAATTCGTTTTCGAATATCTTAATTATGAGCTATAAAAGAGTACTTCTTAAGTTAAGTGGAGAAGCCCTTATGGGTGAAAAACAACATGGAATTGATTCACGAAGGTTGACTCAATATGCCAAAGAGATTAAGGCAATAATTGATAATGGTGTAGAGGTAGCTGTTGTCATTGGTGGTGGCAATATTTTTAGAGGGGTTGAAGCAGAAGCTAGTGGAATTGATCGAGTTCAAGGAGATTATATGGGGATGCTTGCAACCGTGATTAATGCGATGGCACTACAAAGTATGTTTGAAAAAAATGGCATGTATACAAGACTTATGTCTGGACTCAAAATGGAACAGGTTTGTGAACCATTTATAAGAAGAAGGGCTATCAGACATTTAGAAAAAGGAAGAGTAGTTATTTTCGGAGCGGGAATTGGTAATCCCTATTTCACAACTGATTCTACGGCTAGTTTAAGGGCTATTGAAATAGAGGCAGATGTGGTTTTAAAAGGAACAAAAGTAGATGGTGTATACACTGCGGATCCAGAGAAAGATCCGAATGCAGAGAAATATGAAAAAATCACTTTTCAAAAAGCTTACGAAAACAACTTGAATATTATGGATATGACAGCATTTACTTTATGCCAAGAAAATAACCTTCCTATTATCGTATTTGATATGAACCAGGAGGGCAATCTTACTAAAATCATATCTGGAGATAATACTGGAACACTTATTCACTGAAAACTATGGAAGAGATTGAAATCTACTTAGCAACTGCTGAAGAAATGATGGAAAAAACCATCGGTCACACTAAGAATGAATTCTCGAAAATAAGAGCTGGAAAAGCCATGCCGAGCATGGTGGAAGGAATAGATGTAAAATATTACGGAAATATGACACCTTTGAACCAGGCGGCTGGCGTTACTACACCAGATGCTAGAACAATAAATATAAAACCTTGGGAAAAAAACATGCTTCTTGAAATTGAAAGAGCTATTATTAATAGTAATCTGGGTTTTAATCCACAAAATGATGGAGAACAAATACATATTAATATACCTCCATTAACTCAGGAAAGGAGGTTACAGCTTGTAAAACAAGTAAAAACTGAGGCTGAAAAAGGAAAAATAAGCATTAGAAACGCTCGAAAAGAAACCAATGATTCATTGAAGAAAATCGATGGCGTGTCTGAAGATCTTATTAAGGATGCAGAAGATAACGTTCAGAAACTTACTGATAAATACACGGCCAAGATAGATCAATTGGTAGAGGCTAAAGAAAAGGATATCATGACAGTCTAGTTCTCGCTAAAATTCTTCTTTGTATATCATATATATTGTATAATACTTACATGATATGCAGATATAATCAAAGCCTGGAAAGGTTATGTTAAAAAATCATGATCATTGAAATTCTTGACCCAACTGTCACCTCTTCTATAAGGATACCTTCCAGAATAAGTTGGGTTTCGAAGGTCTTATCCGCATATACATCGCAATGAAAAAGAAATTATACACACTCTACCTTATTTCCAAAAAAGATTATGAATCTAGTTCCTGCGGTTTTAGAGATCTTCAACACTATGCTTCTGCCTTGTAGATTTGATCACCTAGTGGTCAAAAGTTCGCTGATTTTAAAAAGCAGACAAAATTTAAGTTAGGACTCAAAAATACTATTAGAGGGTAAAGCGCCTTATATCTCATAAATAAAGATTTTTGTCTTTTCTTAGTGATAATATTTAACTCAGCTAAAATCTTTAAGCGGATCAAAAAAACTCAAATGTATTTAGTGTATTTGAGTTCATCAAACGAACGGGAAAAACCTACAAACGTATTTAACTGGTTTCTCTAAGAAAACAGTATCTTTTTGAAAGAAAACGACGTTTTCAGCTCATAGAGCATGTTTTTTGAAATTTCGATGCACAGAGATGGTCATTGAATCTATTTTTGAAATTTTAATGAAAACGTAATAAACTCACAGGTTTACTTTCGTTCATCCAAAATTCAGATGAATTTTTAAAAAATTGAGAAATTGATTTCAAAGTATAAAATAGATTTGATTCATTGTTTTGCTAAAAAATTATACTGCAGGTGTTAGTAAGCGTGTTTTTCGTCTTTTCTTGGAAACATTAGTTAAGGTATTTAAAACCTTACATTAAAAAAGAAATTAGGGGTAAATCCCAGTAAATACGTATCTAATGGAATGATACGTATTTCGTCATTAGCTATTTGAGAGGACTGCTCATCAAATATGAACTGTCTGACATAACTTCTGGATTTGATGTTACGAAAATCGAATACATTGAAAAGTGTAAGTCCTGCCTCAAAGTTGAGTTTCTTTAGGGAGAAAGAATATTTGGCGGATAAGTCAATACGTCTATAGGAATCAAAACGTTTAGTATTGATACGATCTGAATCCTCGTAAAATATGGTACTCCTTACCTCTGCATTGTCGACAGGCGGAGTGTAAGGCTTTCCTGAACCGTAAATCATGGTGCTTGCCAGCTCCCACTTCCCTAGCTTAAGCATATTCACGACATTAATCTCATGCCTTTGATCGGTATCTGAGTCATAAGGTTCTCCATTGTTCAGAAATAGAAACTCATCCTGAGAAGAGGCCAGTGAATAGCTGATCCAGGAAGTAAAAATTTGGGATTTGTACTTAGCGAATAGTTCCATTCCCCGAGAGAGGTTTTCACCTGACAAATCTTCATCAATTTCCAGGTCCTCAAGAATTCCTGGCGGTAAATTAATGTATCTATTGGCGGAGATGCCGGTGGTTCTTCTTTGGTATAGTTCTGCTTCAAACCTCCAATTCTGATAAGAGTAGTGAGCCCCGAAGATTAAATGCTTCCCTTTCATCACCGGGACAATGTCATCATCGCTCAGCACCCAATAAAACCGATCAGGATTCATAAGAGAGAGAGAGGTTTGGTTAAGAAATTGGTAGTGGTATGAAAAGGAGCCCTTCATCTGTAAACGATCAGTCACCTGAAATCCTAGATTGATGCGAGGTTCGGTGAACCACTTATCTGCAATCTCATAATAGTTAGTCCGCATACCAAAGGTGGCAGCTAAACGTCCTATCCGATTAGTGTAACTCGTGAAGAAACTGGTGACGATAGTGTTTTGCGTTAGCGAATCCGCAAAGTCTTGTTCCACACTATCTGATAAGAAATCTTGGAAGTTAATAAGCGAGCTATAGTCTGTTTCAAGGTTATTGATTTCCATTCCGGCAAGCAGCTCACTTTGATCGGTTAGAAAAAACTCATTTTGCAATTTGAAACTGATATCATTAACCTGATTAGTGATATTGACAAAACTTTGCTCTATCACGGAATTTGCAGAAATACGGTCTTGATTGAATTCAATGTTATCTACCGCGTTCAATCCTGTAAAAAGCGACTCGGTATTTCGAAATTTAGAAGCGCTCAATGAGAGGGTGAGTAAATAATCCTTTTTGAGAAGTTGGTCCCAGCGAAGACTAAATCCAACATTGGACCAATTTGCTTTATCTATGACTGTGTACTCACTGATTTCATCGCGTTCTGAAAAAGTTCCTTGGTAATTGTCTTCATTTAGGTATAAGTTGATATTGATGGTTGTTTTGTCAGAAGGCCGATAGGACATTTTGGCATTCAGATCATAGAAACTGAGGGATGGGGATAGCTCTAATGAATTGAGGTTGGGGTTGTCAAAAGAAGAGATAAAGTTTTGTCTGCTAGAGGTTAAAAAATCAGTATATAGATCGCTTTCTATGATACTGGTAAAAGAATTTCGCAACCCTATCATTGCATTCAGCTTATTGCTAATAGGGATATCCAAATAGAAATTGGTAGATAGAAAGTTAATTCCTGCTCCTCCTGAAACTTTGTCTCTAAAACCTGGTCTACTACTCACATCCACTACAGAGGAAGCGCGGCCTCCGTATTCTGCACTGAAACCTCCTTTATAAATGTTTACAGTATTAATAAAGTTGGGGTTGATGGTAGAAAAGATCCCAAAAAAATGATCCAGATGATAGACGGTAAAGCCATCCATTATCACTAGGTTCTGATAGGCGTTACTGCCACGAACTTGAAAACCTGAGGTGCTTTCATTGGTGGCAGAGATGCCTGGTAATAGCTGTAGTGTCTTGAAAACATCGGTTTCTCCTAGCACAGGCAAAGCATTGAATTGTCTTGGGTTAAGCGTGAAGGAAGAAACAGGTATTGAAAGATCGTTTTCCTTGTTAGCGTCCAGGATCACTTCCTGTAATACCAAAGGATTTTGTTCCATATTGATTTCCAGAGGTTTAGCATCAGGCAATACCGTGAAATCAGCCTTCTTATACCCAAGGTAGCTAACCTTCAACTTCAGAGTATCCTCTATTGGTGGAAGGGAGAAAAACCCATTTTGATCTGCCACCGCACTGTTGTTTTTCGATTGTACCAATGCGTAAGCCAGAGGTGTTCCACTTTTTTTATCGATCACTTTGCCACTGATCAAAGGAGGTTTTTTAGGTACAATTAAAAAAACATTACTTGTTGATTGTAATTCAAACGGTAATCCTTTCAATAATTCCCTGATTAATGAAATAGGAGTGGAAGTGGTTATTTCCTTAGTAAGAAAGTAATCCTTCAATAGCGAAGGGCTATAAGATAGTTTCAGTTTGTACTCTTTGCTGATCTCTCTAAGTGATTTGCTAAGTGATTTATGGTGACAACGGAAAAAAAATTTATTTTGACTAAAGGAAAGAACCCAAGCGATTGATAATAAAAATGAAAGCAGCCAGCTTTTCATAGTTCTTCACTATCCGCTGTAATGATATAGCGCTCATTTTCTTGTTTAAATTTCAATCCTAGTGGCAAGCAGATCAAATTCAATGTGCTGGCTAAGTCTGCTTTTTTGTAGAAGTAACCCGTAAACCTTAAACTGTCATCACTTAATAGATTGATTTCTGTGTTGTATTGTCGCTCTACCTCTTTAAGTACTTCTCTCACAGGCCGATTACTAAAATAAAACTCTCCGGCGGTCCAGGTTCCAATTTCTTCTGGGCTTAGCATCGTTCGAAGGACTGTGTCTGATTTTGCTAAAACGCTGTTGCCAGGGGTAAGTTCTGCTTCAACTCCTTTTTCCGGTATCGATACTCTGACTCTTCCTGTCTTGCAGGTGACTTCAAAAAGAGAATCCCTAGCGAAAACATTGAAAGAGGTGCCAAGTACATCTACACTTCCCAAAGCGGTTTGCACGGTAAATTTTTTGCCTTTAGTCACTTGGAAGAAAGCTTCACCGGTTAGTTTTAACGTACGATCCCAATCTTCATTATACAGAATTGAAGAAATAGCATTCATCTTTAAAACTGAACCATCTGGCAGTCTATGTTCCAAACTTTCACCTGAAATCGTCCTAAGATGAATGGTTTCAGTCACTGGTGGAGACTGAAGTATGAAAACAAAGGCAACAACTAGTGCAATGGACGCTGCGGCGCCGCTTAGGATCCAGGGACTGAATTTTCGGACTTGGTTTGCTTTTTCTTCTTCTACAGAAGCTGCTATTTGTTTCCAAATGACCGCTTTTCCTTTTCCTATCGGGATTTTTGCTTGAGCGCTTTGGATCAGAAAGTCAGCCATCTCATCTCTGAGAGATTCCTTACCTTCTTCATGGTTCAAGATGTCTTTATATTTATTTAAATCCTCCATTATACCTTCATCCTAATCTGCTGTTTTACAATCCTAAGTGCTTTACTCATCCGTTTTTCTACCGCCTTTATACTTATTTTCAATATCTCCGCTATTTCTTCATATTTCAATTTATCGATTCGATTCATTAAAAAAACTTCTCTACATCCACCAGGCATAGAAGCAAGACAGTTGTTCAGCTTTTCCTCAAACTCTTTTTCTTCCATTATAAATTGAGGAGACTCACGCTCACTCATTATTCCTGTCTTAGCAGTATCTTCATGCTTTGAAATTACCTTAAGATGATTTATGTGATTAATCATGAGATTACCTGCCATCGTATAAAGCAGACTTTTCAATGTTTTTTGCTCAATATTTGAACGCTTTTCCCAAACCTTTATAAAAACTTCTTGCACAATATCCTCTGCTAACTCAATATTTCCAGTTTTATAAAACAAAAAACCTCTTAAGCTATCGAAATAAGTATCATAAGCTTCTTTTAAATCTTCTTTGGTAAAGTCTGTGGAGGTATTCTGTGCCACGGACCAAAGATAAATTCATCAATTGTTTCTACATTCTCTTAAATAATACAAACAAGTCGAAAAATACCCTATCTTTTAATATATATACAGAATATGCTTCAAACAATAGATGCTTTTTTAAAAATTCTTAGATAATTGTTTTCGGGATTTATCAATTTCTATTAATGGTTTTTGAATTCCGGTGTCTATTGCATTTGCTTCTTTGAAGTTATCAAGGGACCCCATTTTTTTGTGATTGTAGTCATTAATTGTTGCAAAGTATATCTTATTAATGCTTACAGTCAACTGTTATCTTGATAACCAATTTTAATGATTTAATGACCTTTATTAGGTAATCTTCATTTATTTTCATAATTAGTGTCTCTAAGAAAAGACGAAAAACATGCTACTGACTCCTAACAATGTAGTTTTTTAGCAAAAGAATGAATCGAATCTATTTTTATACTTTGGAATCTATTTTTCAATTTTTTAAAAATTCATCTGAATTTTGGATGAACGAAAGTGAACCTGTGATTTTATTGCTTTATTGTTAAAATCTCACAATAGATTCAATGATTATTTGCGCATTGAAATCTCACAAAAACTCGCTCTATGAGCTAGAAAACATCGTTTTCTTTCAAAAGATACTGTTTTCTTAGAGACACTAATTATCAGACAAAACTTTAACTTTTCTTGCCTTTGACTGGTAACTATATGCAAAATTTCTTCATAACTTATTAAAATCGTTCATTCACCTTATCAAAACACAGATCGATAGCCTTAAAATCAGTTTTGATTTTTCCAAATAATGCTCCTAAGGATGCCGAAAATTGCGGTTCACTTTTTTTTTAATAATAAAGCGGTGATGAGCGCAATGAGTATACCAGGTGGAAGTATTTCTGTGAATGTTGACGGAATTCTATAAAATGGGCTTTTGTATTTCTCTATCCACACCGCCATTTCCTCTTTCTGTGCTTGTATTTCATCCTTAGAATGGCCTTCTGCCTCCATCGTGTTTACAATATATGTGGTGTACTGCTCTTCAAAACCTGAAGCGAAGTTCGGATAGTAAATTTCCCAACCTACCACATAAATCACACTAGCAATTAAGACAATGCCTAGACCATTGAATAGGGCTTGAACAAACGTAATCTTCCCATTTAGCTGACGATCCCGATATCGCTTTACGCCGAAGAATACGGTTGATAATGCAAGTAGCATAACCGCATAACCAAGAATTTCGCCTAGACCGAAATCAGTATTTTCTTTTTGGAATAGTGCTTTAAGTACGAACCATCCGGCAATGTTTATGAAACCTGCGAACAGGCCAAAAAGAATATAAGTTTGCTTTTTCATAATTTCAGAGTTTTTGCGAAAAAGCAAAATAATCCTTTTTTCAGGCTCATACTTTTGGATGATTTTTAATTATCGACTTTGAGAGGAAGTAGATAATGTCATCGCTTGAGCTTTTTGAACAGCCTGGGTCCTTCTACTTACCCCGAGCTTTGCGTATATGTGAGAGATGTGTGTTTTTGCTGTGTTCAGTGAAACAAAAAGGAGGTCGGCGATTTCCTGATTTGAATGACCATCTGCGATTAGTTGAAGAACCTCCATCTCTCGTTTGCTCAAACCTAATTTTACTGCGTCATATTTCTCACCTTGCTTCTTTTTAGAGAAAAAATGTACGCCAATCCAGGTTCCAAAAAGTAAAAAAAGCACTCCGATAATGATTCCGAAAACTTCAATTCTGAGCTCTCTCACCATTGCTTTATAGTGAATGATCTCTAGAATGACCAAGAGTATACCTATGATGCTTCCATAAAGCCAATAGGAGCGGTCTATTTTCAATAGCGTTTTCATTAAAGATCGAAGATAGAAAAACAGTTTCTAATCAAACTCTGGCTTGGATTATAGGTTAGTAAATAAAAACTTTGAGTAAAATTAAATTTCGATTCGAACCAATTTTTGTAGTATATTCAATCAACGATTTAATTGTAAACAAATAAGCATTTTCATTTAATAGTACAGGATGTGCTACATTGGTTGAAAGGTGAGTTTTAAAAGAATTCGAAAGAAAAATTTATGACTGAGCAAGAAGCACTAGAAGTAATCAGAAATGTTCCACTAGGTTCTAAGCTACAATTAATAAAAAAAACCGGGGGGATCGTTGAAGTGAAGCTTGCGAGTCATGATGTAAGTGGTACGGAAGAAAAAGATTATGGAACATTGGTGGTTCCCGCATTGCCGCCAGCGCTAACTGTACAGGGAGGTACACGTTTTGGAAGCTTTCGGATAGATATTGAAAATATTATTAAAATTGCCTGGATTGATTGAATTATCTATCTAGCATGCTATGGAAAATTTAGATATCAATAATAATAGTAACAAAAAGGAAGATAAACAGCTTTAAATAAAGATAGTATAGCTTATTATGCCTGATAGAAAATAATTAATTCGTATAATAGATTATTGAGTCCACTCCGAGAAATATTTATTTATTTTTAAAAGTATTATTTGTGAATTAAATTAACTGAATGTTTAGAAAAAGCCCCTCAGTACGACCTTTATTCCTCTACAGGGAAGATGTTATCAGGAAAGAGTTTGAATCTTTATGAAGATGACTACGGTAGGCATAAGCTATTTTTCAAGCAAGTAATCGGTCGAATAGATGAGTCTATCTTTAAGCCGTCTTATACCTCATCGACAGGCAGTCCCCATGCCCCTATCCGTATAATGATCGCTATGATGGTGCTTAAGGAGGCCCAAGGCGACAGCGATGCAAAGCTATTCAGAAGATTGTCGGTTCAATATTCTTACTCGCAGTGCCTTAGTCCGCATTATTCACTACAAATAGTAGCGGGTTGATTCAAGTAATTGATTTAGCGTAGTTTAATATTCATACTGAATGATTTTTGATTCCTCAAATTTGGGAACGATTTTGGCACCCCATTTGGTAACTTCTCAATAGTTGAAGGTTAATTTACGGGAGAGCAACTCAGGCAGATCGTCAATATTATTACTTGCCGTCAGTCGGTCATAGAGAAAATCCCAAAAAGAGACGCCCAACTTTCTACATGTTTTTTTCAGGGAAGCAAAGGTGTCCCTGGCCTTTCTTCCATTGGGGCTTCTGGTAGAACC
>JBCDKO010000031.1:0-30929 GCA_038746525.1 Bacteroidota bacterium
GCAGTATGGCACAGTAAAGAACAACTGGCCAAACAAATCATCCAATACGTGGACACCTACAACAAAGAAAGAGCTAAACCTTTTGAATGGACTTATGATGGAACAAAAAATAGTTCGATAAATAACAAATCTTCACACTAGTGACTGACAAAAAATGCTTTCTTAAACTATAAAAGATGCTTTAAATTTGAAGCACTGCAGGATTACGACATAGTAGATTTACGAGATACGCCTGATTTTAAAGAATTTAAGGGGTCGAGTCTGGAGTGCTGTACTTAGAATTCATTGAAATAGCATTTTACATTTTTTGTCAACAATGCTTTGTTTTTTAAAAAAAAGGTCAGCAAAAAATCTACTGCCTTTTAGTTATTCTTTGATGACCCTAAATAGTTTATCAGTACGAACATTGGAAGGTTTTAATAAATACATCCCGGCGGGATAAGCATAAAGAGATATTTCTCCCCTGAATTCATTATCGTACCTGCCAAATCTGCGCTCCTGAATGAGCTTACCGTTAATGTCAAACACTTGAATGATTAGGTAATGATCCGTAGAATATTCTCCGGATAATGTTATGTTGAACAATCCTTCCGACGGATTAGGTGAGATTTTCAACTCATCCTCAAGTGATTTTGTACTCAATGGGATTTCCAAAATCTCTACAGATGCGCTCACGGTACAATCTAAACTGTCCCTCACAAGTATTTCATAGTTCCCAACTGAAAGATTATTAAATGTATTCGAAAACCTGAATGTAGCACCTCCATTGATACTGTATTCATATGAAACTCCTCCATTTGCTGTAATCATGATCATACCAAGTTGATCTCCCATTACATCGGTCTTGGAAACTTCAACAGATAAATTACAGATATTGCCAATGCAAAAATTATTGGACTCTGACCCACCAAAATTTCCATCGCTCGAAATGATCGTTTCTCCGGCTGTATTCAATAATGAATAATTTCCTTCACCGAAATCGCAACAAATACCATTTTCAAATGAATCGAATAACATCAATTCGTAACAACCATCTTTTGAAACACATAATGATTCAATTATCTGTCCGGCATTTCCCGAATATGGACCTCCTGAATAGATAATATCATTTGATTCATCAGTTAACTCCCATCGGGTTTCTTCCGGAGAATCATCAAGCAGAATGATTAGACTTAGATTTTCCGATTCCAGATCACTTTGAACTGTAATTGATGCTGTATCAATATTACTATCAATACCATCATCAATAACACCATTTGGATTACTTACTCTTGCTACAACAATGTTTTCACCTTCAATAAGGCCCGAGTAGTTGAGGATAAAATAATTTGATTCTGCGATGCTGAGATTGCCTGTCCATTGGAAGTTGTCAGTTACCGTACCATTTATTTCTACTTCCAAATCAACAGAAGTAAGTGATTGTTCACCTAAATTTCGAATCTCCATTTGCGAAACAAAGTTTGTCGTACACACTGTTTCATTAACCTCGTATATCTCCACGCTTGCATCATTTTGTGGTGGGTTTCCAACGCAAACAATTGTTTCTTCTATTTGATTAAATTGGCCATTACTTGAGAAAATAATGTTACCTTCCGAATTAAGTAGTTCATAGGAGCCCACACCATAGTCACAACAAATTCCATCGCCAAATGAATCATTAGCGACGAAAACGTAACACTGATCTAATCTAAGACAGAAATTTTCTGTAAATGTTCCGACGTTATTATACGGACCTCCGGAGAAGATTACTTCACCATCACTATTCTCGAGCATCCAAGACGTTTCATTAGGAAAGTCATCTGTGGTAAGCACTAAACTCACTTGCTCCAATTCATTGTTTAGTACTACCATTACGTCTGAACTGTTATTTGATTCTACTTGGTCTAAGGTTCCATTTACACTTAGAATCTCCGAAGTAAGTGTATTATCAACCTCAACCAATCCGGAGAAAGAGACTTCCAAATTCTCGCTTTCTCCTGTTTCTAAGTTACCTGTCCAATTTATAGTTTCCTGCAATTGATCACCAATATATGTTTCTATTTCAACTGTGGTAAGAATGTTAGCTCCTTCGTTAGTAAGAGTTATAGATCCGCTTGTTGTACTTGCGCATAATTCTTCTTCAACATCTAAGAGAATAGCCGCGTCAACCATCGCAAGTTTTCGAATTTTTTTATCTCTAAAATCATTCCTTTCAGATTCATCATCTAAATAATTAAGAGATACTTCTATGATGTAATCTCCTACAGCAGACAAATCAATGGTAGTAGAAAAGGTATGCTCATAAATGTCTCCTGCTATTAAAATTTCATCATAAGTAAAAGTCTCGATTAAAATACTGTCTAGTGAAAGTGATAAATCAAAGCTTGAAGCATCTAGATTCCCTACGTTCTGAATTGCCGCAACCACGGACTCTGACGCACCCAATTCACCTGAAGTTTCAGGTGTAATAATGTCTACAACAGCTAAATCGTTATCTTTTTTCTCCAATTGAAAAGCTACAATTCTTGTAAGTGAATTATCACTGCCATTGCCTCCGTACTCACTTGTAAACCAAAATGTTTGACCATCAATGGGATCAACGGTCATATGAGCGTAATCTCCAAACCTATCCGTTGCTATACTATTAATCCCATCAACAATAATAGCCTCCTGAATGGTCATTTCTCCAAGTGGGTCATTCGCATACCTTCCGGTAAATCGTAATCCAGCAAATGTGGTGGGTCCACTAACAGTATATGCAAGACCAATATTTCCCAATTCATCTATTGCAATAGAACCCATATATCTGTGCAAACCATCATCAGGCGCAAAGGTTCCTTCTTGATGCAACTCCCAATCGTTTCCAGAAGTTCTTCTCAATTCCATCCACCTAATTCCGGATAGATTGTCGCCATCAGTTACATCTGTAATAAAATTCAAAACTATGGATTCATGAGTACCGAAATTTCTGTAATGTGGAATATTCATCACTACCTCAGGAATAGCATCAAGACCCCCAGCACCTACTCCCTGTGATAAACACGCAAAACCAATATCTTCATTATCACAGGGATAACTATCAAAAGGTGCCACTTCAATCTGAGTCAATGAAACAGTGGTACTATCTGCATTGTCAAGATTTACGTCAAATGAAATCACCTCCACCACATCATTTTCCACCTCACCCCAGGAAGAGTCATTAATCTTCAAGGCAATAGGATTATTATTAACGGGTAAATTGGCTCCATTCCAATGAACTGGCGTAGATACGTAAAAACCAGCTTCTGTATCGATATTGCCATTGATAGCAACCCTTTGTATCGCTACTTCGGATAAACCAGAAAGCAACGCATCCTTATCGAAAAAATATTGATGTAACTCCTCAGGTCCCGTTTCATTAGTCGTCACTACTAAAAAATCATCCCAAATTGCATATTTAGGATAATCAGGGAATTGGGGAGTAGCAAATGAATAAACATGGTAATTGCCCAGTGGATCACTTGTTTCTGAAACCGCAATCAAAAGAAGAGCAGGATCTGAAAATTCCGTAATAATCCACTGATCTGATTCATGAGCATAAAGAACAATTGGATCACCAAGTGATGATTCTCCTAGAGGTGTCCACAAAGAACTAGCAGCAAAAGAATCTTCAAGAATACCTGATTTATCATAAATACCAATTTGTGTAACATTAATTGCCTGTACATAATGATTTAAACCTACAGCACCGGTTGGATCATGTGGTGAACCAAATTGTGTCAATCCATTAATATTCACAAAAGGTTCTATGATTGTTGATGCTTTTCTAGTAAATCTTGTTTGTCTGATTGGGTCTGGTCCTTGATGCTCAAGTTCTGGCTTTATGACCTTACTTTTTCCTCTTCCTATGAAGTTTGGCGGAATCTGTTTCTGCTTTTTTTTTGATAATTTCTTTTCAAAAGACGTAGTTCTATATGAACCATCCGTTTTGGGAGCAACAGATCCTAGTAACAAAGCTTTGGTAGTTGATATTTGAATACCTTTAAGAATCTTTTTATCTTGTCCTGCTAAGAAAAATATGCTCAAAAAAGCTAGCAATGTTAAGGAGAACGATTTCATTGATTTAATTTTTACTGGGTTTAGACTTCTTTTTGTTTTTAATCGTCAAATTGGTTTTGTTTCCCAGGTTAGACTTAGACTTATTCACAGATTCAATTTCTTCCAACTCGGTAAGCTTCTCAATCAATCTGTTTAATTGATTGTCTTCAATTTGTAATTTCACTAGCCAGAGATTCTTAGAACGACTGGTTCTTTTTGAACTTTCTATTCGATACACTTTTAAGAGCTCAATGTCAGAAGGGATGTAATCCTTCATCATTAAAATAAGAAGACTATTGAAAGCAGGCTGAGTTGAATCATTTTTTTGATTTCTGCACGAAAAAAACAAAAGTGATAAATGAAGCAAGAAGAAAGCCTCTTTGGTTCTGATAAATTTCATCGCTTGGTGACCAGACAAGTTTTTGTAATATAACAAATTGGCAATAGTAATACGTAGTTTTAACTCAAATAAAGTTACCGTCGTAGCTTCTTATGTTCTTACATATTTTCGGTTATTCTTTATACGCTTATTGGCTTTTGGAATGTAGCAGTTGCTCTCTGAATTTACCCGATATTCTTCACTAACGGCTAAGATAGTTTTTCATTGTATACAAGTGTTTTTACCACATTTGGATTATAATAGGTTTTAACCAGTGTCATTAACTTAAGTACTAAATGGAGCAATAATTTCAGTGGTATTTTCTTTTTGGGAGTTGGGGTCGGTTAAATTTTCTTCCAGGTCTTATTGGCTTGGTAAAGACCTTGAAAGCTTCAATCAATTTTCTTAAGGGCACCTCTAAAAACTCAGTTCAAGAATTTGAAGTAGCGTTTTTTTTGAGACAAGACGTCAAAAACAGAGCTTAGCGGGGTTAAATAAGTATTTTGATAACGAAGTATCAGGAGAAAAGATCATCTCAAAAATTGAAAGTGGGTTTTAGAGGTGCCCTTAAAGTTTGAGAGATATTTCCAAGGAAGAACTGCATTGTTTTTCGGAGAAGAAAATCTGTCTATTAATCTGTCTATTATTCGTTCGCTCAATTTGACAAAGGCAATAGGTTTTAAATGTTTACGAGCTTTACAAAAAGCCGCCTTGCTTTTACACTTTACTAAAATCCACTTCACCCGACCGAAGGCGATCAATGAAATCAACCAGTTCGCGTTGGAGTGCTCGTCGAAGTAAGGGCTGATAAATATTACTCAGGCGCTAAATGTCTATATCCTATCTCCTGTAAAGGAGACTTCCGTCTCCTTACAGTGTTTGATGAATGGGTCGTTTCTTAGGATATATGGATGTCAAAACTTATTTATTCTTAAGTAATGAAATTTAAAGAACATGCTATACTTTATCACAACTAAGTTAATTAGGGCCTGCTAAGAAACGTTTTTTCAATTCAAAAAACACGTTTATGTGGTCAAAAGATATTGTTTAGTAAATTTTTTTTTTCAATACGTGCAAGGTTTTTGAGCAGATGCTTCCATTTTCGGTGCACTGAAAAAGCTCGATTTCGAGATTTTTCAACTAGTCACAGGTACATCAGCTACGTCGTTCGCTGCGGATCGAAGTATAAGCATACATCTTCAACTTGTTGCCTAGTATCTGATACACCTGTGACTTTCTCAGCAAGCCCTAATTAGCTATTGCAACATTTCTTAAATTAATGACATATGATAAAAGACCAAGGGCTACCTTATTTCATTGAATTCTTGAGAACCTTTTAATAAACTACCAAATCTCCGGGAACCCTAACTTGTATTCCTTGGAGTTGCTTTAGTTTTTCAATTTGTTTAATAATGGGTTTTGTTTCCGCTCCGAATAAGAATACTTGAATTCTAGCACTCATTTTTTCTAAAAACTCTTCAATGAAAGGTTTTTCTTCAGGATAATAGGTAACTGAGTAGTCTTCTTCAATTCCTGCTGCTTTAACAGCTGATTCAATGGCATCGCTAAAGCTTCCTAATTGATCAATAAGCCCATTTTCTAAGGCCTGCTCTCCACTCCAAACTCGTCCTCCTGCTATTTTATTGAGTTCATCTAGGGACATTCCTCTGGCATCTGCGGCTTTTTGAGTAAATGTCTCATAACCTTCGTCAACTCCTCTCTGAATAATGGCTCGCTCCACATCTCTTAAAGAACGAGTAAGCGTGTAGATATCCGCATATTCACCGGTCTTTACTACATCATGCGTGATCCCGATTTTATTTTCAAGAAATTCTCCAAAATTGAACCACATCCCAAAGATCCCAATTGATCCAGTAATCGTATTTGGCTGGGCAATGATGGTATCGGCTGGCATAGCAATGTAATACCCGCCAGAAGCTGCTGCGGTAGACATAGAGGCAATGATCGGTTTTTTACCTTTTGTAAGCATGAGTTCTCTCCAGATAATATCAGAGGCAGTCAAACTTCCTCCTCCTGAATTTATTCTCAAGACAATGGCTTTTACTCGATCATTGTTACGTGCCTTGCGAATTTCTTTAGCATAAGTAGTACCTACAATGCCTTCATCACCTCCCATTACAATATTTCCTTCTGCTACAATGACCGCCACTCGATTTTTAGAATATTTTGATTCCGCAGATATTGCCTGAGCATACTTATCCATGGTCATCATTTTCAAATCTTGCTTCTCATCTAGACCAATTTTTTCTTTAATGACTGATTTTAATTCATCTTGATATCCTAAGCGATGTATCAGTCCGAATGCTTCGGCATCTTTGGGTAAGCTTGCCTTCATTAGGTTGGAGATTTCCATAAGCTCCTCTTCCGACTTATGAATTGATTTAGAAAGATTGCGTAGAAAAGTTCCATATATACTTTCCAAGAGCTCAGTATATTGAAGCTCATTCTCTTTACTCAAATCTTTTCTTATATACGGCTCCACATAACTTTTAAACTCTCCAACCCTAAATATTTCTGGTTCTATATCAAGCTTTTCAAACATTCCTTTGAAAAAAGTAATGTTAACACTTAGACCATTGAATTCCATTGCACCAGTAGGGTTGAGAAAAAGGCTGTCTGCGACAGAGGCCACGTAGTAATCGGATTCGCTCATGTATTCTCCATAAGCGTAAACAAATTTTCCCGAATCTTTGAAATCAACCAACACATCTCTTATCTCTTGAAGTGCGGCATAACCACCAGACAAATACATGGGCTCCAGATAAATTCCTTTCACCCGATCATCATTTTTTGCGCTTTTAATCGTGTTAATTATATCTAAAAGGCTATGAACTTTAGGTGTATTCCCTAATGCTTCTAAAAAAGGATCAACTACAGCTTTTTCTTCCAAAACTCCACTCATTCGAAGGTAAATGACCGTATTCGCCTTAACTTCAGGTATTTCATCTTTGGAAGCAGCGACAATGATCCCGATTAGGAGAAAGAAGGCGATGGTTGAAAAAATAAAAAGGCCAACTAGTGTGGCTAAAAGATTTCTTAAAAATGCCATTAAATATTTTCCTGTGTTTTACTTACCATTTATTTGTTTTGACACAAATTTGATTTCATCTGCCAATAAACCTTAAAAACCATAACGAGGTTCCGTCTAATTGATTTTAAAAATAATGAATGGAATATACCTACTTATGGGCAGTAATTTAGGGAATAGATTGATCTATCTTAAAAAAGCCGCTTCACTTATTATTAAAAAAGGAATTAAGATTATTGACGAGTCAAATATTCATGAAACTGAGCCATGGGGACCAAAAAATCAAGACTGGTTTTTGAATATAGCATTAGAAGTTGCCACATCTAAAAATCCGGAGAAACTCCTTGCAACGGTACTCGACGTTGAAGAAAAATTAGGTAGAATCAGAAAAGAAAAATGGGGTGAACGATCCATAGATATCGATATTCTATATTATAACGATAAAATTAAAAACACCGAAAGTCTTGTTATACCTCATCCTGCTATTCAAAAAAGAAGATTTACACTGATTCCTATGGTAGAAATGTGTCCTTTTGAAATTCATCCTACTCTTAATAAAACTCAAATAGAACTTCTCGCTGAATGCAACGATCCATTAGATTGCAAGCTAACAGATCATAAACTTTAAATGGATTTAACCGAAGGAATCTTATTGGTATTTGCAGGCGCTTTTGCGGGTTTTATCAATTCCATTGCGGGTGGAGGGTCATTAGTGATTATGCCGCTCTTAATTTTTATGGGATTACCATCCGCTGAGGCCAACGGAAGTAATCGAGTTGCTATTTTTATTCAAAATATCTTTTCTGTTGCAGGTTACAGAAGCAAAGGTGTTTATGTTTTCCCATTTGCAATATGGGTTGCTATACCAGCAATACTCGGCGCTGTCATTGGCTCAAAAATAGCAGTTGATATAAGTGATCAGTATTTTAATCGGATTTTAGCGTTAGTGATGCTAACTGTGATGGGTCTTACTATTTTGAAACCTAATCTCGAAAAGACTTCCGAAGAGGTTTTATCTCGCAAAAAGGTATGGGCAAGTGTCCTGATTTTCTTTCTTCTCGGCATCTATGGCGGATTTATCCAAGCGGGGATCGGGTTTTTAATCATTGCTGCTCTAACAACAGTTCATGGACTAGACATGTCCAGAACCAATAGTATCAAAGTATTTGTGATTCTTTCTTATACCTTAGCTGCGGTTACCGTATTTTACTTGGAAAATAAAATACGTTGGGAGTATGGACTTACCCTGGCTTCTGGCAACTCCGTCGGGGGATGGATAGGTAGCCGATGGTCAGTAGGGAAAAGTGACCAACTTATTCGAATGATTTTATTGATAATGGTGCTTGGACTGTCTGTAAAGTTATGGTTTTTTAGTTAGTCTTTTGGGAGTAGTAATCAAACAAAGTTTCTGGGGTACTTTCATTGCTTATTCGGGAGTCGTGTTGGGCTATGTCAATACACTCTACTTCAGAGCAGCGTATTTTTCTTTGGAACAGATCGGCCTATTCACATTGATCACTGCGAATGCTATGATGGTTTCTCCTATTTCCTCTTTTGGTGCAGGAAGCTCGTACATGAAGTATTTTCCGTCATTTGATGCAGAAAAGAAGCATCGCCTATTTTCCTTTCTTTTCCTCGTTTGTGTGATCGGAAATGGAATCATATTATTAATGGGCTATTTATTGAAGGATTCAATTGCGCTACGCTATGTAGATACCGCGCCTACATATATTGATTTTTTATTTGTCACCGGAGTTGTTATAGTCTCTAACAGTTTTTTTGATTTGTTTTTTAATTATAGCAGGAGTGTATTAAGGGTTGTGGTGCCTTCTTTTTTAAGGGACATTTATCTTCGTCTGGGATCCTTTTTTTTAGTAATCGGTTATTCCTTGTCCTGGTGGAATTTTGATAAGGCTGTAATAGGTTTAGGAATTGTTTACTTCTCATCGTTCGTTATTTTATTTTTTCAACTTATCATGCATCATGCATTTCATTTTGACTTTCGATTGGAATCAATAAATACTATTTGGAAAAAGAAATTATTCGGATTTGGAGTATACTCAATGATGCTAGCAGGAAGTTTTGCTGTAATCAACAATATCTCCTATGATCAAATCACTGCGGTTTTAGGTTCAGATATGACCGGTGTTTTCACCACTTGTTTTTTTATTGGTGTAGTGGTTGAAATGCCAAAGCGGAATATGGCAAAAGTAATAATCCCGTTGATTTCCAGGGCCTCTGGAGAAAATGATAATAAAGCAATAAAGGCTATTTATCAGCGAAGCTCCATTACTATGTCTGTTATAGGTATCCTTTTTACCATCGGAATAATAACCAATCTTCAAGACTTGTTTGACTTTATACCGAAAGGCTCGGCCTTTCAAGCCGGCTTTTGGGTAGCCATTTTAGTATGCCTGGCGAAACTAACATTAATGATCTCATCTTTTTCGGGCGAAATCATCAATTTTTCGCATTTATATAAATACAACCTCTATTTCCAAGTTCTGGCGGCATTCGTACTTGTTCTCTTAAATTATTTTCTAATACCGATTTGGGGAATTAATGGCGCAGGGTTTAGCTATGTTATTACAATGATATTTCATACTACATTAAAGACTGGTTTTGTACAATATCATTTCAAAATATCTCCACTGACTAATTCACACCTTCTGTTATTGATTATAAGTGGGGCAACTTTTGTCTTGGCTTTCTTTTTCAAACCAGCTTTTCATCCTGTAATTAATATTGGAATCAGGTCAATACTCACAGCAGGGGTATATATAGTTCTTGTTTACCGATTTAGAATTTCTCTGGATATAAATAATCTTATTCGCTCTACCTTTGAAAGGTTTTTAAAAATTAAGCTACCGAAATGACTCCCCTTTCTAGAAAAAACCTACTCATCCATGGCTTAATAATCTTGACATTCTTGTTAATCACATTATTTGTACACTATCCAACTTTTTTAAGCGGAAAGAAAATAAATCAGCATGATATTCTACAGGGCACGGGAGGAAACCAGCAGCTAAAATACTATCGGACCAAAACCGGAGAAGAGGCACTTTGGAACCCATATATGTTCAGTGGTATGCCCGCTTATCTTACGGGTGTTCAATATTCTGGTGATCTATTGAAGTATGTCTATGAAGCCTATGGTTTATGGATAGGACACCCTGTCTCTATTCTATTCATATCTATGATTAGTTTCTATATCATGTTACTAAACTTCAAAGTAAGACCGTTGATTGCTGCAATGAGTTCAATTGCTTTTGGGCTTAATGGATTTAATATAATCGGCATTATGGCAGGACATAATGCAAAGATTGCTGCTGTAGCTTTAATGTCGCTTGTACTGGCAGGGATTCAACTTACCTTCTCTGGTAAAAAGTGGCTCGGAGTTTCATTGACAGCACTCGCTTTAGGCCTTGAAATTCGAGCAAATCATCCACAAATCACCTATTACCTTGCCCTCATCGTTTTAGCTTACGGCATCAATGAACTTTTAAAAGCAATGAGACAAAGAGAATTCAAGGCATTTAGTGTAAAATCCGGGCTTTTAATTCTTGCTGCGATACTTGCAATCGGTGCTAACTACGGAAGATTGGCTTCCACTCTGGAATATAGTAAATACTCCATAAGAGGTAAATCGGAGCTTGCTGCAGACCAAGCTGCTTCAGGTGGTTTAGATAGAGAATATGCTTTTAGGTACAGCAATGGGATCGCGGAACCTCTTTTTCTTTTTGTGCCGAACATTTTTGGTGGGTCGTCACAAGAAGAACTTTCAGCGAAATCAGAGGTAGCCAATGCCTTAAGAAAGGCAGGTTACAATCGATCTCAAGTAGCGCAGCGCATAAAATCCATACCTACTTATTGGGGGAATCAACCATTAACAGCTCCCTATTTCGCAGGTACTTTAGCTATTATGTTTTTTATTTTAGGAGCAGTAGTGTTACCAAAGCATCAAAAAATATGGTTGATTGTTCTAGTAATACTGGGCATCATGATGAGTTGGGGCAAGAACTTTTCAGCGTTTAATAATTTTCTATTTGATTATCTTCCTGGATACAACAAGTTCCGTTCTGTCACTTTTACGATTGTTATTTCCATTTTCGCGTTGAATCTGTTAGGAGCTTTGGGTCTAGAAAGACTTTTGTCAATGAAATGGAATAAAGAAACTAGAAAAAAGATATTCCTGACTTTTGGAATTGGTGGAGGATTTCTCACCCTTCTGCTCGTTTTCTCGGGCGCTTTAAATTACAGAGGAGCTATAGACACACAACTTCCAGATTGGTTTGCAAATGCCCTTCGTGAAGACAGACAGTCGCTGTTGATAAGGGATACTATGAGAGCCTTATTATTTGTTTCAGGTTTTGGTCTGTCTATCTGGTTTTTTTTTAAGAAAAATACAAAGGCTCATCAAGTGCTGCTAGGACTCCTTTTTCTTGTATTTGTTGACAATTTAGCCCTTACTAAACGCTTTCTAGGAGAGGAGAAGTTTGTAAGAAGTCCTATTGAGGATTACTTTAAAATGAATGAAGCAGATCAGGTACTTTTATCTTTTACCCAGGTAGGAGATCGGGTTTTAAACCTTCAAAATCCTTTTAATGAAAACCGAACCTCTTATATTCACGCTTCTTTAGGTGGATATCATGGCGCTAAAATCAGAAGGTATCAAGACTTAATTGAACACTACTTAGAAAGTGAGATTCAAAGAGCTATTCAAAAAATCCAATCCCAGTCACTGGATTTTTCAGACCTCCACATATTAAATATGTTAAATGCATCCTATTTTTATGCTGGCGAGCAACAAAATGGTGTTTTCAAGAACAGTAGCGCAAATGGCGCTGCATGGATTGCAAGCGAGATCATCCCTGTGAATTCACCGGATGAGGAAATAGATAAAGTATGCCAGATCAATACCAAAACCCAAGCAGTAATTGATCAAAATAAGTTTTCTATAACAGAAACCAATGGAATTGGGTCTCTCATCTTAAAAGAAAAAACCCCAAACAAACTGATTTATGAGTCTAGTGTGAGGGGTGGAACAGCAACAGGAGTATTTTCAGAAATCTATTACCCCAAAGGTTGGAATGCTACTATTGATGGGAAAGACGTAGATATACTCAGAGCCAATTATGTACTTAGAGGATTAGAAATTCCAGAGGGTAAGCATGAAATTGTCTTTGAATTCAAACCCAAAGTGTATGCCAATGGAAATATGATTATGCTAGTCAGTTCCATTTTGGTTCTGGTTGGATTTGTTGGAGGTGTTTATTTTGAGTTAAGGTAATAATTCATGCCATATCCTAATTTAGTGTTGATTGGACCTCCTAAAAGTGGCACTACTTCTGTATTTAATTGGTTATCTAAGCATTCTGAAGTTTGTACATCTAGAGTTAAAGAAACTTACCATTTTTTTCAGAGAGATGAAGAAGAAAATGGAATTAAAAAATTTACTCAAGAAGATTTTAAAAAATATCAAATTTATTTTAAAAAATGCCTTAATTGCTCAAAATGTGTTATTGAGGCAACTCCTGAGTATCTCTATTCAGAGAGTGCTATAGGAGCATTTCAACAGATAAAGAAGCCAATCAAGTTTCTTTTCATCTATCGGGATCCTGCCGAGCGTATGTTTTCTGATTATCAGTTTCACAGATACAAAACCAAACGTTTCAAAGGAACTTTCGAAGAATATATTGGCCATAATAAGGGGAATTTTGAGAGTAAAAAAGTGAAACTTGGTGAATATCAAGAATATTTAAGAAAGTGGATTGATGCGTTTGGAAGCGAAAAAATATTAAAAATGAACTTCAATGATTTGAAGAAAAATCCAAGAGATTTTATGAAAGAACTTGCAAGAAAAATCAATATAGACCCAGTACAATTTGAGAAGCTAGATTTTCATCAAAAGAATAAAACGGTAAAAATTAAAAGTCGTGCATTGCATTTGGCTCTTTTAAAACTGGCAGAGAACACCCCCAAGCCTTTAATAAATACTCTTAGTCCCATTTATTATAAACTAAATAGCGGAACAGTACCTGGAATCACAGCGAATGAAAGAAAATTGAAAGAAGAATTAAAAAAATACTATAAAGCGATTAATACAAATCTTATGAATTCTATTTCATAAGAAAGCATCGGTCAAAACATTCATAGTAATGATCACCAAAAGAAAACTAAAAGACCTTTCTCTACTTTTTACACTAAGTCCGAAGGAAAGGAAATTAATACTTTCTATTATTGAACAAAAACTTACTTACCTCTCTATCGGCAGATTAAAAAAAATTGCAAGAACATGTGAAGATATTAAAAAGAAAAGAATCTCAGGGATCTTTATCGAAGCTGGTTGTGCTTTAGGAGGATCATCAATACTTATCTCGAAACTAAAACCACAAGCATCAGCTTTACATGTATATGATGCTTTTGATATGATACCACCTCCCTCAGAAAGTGACGGAAAGGAAGAGCACGAGCGTTATAAAAAGATCCTAAAAGGAGACTCAGACGGAATTAGAGGAGACAAATATTATGGATATGAAGACAATCTCCTCGATAAAGTAGTGTATCATTTTGAAAAAAATGGCGTGTATTTGGAAAAGGAAAATGTCCAATTGCACAAAGGATTGCTACAGGATACCATGTGCCTGAATACACCTGTTATTTTTGCACATATTGACGTAGATTGGTATGACTCGGTTTACGCGTCCTTAAAACGGATTTTTCCTAAACTATTACCAGGTGGAAGCATTATACTGGATGATTATTTTGATTGGGATAGTTGTAAAAAAGCAACAGACTACTTTTTAAAATCCGTGTCTGGCCATTATAAATTAGACAAAAAATATTGGTCTTTAAAAATAACAAAGCTCTATTGAAAAGCCGTTTTTACTTTCTTAACAAGTTTCTCGGCTATTGATATATATTTTTGAGGATTAGCCGGTGGATTATCCCAATCGATTTGAAGAGGTTTGATAAACATGAAAAAGCATCGATGGAGTTGGATTAATTTAAATATTTTGTCTATTCTTCTGTTTTCATGAAATGGAATACTTGGCCTAACGGTATTTATCAAATCCAATACGCCTTCAAATCGATCTCTATTACTTTTTCTTACATACCCAAAGTCAAAAAATATCACAGAAGTTCCTAAGGCAAGACAGGGCAGTGCACAGTGGATACGAGAGGTAATCACCAGTTTTGAAGATGCGTAAAGATCAAGAAGTTCATTGGCTTCTTTTAGTTTATTCTCAATAGAAAGGTTGGCATTTGATCTTATATGTGAAACAAGTTTTACTTGGTTGTGATATTTTTTAGGAATTAACTTATACGTTACTTTCTTAGCATAATTTCCTTGGAGAATATTGTTAACAAAAAGGTCAGTTATCACAATTCGATTGGTCTTTTTGACCTCCCGTTTAGGAAGCGTCAGCGTAAGGCAACCAGAATAAAATGATTGAATGCCTATAGATTCGAATAATCTTTTAGTCTCGTAATCTCGACAACCGATAGGTTCATATTCCTTGTAATAGGATATTAATTTCGGCGAAAGAACCTTTTTTCTGACCGAATGATATTTGGCTAAATGAAAAGATATAAAATAAGGATGTATAGATTTAGAAGGTGGCCAATTCTCGGGATGATGCAAAAACCATCCGTTGGTCAGCAGTTTTACTTTTTCTGAAGACGTATATTCTTTTAACCTCTCTCTATCTATAAATTCTACCCATTCATTTTTCAATAGTTCATAAGCGGCAAGGGATTGGATATCGTCTCCAATATTTCTACTTTTATAATAAAACACTACTCCCCTTTTCATTCATCCGGTAAAATACTTTTATAGAATGCTTTAAAATTATGGTTTGCCAGATAGTTGGATTGAAAGAAACGTAAAACTCTTTTTCTATCCCAGGATGATTTTATTATTAAGTCTATCCCTTTGACAATGCTCTCTACAGAAGGTTTTGTTTTTAGCAGCAACCCCGTTTCTTTGTTTACTATTTCATTTATACCTCCTACATCTCTTGCTATCACTGGAATGCCATAAGAAATTGCCTCCATGATACTTACTGGAATTCCCTCAGAATCACTCAAATTGATAAATAAGTCAACCCAGTATTCTTCATAAAACATTAATATTTTATTATTTTTGGTTTGTCCCATCAATTTAATTTCTAGATTAAAATACCTTCTTTCTATAATTCTATACAAAGATTTCATCTGATTTCCCCCTCCGAAGTGTATCCAGGAAATTTTTTCGCCAACATTTAGAGCATATCTATTTAAAGATTCAAAAATCAAATCCAATCGTTTTACTGGAATAACCGAGGAACAAGAAACGAAGGTTTTACTTGTGTTTTGAATTTGATTATCTATAACCTTGTGCATCACTCCAAGCCTCGACAGATATAGTTTTTTAAATAAAGGATATTTTGATTTAAAGTAGTCATACCCATGCTGAGATATGGAATAAAGGCCGTCTAAATAATGAAGAGTGAAGTTACGATATGGAATAAAGCCATAAGTTCGTAATTCTTCATACAAATCATACCTATGAGATCTTGAAATTAATTTATTTGTGACTCCATTCTTTTGTTTAAAAAGAGCTAAGCCATAAGTAACACGTTCAAACCAATAAGTATATAAAATATCGCCCTTTTCAATATTACTAGAAGCCCATTTGGCAACCATTCTACCATGGTATGCAAACCCAACTACATTTTGTAGACCTCCAAGAGACCTTATATCATGATTGAATATCCCTTTTACAATATGCCTTAGAGAATATAAAAGAGGAAATATTTTTCGCTCATGATATTTTATTCTTAGAAATGCAAGCGAATTATCAACCGTTATGCTTTTAGGAATTTCTCTTTTTTTTCCTTGGATATCAAATGGAACTAGTACTAATTCAATATTTGATATTCTTTTAAAAACTCTAATTTCAGAAAAAAGAAAAGTTTCCGAATTTCCATAAGGAAAAGAATTAGTAAATAGATAGAGTTTCAATAAAAGATGGATTTATTGGCCTAGCCCCCTATTAATCGGACTTTATAAAATTGGATATTGCTAAAATACAATCTTGCTTGCATTACAGTTAATTTAACGTATATGATTCTATCCAAACGTGAGAATATTTTTCTCTTGTAAAAGAGTGGTAGATGTTTTTAGGAGTCAATGTAAATTATTTGGCAAGCTATAAACTACAATAATCCTCAAAACTAGTTTGAGGACTATTATTTTACTTCAACATTTTATAAAATTTACTATTCGGAGGACTATACCTATCCGAAGATTTACATCAAGGTTGAAATAGAGACGTAACTTCTGATTGAGATATTGCTCTATTATATATTCTAATATCATCAATTGAACCCATGAAATATCCTCTGGATCTGTGCCTGTTAACACCAAAAATCAGATTTACATATGTATAAGTGACACTAGTAATATATCCGGGAGATGCTGATAAAATAAGACTACCGTCAAGATACATTTTAACGTCGGTTGCATTTCTGGTTAGAACTACATGATACCAATTATTCAATTTGACGGGTTGGGTAATTTTCTCCATTGGACCTCCCATAGTAGCGATCAATGAGTCTACGCTCCATCCTATAGCCATCCGTCCATATTGTAATTCATCTGAGTCCTGAACTGCTATCACATTGGTAAATTCATTACTGACGAAACCCGATGTAAAAAACCAAAGCGAAATAGTTTACTCTTGATTATCAAAACTTGAGTAGGTGTCAATATAATCATCTACTCCATCAAAACTATAGGCCGAATTCGAATTTCCATTTCTATCCTCAGTTAAAGTTGCCGCTTGAACTTTACCATTTAAACCATTACCACTTTCGTCATTTGCATTGCCATTGAATGGATAATAAGCAATCAAACCTTCTGAAACATCAAGACTTGCCAGTATGATCTCCAAGGGATCATTTGCGTTATCTCCCTGGTAGTTTTTAATGGAATCTGCTGAATAGGTGTAATCAAAACTGGTGTAGCCTTCTTTGCTTACGATTAATTTAAATTCCTCAAAACGATCAGGAAAAGTCAGCTTGCTAGTAGCAGCAAAAAGCGCTTGGCTGGTTAAAGAATCACCATCAGCATAGACCGTTATTTCATCATCTGTAAGCTCAAACCCGGATTTGTCTTCATCATAAACAAATACCCCTAACAAAACATCGAATGTTTCCACAATATCAAACACAAACTCTTCATAACCAAAATCCTCGACCGATCGCTCTTCCGTGCTTACCACCTCTGGTACGGCCTGAGTAACGTCATCAATACTTACCGCAAAATCTATTGACAAGGGATCTTCAACCAAATAAGCTAGTTCAGATCCTTCTTTTGGGGTAGCATAATGAACCAATCCTTCTAAACTGACCACAATAAATTCCGTGACACTGTAATTACCTATCAAATACGAGGTTGGTTCTGTCACATACGAACTATCAATGAAATGAAGACTTGCTTCTTCATTTTCCGCTACCATACTACCATCCTCACTTGCGATAGAATAGATGACTTTTTCAAGCGTAACATCTTCTGCAACTCGTGAGCTTTCGATGTTATCCGAACTGAATGAAAACTGGAATTGCCCTTCTTCTTTGAACTCATCGTCTTTGAACTCGTCGTCTTTACAAGCTATTAAAAGAAAGATAGAAGTACTTAGTAAAAAAAGTAATCCCTTTTTGACGGTAATAGGTGCATTAAACTTTCTTATATTAATTATATTTACGAGAACGAACCCAAGCGATTTAGCTCAGTCAGGATGTACTTTTCGAGTAACTCAAAAAATGCCATGTTAAGCTTCAAATTTTACCCGTTGAATAAATTCGGAATAAAAACGCTAAATATTTTTTCATAAGCATATACCTTAGAACAATCACGTAAGGGTTTCTCTTAGTGTACTATCCAGACCTGGAAAAGTGATAAGCGAACGGAAAGTGACACTTTCTCCCATTTGTCGGTAATAGATAATCTATGAAAATAAATTTCGCACTTTTTTGTTTTTATCTCCAAAGAATTCTGGAAAATCAAACCTACAAGTTATTCACTACCTTACTCACCCTGCACACTCCTTCTTTGCTCATCTCAGGGAAAATAGGTAATGAAAGAATCTCTGAGCACAATTTCTCTGATGTAGGAAAATCGCCTTTTTTATTGTTTTTGTAATTATAACAATCCAGAAAAGGAAGCGGTGTAGGATAGTGGATCGAATGACTAATGTTGCCCTCACTAAGTTTTTGCATCAATTGATTCCTTCTTTTTGACTGAATGACGTAGAGATGGAATACGTGATGCATATTCCCGGGAACGATAGGTTTTATCACTCCTTCAAGTAATTGATCGTACCAATTCGCGATCTTGTTTCTATCTTCAATCCATCCATTAAGGTAAGGAAGTTTAGCTTTTAAGATAGCCGCCTGTAGCGTGTCCAACCGACTGTTTCTTCCAATCATCTGATGATGATGCTTTTTTAATTGACCATGATTCGAAAGCATCCGGCATTTTTCGGCAAGATCTGGATTACTTGTCCCAATACCCCCGGCATCCCCGTAGGCTCCTAAATTCTTACCCGGGTAAAAACTGAAAGTGGCTATATCACCAAAGGTCCCTACCCTCTTTCCATCAATCGTTGCGCCATGAGCCTGCGCACAATCTTCTATGACCTTGAGGCTATTTTTTTTTGCAATGGATAAAACTTCATTCATTCTTGCAGGAAGGCCATAAAGATGAACAGGTATCATTGCCTTGGTTCTAGCTGTTATCTTTTCTTCAATGAAGACAGGGTCCATGGTACGCTCAGCCTCAATCACGTCTACAAAAACTGGTTCTGCTCCTACGTTATTCACTGCGCCCGCCGTACTTATCCAAGTCAAAGCAGGCACAATAACTTCATCACCAGACCCGATGCCCAAGGCTTTTAAAGCAATTTCTATCGCATCCGTACCGTTAGCTACGCCTATGCAATGATCTACTCCAACATACTTAGCGAAGGAAGATTCAAATTCCTTTATTAAGTCTCCCCCTATAAAAGCAGTCTGATCAAGGATTGAGGCAATTGCCTCATCGATATTCGTTTTAATAGATTCATATTGCGCTTTTAAGTCAACAAAGGGAATGCTCATAGTGCGCGTAACTTTCTGGCAGGGTTTCCTACATAAATACCTGGCTCATGAATGTCCTTAGTCACTACGGCACCGGCACCAATAACCACATGATCACATATTGCGACTGGCAGAATAGTGGCATTAGAGCCTATAGAAACCTGATTACCAATTTTCGTTTTCTTCCATTTTGAAATATCTCCACCCGCAGGTCCACCACTTGAAAAGAGATCATTGACAAACATAACGCCGTGACTTACAAAACATTCTTCGCCGATCTCTACTAATTCACACACAAATGTATGGGATTGGATTTTTGTTCCGGCCCCTATTTTTACACCTTTCTGAATTTCCACAAAAGGACCCACGAATACCTTTTTTCCTAATTCACACCCATAGATATTTGAAGGCATCACGATTTTTACTGTATCATGAGCTTTGACATCTTTTATCCCTGCATCAAGTATTTTCATCTGGTAAGTTTTCCAATCACTTACAATTTCTCTAAAATCTTTGGATTATAAAATGAATCATTTAATTCTCAGGTAGGATCTTTGCCTATTCCAACATGTTAGTGATGATTTCTGGTACACCAAGGTTTGAACTACAAGACATTGTAGATCATTTCCAAAGAGACCATCAATTTCTTTTGGATTCTGGCTGTTTTTGATCACTCATTAGGATGCTTTGAAAAACCCGCCTTTTGGCCTAATTCTTCGTTACTCAAAATTTCAAAACTCATTTACGATCAGTAAACTACGTTTTTGAAATTCTGAAAGCCTTGATTTGACCCAAAACTCCAGTTTTGCAAAAGATTCCATTACCGAATCGAAATTATATTCATCTCAATTTAATGACTGAAATTCCTGCACCTCCAAGATCAGCATGTTCATCTTCTATTGTTGCTACTCGTGGATGTTCCTTAGAGATATTTCTCACTATATCTCTCAGAATGCCATGTCCCTTTCCATGAACGATCCTCACTTGGTCTACTCCAACCAACAAAGCTTCATCTAAAAAAGATTCTATTTTGTTCATTGCTTCCTCGGCGCGCATCCCTCGTATATGTAGATCATGGCTAAAACCGGCTATCTTTTCGCTCAGGTCAATTCCTGATTTTCTCACTTTCTTTTGATAGGTCACCTGAGAGTCCTGTTTTTCTTTCTTGAGTCTATCGGTGGATATAATTGATTTAATTGACCCGAAAATCACTTTTGCTTGCTTTCCATTAATTTTTTGGATCGTTCCACTCGTATCCTGACCTATAACGGAGACCACATCACCACTCTTGAACTGCTCTTTTTTTGCAACTTCATGTTCTTTATTGCTGTCTCTTTTTATTTGAAGTAAACGTCTTGCTTTAGCAGTTTGCTCTTTCGCAGCTTTACTTTCTTTTATTTCTCGAATAACCCGCTCAACTTCTTTATTTGCATCATCCAATATTTTTCTTGCATCGTACTTTGCCTCTTTTATTATTCTTTTTCGATCCTCCTCCAGCATTTGCTTGAGTTCCTTGTAGTCCTTTTTTGCGTTTAATAATTGTATTTGATCCTTCTCCAACTTTTTTATCAACGTGTTATACTTATCTTTTTCTTTTTCCAGTTGATTTAAAAGCTTATCATAATCTACCTGTGACTTTCCAATTTGTTTTTTAGCTTTATTTAATATTTCCTGAGGAAGTCCAATTTTTCCAGCGATCTCAAAAGCAAAAGAGCTTCCAGGTTTACCGACTTCTAGCTCAAACAACGGTTCTAAAGCCTCATGATCATATTTCATTGCGCCGTTAATTAACCCGGGAGTTTCATCACCTATTTTTTTAAGGTTTTGATAATGAGTAGTTACGATACCGAAAGACTTCTTTGTATTTAGTTCGCAAAGAACAGACTCAGCAATAGCTCCCCCAAATTGAGGTTCAGTTCCCTTACCAAACTCATCAATCAAAAACAACGATTTGTTATCAGAATGCTGAAGGAAGAATTTTATAGAAGTAAGGTGAGAACTGTAAGTACTCAAATCATCTTCTATAGATTGGGTATCACCTATATCAATATACATTGAGAAGAAAAAGCCTAGCTTGCTTTCTTCATGAACAGGAATAGGTAGCCCGGCTTGGATCATACTTTGAATCAACCCGACAGTTTTCAAAGCAACGGATTTACCCCCGGCGTTCGGACCAGAGATGATCAAAATTCTGTTTTCATGATTCAAGGTTAAGCTTAATGGAATAACTGATTTGCCTGATGCTTTATGCGATAGATATAGCAGCGGATGGTTGGCATTGATGAGTTCAAAATCAGTTTGTTTTTTTAAATCAGGAATGGAAGCATTTAACAAATCAAGAAGTTTTGTCTTGGCATAGATAAGATCAAGTTTCTCTATTAAATCAACCCCTTTCATCAATTCCGGAAGATTTCTCCTTACTTTATCAGATAATGAAATAAGTATGCGAATAACTTCTCTTCTCTCACGATACTTTAATTCTCGTACTTCATTGTTCAGATTAAGCACTTCACCTGGCTCCAGATAGACAGTTTGCCCTGTCGCCGATTCATCATGTACAAACCCGGGAATTCGTTTTTTATGTTCTGCTTTAACCGGAATTACCAGCCTTCCATCGCGTATAGTTAACGCGCTATCTTCGCTAGCAAATTCGTCAGATTTTGCTTTTTTAAGTATCCTCTGAATGGCAGATCTAACCGCTCTTTCACTTTTTGAAATATTGCGCCTGATTTCAGATAATTCCAATGAGACATGGTCTTTAACTTCTCCCCTCCGATCGATCGTATCATCTATTTCAGTAGATAGCGTAGGATCTAAGTCTATCTTTTCAACCAGCCCTAAAAGTTGAGGATAACTAGCATTATACTTCTTGAAGAATTGTATCCAACTATCAACAGTCAAGACCCCTCTTTTTAGTTTATGAAAATCGGCGGGGTCCAAGAATGTGCCAGGAACTTTCAGCTTGATTAAGTATTCTTCGAAATCTGAAAACTCAAAAGACACTTGTCCATTGGCATCAGATTTTAGCCTCATCATTTCTTTTACTTGATCAAGCCATTTGGTAACTATTTCATACTTATTAATTGGTTTGACCTTAAGCGCAAGCGCTGTCCCGTTTTGACTTTGGCAAAAATCGGCCAATAGTTTCTTGATTTGATCAAAACCAAGTTTGGATTCAATATCCTTAGGGTAAACCTTCACTCTTTTGCAATCTTCTCCTTCTGAAGTAAGCTATCTACCACTGCACTATAGATTTTTTCAAACTCTTTAGGATTACTTAAGTAATAATTGAAACTAATCTCATATTGTTCTTGAGAAATATCTAAACTATCAAACAATAGGTTTTCGTAGTGCTCATAAACCAACTGAACAGAATCCTTTGGTACTATAGAAACTTCATCAATCCTCGCTTCCAATAGATGAATTTCCATTAATACCTTAATCATTTTGTTTTGCCCGATTAAGTTTTTAGGTATTTCTTTAGAAATACATGCTGCAAGTAGGATAAGAATGATTAAAAAATTGTATTTCAAAACAAACTAAAACTTCACGAAATTATAATTTTGGATAGTTAATTAAATGACAAAGATCATACAACACAATCAATTACCAAGGATACTATTTTAATACTATCATTGGTTCTAGTGAAAATTCGATTATTCAAAAATTGGGACGAAATGTATGTGAAGATTCAAAGGCGAATCTATATCAATTGTTGGATGAATCGTCTGAAGATGTGGTTTATTGCAAATTTATGTGTGCGATTGAAAATAAACGATATATATGCGAAATGGACCTGAACTTAGAATCCATAGCATACCAACCGAGGATGAATGAGTTTACGGGAATTTTATGTACACATAGTAAGATAAACTTATATTCATGAAAGATATTATAAAAAGATTGAGGCGTTACGAGATACGAATCAGAAAAGCTATTAACTCTCAAATGCAAGGTGACTTCCACTCTATTTTTAAAGGTTCAGGATTGGAGTTTGATGACGTACGACCTTATCAGTGGGGTGATGACATTCGAAATATCGATTGGAGGGTTACCGCAAAAGGTCACGGCACTTTTATGAAAACCTTTATTGAAGAAAAAGAGCAAACCGTCTTTTTTCTTCTTGACGTTTCAGCTTCACAAGAAATAGGGAAAGAAAAACGACAAAAAATTGACTTAGCAAAAGAAGTTACAGGCTTGTTGGCCTTATCTGCTATTCGAGAAGGGAGCAAAGTAGGAATTCTTGCATATTCTGATCAGGTGGAAGGATACATAAAACCAGGGAAAAGTATAAAACATGCTTATGAAATTATCAACCGAATATTTTCTTTAAAGCCCAAATCAAAAAAAACAAACCTGGATGCTAGTATTAAATATACCTTAAACCTATTGAATAGAAAAGCCATCATTTTTATGGTATCAGATTTTATCGATGAAAACTTTACCCATTCTCTAAGAGGTATTGGTAGAAAGCATGATCTGGTGGTAGTTCACATTTCCGATAGAAGCGAATCTGCCATTCCAGATTTAGGTATTGTACCTTTACTTGAAAAGGAATCTGGAAAAACCATATGGCTTAATACCTCTTCGAGGCATTTCAAAAACGCCATAGAAAAGACACACGGAAAAAACAAAGAGTCATTGGCTGATTTTTGCAAAAGAAATGACGTGAATTACGTCACCATAGGTACAGAAGATGACTATGTACCCAAACTAATAAAGCTTTTTAGACATAGAAACCGAGGTAATGCTAGAAGGACCAGGTAAACTCGTCATTATACTATCCTTATTACTATCTCACGCTCTAAAATCACAAGAAATTGTGGTAAGAGGAGGCTTTGTTGAAGATAGTCTGGTGATAGGCCAAAAAATCAACTACTGGATTACTGCATCTTATCCTCCCAGGTTAGAAATGATATTTCCAGATAGCAATACTACTTTCTCACCTTTCGAGTTTGCCCATAAAACCTATTTTCCAACCTTACTCCAGAATAACCTCGCTTTTGATAGTACAATTTATACCCTCCAGTCCTTCGAAATAGATCCTATCCAGTACCTTCAACTAACAGTGGTTATTCTTGAGGAAGACTCGACCGTCTTTCAAACTCCCTTGGATTCTATTTTTCTAACAGAGCTCGCGCCAGTAGTTACCGATTCTACTAAATTAAAAACGAATTTAAACTATCAAGCAGTTAATACAGAGTTCAACTATCCGCTATTTTACTATATATTAGTCGGATTAGCAGTTCTTATTGTCATACTTTCTGTAATCTTTGGAAAACGAATCATTCGATATTTCAAAATCAGAAAGCTAACTCGAGATTACCGAAATTTTTCAAAAGCTTTTTCGGGATTCATTAACCATCTCAAAAGCAGCCCCGAACCTGAAACAGCGGAGAAAGCGTTAGCTATTTGGAAAACTTATTTGGAGAGATTGGATAAGGTTTCTTTTTCTTCATTTACAACGAAAGAGATTCTTTCACTAGATTTTACTCAGGAACTTAGTGACCCACTTAAGTCTATTGATAAAGTGGTGTATGGAAAACGAATCCAAGAAAACGTATACCAGGATTTTCAACAAATTGAAGATTTTTCAGATGAAAGATTTCAAAAGAAAATAGCAGAGATAAAAAATGGAGAGTAATACAGCAAGCTGGTTTTCATGGGAATGGTTCAAAACTGAGGTTTTTCAAGCCTTCGATTGGGTTTACCCTATCTGGTTCTATGCCTTGCTAATCATCCCATTTTTATTCCTTTTGAGATGGTTTATTTCAACGCAGTTTTCCCAAAAACTACCTATTGCGCTCACTAAGAAAAACCTCAAAAGTGAGTCAATAACCTACCTAAGATTTATTCCTCCTGCTTTTTTTATACTAAGTCTCGCTTTGATCATTGTTAGTCTGGCCAGACCTCAAACAACCAATGAACAAGTAGAACAGTGGAGTGAAGGTATTGATATTGTATTGACTATCGATATTTCAGAATCCATGAGGATTGAGGATTTTCGTCCAAATCGGCTAGAAGCAGCTAAAGAAGTAGCTAACAATTTTGTAAAAGGCCGATTTCAGGATAGAATAGGATTAGTCATCTTTTCGGGAGATGCACTCCCTACTTGTCCACTTACCACGGACTATGGACTACTTTATGAAATGATTAAAGATATTGATTTTGATAAAATAGAAAGCAGGGGCACTGCCATCGGAAATGCCGTCACCTCTGGAATAAATTTTTTACGTGAATCGGTTTCTGAATCTAAAGTGATGATACTTCTAAGTGATGGAGATAACACTGCGGGAAACGTAGATCCTATAACAGCTGCTAACCTTGCCAACGCCTATAATATTAAAATGTATGTCATTGCAATAGGAAAAGATGGGAAGGTTCCTTTTGGAACTGATTTTTTTGGGAGGCCAAGAATGGTTGAAAACCATTTTGATGAAACCACACTTAGAGAGATAGCTCGTATCGGAAATGGTAAGTTTTATCGTGTTTCAGACAAAGATGCATTAGTGGGGGTATTCAACGAAATTGACCAGTTGGAAAAAGCTGAAATTAAGGAGACACGCTACAAAGACACGACCGATTTTTATTATGTATATCTAAAATGGGCCGCTGTTTTTCTCTTGCTCTGGTTAATTACGAAATCTACCTTTATTACCAACGTGCTGACAGATTAATTTTTCTAACTAAGGATTTTTAGTAGGTAAGACAAAATAAGAATGTAACTTTTTATCTCAATCCGCGTCATCAAGCTGAATGTCACGCGACCTCTACCATACGAAAATCTTGCCTGCCTCAGATGGCATGTACAGATATGCACTATCTATTGTTCATGAACCTGAGACAGCAAGGGATATCATTCAAGATTGCCTTACCAAAATCTGGAGTATTCGAAAAGATTTGAACAAAGTTGAAAAGGTCAATGCATGGGCTTTTCGTATTGTAAGAAATCGATGCATTGAGATTTTGAGAAGAAACAGATATACAGATATGAATGAAAAAGTGGTGAATATGTGGCAAACAGATACAGTAGAGCAATCGACCATCACAGATGACTTTATGTCCTGGATGGCCGAAATCTTAAAAACCTTACCAGAGAAGCAACAGGAGGTTTTTCACCTCAGAGAAGTAGAAGATATGAGCTATCAAGATATAGCAGAAACATGCGGGCTTACAGAAAGTGATGTAAAAGTGAACATTCATAGAGCTAGAAAGAAAGTAAAAGAAGTAATGCAAAAAGTAGATGCATATGGTATCGCGAATTAACGAATTGCTCGAAAAATACTGGAACGGTGAGACAAGCGTGGAAGAAGAACGAATGATCAAATCACATTTTGCTCTTAATCCTGATCTTACTAAAGATGGTTACTATTTCCGATACCTATCGAAACGAAAACAAGTAGAAATGGAAGAATTTAAATCATCTGCAAAATCAAAACAAACATGGATTTCAGCCGCTGCTATTATAGCTATTGGCTTGTTCACTGCTATTCTTGTATTTAAAGCTAATAGAGATCCATTTGCTGAAAAGGATCCCGAAAAAGCGCTCATTGTCACAAAAAAAGCATTGATGATGATTGGCACAGGCTTACATGAAGGTCAATATCATTCTATGGAATTAACGAAAATTAATAAAGCCAAAGAAGAACTGCAGGAAGATTTAAATCCTGAATAACTCTAAATTAAAACTAAAACTAAAATTCAAGACCTCAACAAAATGAAAAAGATAGTATTAATATTATTGACGTGCTCCGGTATTGCTGTTGTAGAGGGCCAAACAGTCATCAATAAATATATGGAAAAATACGAAGATGATGAGACATTCACTAAAGTTTCGGTGAATAGTAAAATGTTCTCATTATTTGCGGAAATGGAAGGATCTGAGGAAGATGAACAGCTATTCTACGACATTACAAGTAAGCTCAAAGGAATGAAAGTAATTGCGAGCGAAAAAGTTCCTAGCCCAAAAATACTTTATAATGGAGCTGTTTCTGATATTGAGAAGGCTGGATTTGAAGAATTAATGACTGTGAAAGATGCTGAAGAAAATGTTAAAATCTCTATTAAGGATAAAAATGGGATTATTGAGGAGCTAATAATGGTCATGGGTGGAAAAGAAAAGTTCGCGTTAGTGAGCATCTTTGGAGAGATAAACCTTAAGCAAATTTCTAAACTGGCGAGTCTGATGAGAATCAACCAGTTGAAATACCTGGAAAATCTCGATGGAGCAGTTGACTAATCAATTCACATTCAAAATTAGCTGCCAGTAGCTACACTGGCAGCATATATCTTATATCTTTTATTGTCATACATTAACCAATGAATAAACCCTTTTTATTCACACTATTGCTTCTAAGCGCACTTTCCGATTTCGCACAAGAATCGATCATAAAAGAATTTTCTGAACCAAGAAGGTCAACTAGATGGCTCAATCCTATTTGTCTTTATCCCAGTACACTTAGAATGATAAATATTTCAGGAGACGCTAACTACAATGAGTTAGTAAGTGATATTGAGAAGATATTGATTTACAGGTTAGATTCAATTACCATTATGTCTGAAGATTATGATTCCTGGATCGAAACGTATGAGAATGTTGGATTCGAAGAATACATTAACCTTTACGGAAAGCAGACCATGAAAATCTTAGGAAAAGGAGAAGAGTATGTAGGACTTTTAAAAGTTGAAGAGAAGTTATTGACTTTCTACCTCAAGGGCGAAATAGCTTTCCATAAAATTCCAAACCTTATCCAATCCTTTAGAAAAGGAAATCTTTTAAATGTTCTAACAGAACAATTGAGATGAGTAACGTACTAAAAATTAATAAGCTCACTAAGAGATTTAATAAGCTCACTGCAGTAAGCCAACTAGATCTAACCATAGAAAAGGGACAAGTATATGGCATACTCGGACCTAATGGAAGCGGCAAAACTACCACTTTAGGAATGATCCTGGAGGTTATCACGCCCACGAGTGGAAACTTTGAATGGTTTGGTGGGCTAACCAATGTTGAAGCAAGGCAAAAAATAGGTTCTATCCTCGAGACACCAAATTTTTACAGTTACCTCTCTGCTATTCAAAATCTTAGAGTAGTTGCACATATCAAAAAATCTGATCCCAATAGGATAGATGGAATACTTCAACAGGTAAATCTATACAAGCGACGAAACGATAAATTTAAAACGTACAGTTTGGGAATGAAACAACGACTCTCCTTGGCCGCTGCGCTTCTTTCAGACCCTCCCGTTTTATTATTAGACGAACCTACAAACGGCTTGGATCCCGAGGGGATTGCAGAGGTAAGACAACTGATTAGCAACGTGGCTTCAGAAGGTAAGACCATTATCATGGCCAGCCACTTACTCGATGAGGTACAAAAGGTTTGTACCCATTTTTGCATATTGAAGAAAGGAGTGAAACTATATGATGGAGCAGTCGATGAAATCCTAGGTGAAACTAATGTAGTAGATATTTTTTCTGATAATCTAGACCAACTGAAAAATATTACCGAGAAATTTAATGGGGCTGAAAATATTGAAGCGGAAAATGGCTCTCTTAAAGTCTTTTTAAAGGAAGGACAATCCTCACAAGAACTCAACAAGTACTGCTTTGAGCAAGGAGTTATTTTGAATAAGCTTACACCACAATCCAAATCATTAGAACAAGAATTTTTAAAAATCCTCAAAGAAAATGATTAGATCATTTAAACTAGAATGGCTTAAAATTCGCCATTACAGAGTTTTCTGGATACTTTTTGGCCTGTATCTGATCGCGCAACTGATCATCACAAATGGTGGAATATTTTTTTTAAAATGGCTCGAAAATAAGGATATTGATATTGAAGGGGTTGATCCTACTCTCCTACCTATTTACGACTTTCCAGATATTTGGCAAAATTCAACCTGGTCAGGATCATTTATAAGCATTCTCATTTCATTCATAGTGATTGTTTCAGTAAATAATGAATTGTCCTATAACACCTTGAGGCAAAATATCATTGATGGAATAAGCAAAAAGGAGTTCCTTCTTTCAAAATTTACTATTATTCTTTTTCTTGCCGGAGTCTGCACCTTGGTGCTTTTTGCATCAGGATTAATCACCGGGTTAATTTATTCTCAGGTAACAAACCTGAAGTATATTTTAGACGAAACGGAATTTTTATTAGCATATTTCTTACAACTCATAGCAATAAGTATGTTCGCTTTTTGTATTGCACTTATCATAAAAAAAGCTGGATTTGCCATTGTTTTCATTTTTTTGTACAGCACATTTTTCGAACCTATTGCCACTGCAATATTGGAATATGCCCCATTCACAAGAGACTACACAGCAGATTTTGTCAAATTCTTTCCTATCTACTCAATAAGAAATTTAATAGATATCCCATTTCCAAGATACCTATTTCAAGAAATCAACACAGACATTTACTGGTATGAGTGGTTCATAGTACTTGGATGGATAGGAGTATATATTGGACTTCTCACCTATATTCTTAACAAAAAAGACCTCAGGGCTTAGATCGATGGTAGCAATTTTTTTCGGCTAAAAAAGTTACTATCATGCAAAAGTCCACATACAAAATCTACTAATCACCTGTTATGAAAATAAAGAAAAATTTGTGTCTATTTTTATAATCCTTGGTATTATTAAAGTTTGCCTCTCCAAGTGGCTATTTCGGTCTGACCATGCCAGTGATTTCGGAGTAACTGTGCCATATAATTTCGTTGTTTGTCATAAGCTCTGATTATCTAAAGAGATTATCGATAGTAGTCAGGGATGGAAAAAGCTTCCCCAGTGAGCTAGCATCCATTTGACTCAATTCCGTAATGGAATAATCACTGGAATCAAAACGCGCTGGATGTAGTCATTGACTGTGTGGCGGCTGATGCCCAAGTAATCGGCGACTTTCCGGTTGCTCAGCCCATCAAGATGTAGTGTGATAATTTGTTGTAAGTCCATAAGATCAAGTTTATTGACCATATCGCTTTTTTGCTGCGATATTAACCGTCTTGATCTCCTTAGATAAACTAACAAAATGACTGCCTTATAGTGGCACGTTTTGAAACGTTACCGTAATGCCTTAATCACCAATAACAAACAAGTAGTGGCACAAATAGAACCCTAACGTACCTGCCGTATCAATCCACTAAGTGCTACGGCTTGAACTGTGAGGGTCGTTCGAAAAATGGCACAAAGCAAACCGTAAAAGCAAACCGAAATCTACGTCCTGCAGTTCCGCAAAAAGTGGCACAGTTTCGACCGAAATCACTGGCACAATTTCACCGAAATGGGTGGCATCATTAGAACCGGAATATCCACGCCA
>JBCDKO010000032.1:0-30768 GCA_038746525.1 Bacteroidota bacterium
ACTAGTTGAAAAATCTCGAAATCGAGCTTTTTCAGTGCACCGAAAATGGAAGCATCTGCTCGAAAACCTTGCACCTATTGAAAAAGAAATTTACTAAACAGTATCTTTTGACCACATAAACGTGTTTTTTGAATTGAAAAAACGTTTCTCAGCAGACCCTAATTACATAACCAGTCCAAAATGCTTTTGGGCTTATTTTCCCTTTAAAAATGAGAATATACTCTTTGTCGTGTTTGGTATTGCTATTGTTGTTTTCCTTATTATCCAACTTAGGTGTTTTATTAAAACATTATAAAGTTTTTCATAAACAGAGGCACTAAAGCAATCAGTTTTTTTGATATTATTATCCCTGGTCTTATTGTTAATGTTTTCCGAAGACCACGAAGAAAGAAGAAATAGAAGTAATGGAATAGATTACTTTTCCAGCATCTTAACAGATTCCATGACCTTATCTCTCAGATTATTTTTATAATTCTGAAGGTTTTCAGCAATGGGTTCCTCAAAAGTTCCAATGATTTCAGCGGCCAAAACACCTGCATTTTTAGCGCCATCTAATGCCACTGTAGCTACTGGTATCCCTCCTGGCATTTGCAAAATAGACAACACAGAATCCCATCCATCTATAGAATTTTGGGATTTAATAGGTACACCAATCACCGGTAGTGTAGTAAGAGAAGCAACCATCCCAGGTAGATGAGCCGCTCCTCCTGCTCCTGCAATAATAACTTTCAGTCCTCTGCTTCTGGCTTTTTCTGCGTACTCAACCATTCGGTAAGGCGTTCGGTGAGCGGAGACCACTGTCATTTCATAATGAACTCCAAACTCTTTTAGTATATCTGCCGCTGCTTGCATCACTGGCAAATCAGACTTACTTCCCATAATGATCCCGACTTTTGCTTTCATTATGCTATTACTTTTAACGTATCTTTTACTTTTCTTGCTTTTTCTTTGAGCGAAGAGAGATTGGGATCGATTATGGTTACATGTCCCATTTTCCTAAAAGGCTTTGTTAGTTTCTTTCCGTAAAGATGCACGTAAACCCCTTTCATAGCCATACACACCTCCAATCCTTGATAGCGCGCCTCTCCTGTAGATCCATTCTCTCCCAGTAAATTCACCATGGCCGCAGGTGTAATTAAGTCCACTGCGCCCAGTGGCATATTTAAAATAGCTCTCAAATGTTGTTCAAACTGAGAAGTTAAATTTGCTTCTACAGTATGGTGACCAGAGTTATGGGTTCTTGGGGCTACTTCATTTACCAAGAGCTCTCCTTGCCTGGTAAGAAACATTTCAACTGCCAGTAAACCAATCAAATCTAGCTTTTCAATTACATCTTTCGCCAACTGATAAGCGGCGTTCTCGAGGTCAGAGGAAATGTCTGCGGGAGCAAATAAAAATTCCACTAGATTTTGTTCAGGATGATAGGATAATTCCACGACGGGAAAGCAAGAAACCTCTCCTTTTTTATTTCTTGCCAAGACTACACTTAATTCTTTTTCAAAATCAACTAACGTCTCTAATAGACTTGGCTCATCAAACGCTTTGTTAAGATCCTTCTCAGATTTTAATATCCGGACACCCTTTCCATCATATCCTTCCGTACCTAACTTATTCACAGCCGGAAGCATTTGAGAATAGGTTTTAACTTCCTCTTTATTGGCCGTTAACACAAAATCGGCTGTAGGTATCCCGTTTGCTTTATAAAAAGTCTTTTGCTTCCGTTTATCTTGAATCAATTCGATTGCTTCTGGTTGTGGGAAGACTGTTACTCCTTCTTTTTTCAGCTTTTTTAAAGCTTCTACGCTTACATTTTCTATTTCAATGGTGATAAGATCAAACCTTTGCCCCCATTGATATACTGTTTCTTCATCTGAAAGTTGACCAACCTGAAAATTTTCTACGAGATGAGCGCATGGCGCATGGACATCTGGATCTAAAACCGATATATCCAGGTTGTAGTTTATAGCGGATTGGATCATCATTCTACCTAGCTGTCCTCCTCCCAGAACTCCTATTTTTAGCTTATTGATTTCGTGCATATGAGTAAAGATAAAAGCGTATAGAACCTCTACAATGTAGCTACATGATTTTGATTTTTTAAGGCGAACAACACAGTGAATTAAGTGCTGAAAAACAAGATAAAGAATTCCTAAAACTAAATAATAGAGCTCCAAAAAATGTGACTGTTAAATTGATTTTAAGGGTTGGTGGTTGAGTTACTCCCAAACAAAGACCCGCTTTACTCGATTACTCACATTTGTAAGGATCTCGTAAGGAATTGTACTCGCCCAATCAGCCAAATCGTGAATTTTAGGATTATCTCCAAAAACAATCACTTCATCTCCTTCTTTTGCGTCCACTTTTGTGACATCTATCATGGTCATATCCATACAGATATTTCCAATGGTAGGGCATCGTTTATTTCCCACTAACACACTTCCTCTCCTATTTCCAAATATTCTCTGAAAACCGTCCTCATATCCGATAGGAATGATTGCGATTTTGCTGTCCCTTTCAATTACTCCTTTTCTAGAATAGCCTACTGTTGCACCTTTCTTCAATAATCTTACCTGCGAAATAATGGTCTTTAGTTGGCTGGTAGCTCTTAAGTTTAGCTGACCGGTTGGGTCAAACCCATGCAGCCCAATTCCTAACCTCACCATGTTAAAGTGATATTGTGGCCATCTGACAATTCCAGAAGAATTACATGCATGTTTTATAGGTTGATAGCCTACGGCTGCAGCTATTTGTTTGTAAATCGATTCAAATTTTTGTGCCTGCCCTAGAGTGAACTCATCGTTGAGATGATTCTCAGCACTGGAGAAATGGGTGAACACCCCCGTGAGTTTTAATTGTGAGTTTTTCTTTAAAATCCCGATTAGGGTTGGAATTTCTTCCTCCACAAAACCTAAGCGGTGCATCCCGGTATCTACCTTTATGTGAATTTTGGGAGGATTTTTAATGCTGGAAAGTAGTTGATCAAGGTGATTAAGTCCAAATATTTCTGCTTCCAAATCATGTTTCTTAAAATCGCGAAAACCTTCTACTTGAGGATTCATAATCATGATGGGAAGATGAATACCATTTTCCCGCAACTGAATTGCTTCATCTACATAGGCTACTCCTAATTGATCTACTCTTTGGTGTTGAAGGAAATTGGCAATTTCCAGAATGCCACTTCCATAAGCGTTCGCTTTCACCATCACCATCAGCTTCGTTGACGGATGTAGTAAAGTTCTATATTGGGAAAGGTTATATTGAAGCGCTTCGAAATTTACTTCCAGTACCGTGTCATGAATTCGCTTTTCCAGTTTTTTCACCACACGCTCCAACTCAAAATCTCGCGCTCCTTTTACAATGATCATTTCATTTTTGAAATCGGGAAAATTCTCTAAAAGCTCAACAGTTGAATTGAAAAAAAGACTTTCGGATGAAAATTTTTCTTTGAACACTGAAATATGTGAACCAACTCCTATTAAACGATTGATCCGCTTTTCCTTGAGCAAATCGGCTACTTCTCCGTACAGGCTCTGATCATTTTTTCCACTTTGTAAAATATCCGATAAAATCAATGTCTTTCTTTCCTTTTGCTTATGAGAATCCATGTAACTAAGAGCTACTTTCAACCCCTGTAAGTCATTATTGTAGGAATCATCCAAGACAAAAGACTCATTCATGGCTTTTTTAAACTCAAGTCTCATTGGAACTGGCTTGATGAGACTAAGGCCTTTTTGAATTTGGTCATGGTTCACCTTAAGCTGCAATGCCATTACAATAGCATGAGTAGCATTTTCAAGGTCAACAACATTGTAAAGATTCGATTGAAACAGCAGATTATTAACCAGGATGCTGCCGTTTTCCCATTTTACCTGATAGTCGGCAACTCCATGGATAGCCCACGTTATACTTTTAGATCCTAAATGATACGTCAACAATCCGGAGTATGCAGCATCATTACGGCAGACTACTTTTTTAGCATGTTTGAATAGCTTTAGTTTTTCCAGAAGTTTTTGCTCATCATTTTCAAAACCTTCACTATGGGCATTGCCTAATGTTGTAAATATTCCGTTTGTAGGCAGAATGATTTTTTCCAGCTTTACCATTTCTCTTACTGTCGAAATTCCTGCCTCAAATACACCTACCTCATGAATCTCACGAATTTCTAAGATGGACGTTGGGACTCCTACTTGAGAGTTATAACTCTTTGGGTTCTTAACGACAAAGTACTTTTCTGAAAGGATGGTAGAAAGCCACTCTTTGACGGTTGTCTTGCCATTGCTTCCTGTAATTCCGACCATAGGGAGATTGAACTGTTTCCTGTGATAGGTCGCTATTTGCTGGAATGCGTCAATGGAATTTCTTACCTTTATAAAATTACAATGAACAAATTCTGGGATTTTTTCAACAATAAAATTCTTGATGCCATGCTTTGAGGCATCCATAATATAATCATGGCCATCCCTCTGGCCTTTAGAAGCGATAAAGACCTCGTCCAAAGCTCCGGAGAGCATACGTGAATCAGTAGAAAATCTTCTTACAGGCAAGTCTTCATTAAGAAGGATTTTTCCAAAAGTAATTTTCTTTAGGTCAGAAAATAACATAACCTAAATTATCAATTCCATCTCAAACTGATTGACCTCATTAATGAATCCATTTCTTATTAAAAATTGATGAAAGGACAATTGATCTTCCGGAATGTTCATAATTGTCAGTTTCTTGCTTGATTTTTTTTGGATTTCGTAGAGAAGGGATTTTGCAACTTTCTTGCCCCTATGCTTTGGAATAACAGCCAGTTGGGATATCCGGCCTAAGTGGGGTTGGAAAATCGCAAAGCCTGCTAATTCTCCATTGATTTTGCAAAGCAACACTTTTTCCTTTCCATCCATTAGATGGGCTTCACTATCCAGAAATGAAGGCTCAAAATCATTGAAATTAAAGTCTACCTGAGAAACAAGACCTTCTTCTATTTTATGAGAGTGACTTAAATAATCCAATTCTAGCGTCTGCTTAAAACAAAGTAATCTTCGTCTGAAATTAAACCCGACTTTTTCATAGAGCTTTATTGCATATTCGTTGACTTCCACCACTTCTAATAAAACCCGAGCGAGAAACTTTGATTGAATTTTAGGAATCAGATATTCATACAGCTCTTCGGCAACCCTTTGATTTCTGAAGCCTGGTAAAACCCCTGTTCCACCATTATATGCGGTAGGGATACCTTCGTATATATTAGATGTATGTAGTATAAACCCGATTAACACTGATCCATCGAAAGTAGCTCCTGATATATCATAAACTACCCTAAGCTTATGTGCCAGTCGATAGGAAAATTCCTCTTTGGTTGGCCGCAGTTTGACGGAATTTTCAGAAAAAGCCGCTTTAAAAGAATCATAAAGGGCAGTGAAGTCATTTTTAGTTAAAAGCCTGTGAGCCATCTTTAAATAGAGGTAAAGTCAACCGGATTGAGTTTCTATGACCAGGAGTTCCTTTCTAAAAATTAAAATCATAGACAAAAATAGAGTCGTCTGGTGAAATGTAAATTCTTCGTTAAAAAATCATGAACAAATAGACATTGCCAAATTGCCCTTTGATTTTCAATTTCTCTATCGTTAACATCGTATTTCATTTTGCCCTTAAATAATGAGAATATTGAAACATTTAAACACCAATTGCAGCTTTTATAATCTCTTATCATTAAAATAAGTTTGATTTGAAACTATTCGATAGAGATTTAAGCTGGCTTTCTTTCAATTACCGCGTGCTGATGGAAGCGATGGATGAAAATGTACCGTTGCTAGAGCGACTAAAATTCATTGCTATTTATTCCTCTAATCTTGATGAATTCTTTAGAGTAAGAGTCGCTAACATCAGGAACCTGGTGAAAATGGATAAAAAGAAAATTAACAAGCATATTGAGTTTGAACCAAAAGAACTTCTCAAAGAGATTCATCAAGAAGTAAAGGAGCAACTTGAAGTTTATGGAGCAACGTTTAGGGAAATCATTAAAGAACTTAAGAAAAAAGGGATTTTTATCTGCACCAGTCTTTCAGAGATTCCCTCAGATTTCAAGTTAGACCTCCTTCATTTTTTCAAGACGAAGGTTTTGGGCCGTTTGGCGATCATTGATACTGGTAAAACGAAAGAGCTATTCCTAAACAATCAAGCTATTTATCATGTAATTAAGTTAAGATCTGGTGATACTAAAATTGTAAACATTCCCTCTGAGAGCCTAGGTCGTTTCTTTAAAAAACGACACGAATCTTCTACCTACTTTATTTTTCTAGATGATATCATTCGTCTCCATCTGGATATTGTTTTTCCAAATGAAGATGTGGAAGAATGTCTGGCCATAAAGTTGAATAGAGATGCAGACCTTCAAATCGATGACGAATATGTAGGCAATCTTATTAAAAAGATTGAGAAGCAAATACAAAAGAGAAATCTTGGGGCTCCATCAAGATTTCTTTTTGACGCTAAAATGAGTTCCATGCTTCTGGATCTTCTTACAGAAAAACTTGACTTGCAACTAGATGACAATACTCCAGGGGGCCGATATCACAATCTGAATGATCTTTTTGAGATTACCACTGCAGATACTTCGCTAACTTATACTTCGCTGCCGCCAATTGTGGTCAAGGAGTTACAAGAGTCTCGTTCTATTCTAAAAAAAATCGAGGAAAAAGAAATCTTACTTTATTTTCCCTATCATTCTTATGATTACATTCTACAATTTTTTAACGAAGCTGCCATCGATCCTGAAGTAGAAGAAATCAATGTAACTTTTTACAGAATAGCCAAAAAGTCAATCATAGGAGAAGCACGGATCAATGCCGCCAAGAATGGGAAGAAGGTATCCGTCTTTATGGAGGTAAAGGCACGGTTCGACGAGAAAAATAACCTAGAATGGGCTGAAAGGCTAAGGGAAGCGGGCGCTAAAATCATCTTTAGCCTTCCAGGATTAAAAGTTCACGCAAAAGTAGCGTTGGTGAAGAAACAGAACATCATGTATGGATTTTTCGGAACGGGTAATCTAAACGAGAAAACCTCGGAAACATATGCAGACTTGGGTCTTTTATCTACGAATGCCGCTATCACTCAGGAGCTTTCTCGTGTATTTCTACATTTGCTTACCCGATACACTCCGCCGGAATTTAATCATCTAATTGTCTCACAATTTGGAGCATTCGAGAAGTTTAGCTCATTGATAGACAGAGAAATCAGGCACGCTGAGGCGGGAAAAAAAGCAAGCATAATCGTTAAAGTGAACAACTTACAAGAACGAGAGCTTATAGGCAAACTTTATGAATCAAGTAATAAGGGAGTAGATTTAAAATTGATTGTGAGAAGTATATGCTGTATGGTTCCCCAAAAACCGATCAAGATCAAACGGATAGTAGATCGATACCTAGAGCACGCCCGAGTATTTTACTTTTTCAATGATGGGCAGCCAGAAATGTATCTAGGATCCGCGGACTGGATGAATCGTAACCTTCACAGAAGAATTGAAGTCTGTTTCCCTATTTATGATGATGATATGAAACAGGATATCCTTACCATATTAAAATTTCAATGGCAAGATGATCAGAAAGGCGTGTGGATAAATACAAAATTGGCAAATAAAAGAGCCAAAAAAGAATACCAGGTAAGAGCCCAAATGGCTACTTATCAATTTTTAAAGGGTCAATATGGATAAGGAGATTTGAAGAAAAGCTCAGCAATAATAAATCCAAGAATGGACAACACAAACCCAAACATAAAAATGGTATAGCTAACCCTTAGGAGCCGATATTTTTTACCTAAGACGATGCCAAGAAAATAAATATCCTTAATCATACTTCCATAAAGGTAGTCTGCATCCTGTAGCATTTCTTTCATTCCCCATTCGTACTCTTTCAGCGACATCTTGTGAAAATTACCAAAAAAAAGAAGGTTGGTTTTTTTGTTAACGATATCCAACCGATCAAACTTTCCACTAGATATGTTGGGAAGCGTCGCCAAGACTGCAAAGACGATAGTAGTAAGGCAAACAAGAGTAAGCAATATAGCAGGAATGGTCATATGCGGATATTCCTCTAATTTTCTGATCAAAACAGAAATCATGACAGAAAGAATGATCGAATTGATCGAGATCATAATGTTTGCCTTGTTATCTGCAATAGCGCTAAGCTCCATGTGATTTTTAGAGGTGGTTCTAAACATGGTCTCAATACCTCGTGTCGGCGTGAGCTCCTTTGCCTCCTTTATTTTTTGCTTGAGTTTTGATATTTTCTGCTGAAGCTGTTCTACTTTTTCGTCTTCTGCCATGGTTTTAATCGCTCTCGGACCTTTCTTAGGTTTTCTTGGACCGCAGAATAGTAGGTTTTCTGAGCGTATTCAGTGAAAAAACAATGACCCGTTAAGAATTCCTGATTCATTTTCAACCATTCATTCTCTGGTATCTTGCAAAGTTTAGTCTTTTCAATCTCATTATGCAAAAGGTCTGCTTTTTTGAAATAATCTTCGCTCGCTAAATGCATTAGGTCTGCATCACAAATTGTTTTCTGTAAAGCATTCTTTGGTTTTTGAGGCATCTTAGTAGCCAGGATACAACCCTTCACCTGTTTGATTTTTTCTTCAGGATAATTTCTTTTTTCAAGATATTCTCCTGCAATTACTGCGCTACGATCTTCATGGTTTTGACTACCTTTTATGTAGCCTACATCATGAAACCATGCTGCAATATTGAGAATTTCTATTTCTTCTTCTGAAAATTTTTGTTTTTCTGCAATCTCATTAGAAGCTCTAACTACATCTTGCGTATGATTAATTGAATGATAGGTTATATCAGTCGATAACTGCTCAGAGAGCAACGTTATCACATGAGCTTTTACTTTTTTAATAAGTGTATTTTCCATCAACATCATTTTTCAAACCAACGTCATTTGTGGAGTAGAAGTGAAATTTAATGAAATTAGCGATTCTCATTTTACAATTTTGACAACAACATGTATACCAAAAAAGATATTGTGCCTCTTTTATTGTTTTTGATAATTATTTATGTGCTCCCTGCATGTGAAAATTCAGGGTTTGGTCAGCGTACCGATAGTTTATTTCTTGTGATTGAGGATCAAAAAATTTTCTATGATCTAAAATCTCCTGAAGAGAAATTATATCTTCCATATGTACTTCAGGAAATTTCCGGACTCAGCTGGAAATTCGATAATACTTTGCTCGCAGTGGATGACGAAACTGGAAAAGTTTTTGAATACGGTATTGAAGAACAAGATATTATTCACTCAATTCATTTCTATCGGGGAGATGATTTTGAAGGTGTTGAGTTAGTAGGGAGTGACATTTATATTTTACGAAGTAACGGTGATCTCTTCAAAGTGAATTATACATCTTCTAAAGAATCAAGAGCTTGGAAAATAGAAACAGAACTTGGAGAGAAGAATGATACTGAAGGCCTGGGTTATGATCCGATAAGCAATAATCTAATCATAGCGTGTAAAGAAAAGGGAAGCGTGGACAATGAAGAAATAAAAGGAAGAGCATTTTACTTGTTTGACCTTTCTTCTAACAAATTGGATGAAAATCCCCTTTTTACGATTAGAAAAAAGGATTTAGACGCTTTTTGGGAAGCCAATAAAGGGTACGATTATGACAAAGATCGCATCAAGTTCAAGCCTTCTGCAATTGCTTTTCATCCGATAAGTAAAAACTATTATATCCTAGCTTCTGTAGGAAAAATGATTCTGGTGGTAGATAGAAGAGGGAAAATTCAAGCAACCTATCCAATCTATCCGAGAATTTTAGGACAACCTGAGGGATTGACATTTTCCAAGAATGGAGACATGTATATTAGTAGCGAGGGCGAAGGTGACCGTGGGTACATTGTCAAGTTTGGTATGAAAACCAGATGAGCCAGCCGATTTGCATCTCTTTGTTTCTTCTTTCCCAATAACTCAAAAACCATTGTTCTTTATTTTGGTCTTTAAAAGGAGTAGATAGACGGTTACACATAAAAAGCCTTATTGAACTTAGGCACTTTGTAAATATGAAAAATAGGGTTTAGCATGCGTGTGAGCACATTTAGATTTAGAAATCTGCTGATTTACAGTGCTTGCTTTATCTGAATTATCCATTTTCTTTATTTGCAGCTTACCAGAGCTATATCTGTTATGAACTTAGTTCAATAGTATTATTTGTAAAATACTTACTCTTTAGAGAAACTTTTTTAACGACACTAGTGAGAAAAAGGAAAACAATCGGCCCACTATAAAGACTTTGGAAAAATTCTCCTTGAATCAGGAGATAAGATAAGGTGATTTAAAATAAATGGGTTCTTGCAGGTATATTCCATCTAAATGAAGCGCCAACAACAGTGGAATTCGAATCTACCATACCGCGTTCATCCGATTCTCTTCTAAAAGTTACATCGAGGTCAATAAATACATTGTGTTTTAGCATGAAGGTTGCCCGTCCAAAAAGCAGTAATAATTCGGTTTTATTTCCCTGAAGATGCTCATTCTGATAATCCATGTTGTTACCGTTTGCATTCTGGCGTCTTACAGTATAGTCTTTTAAGATATCCTTTCCGTAGTTTTCATCTCCAATATCATTGCCATATTGAGCAGCAATCAATGAAGCGGTAAAATTCCAGCTATCATTAAGCCTGTAAATAGCACGACCCAGATACTCAGTAAAGTTTGCACCTATTGGATGAGCTAGTGCAAGGTTATAATGACTATAACTTGTAAATCCATCTTCATGCGCATAGGTATAAGGTCTCACCCGATTGATTTCTGCCTGAAGCAACAAATTGTGCACACTTAAAGCATTCGCGTACTTGAAACCTAGCTGGAATCCTTGCTTATTGCCCCACCAGCCATCCCCTGCAAAAACTTCACTTACAACCATTTCGTCGATTAGCAATTGACCATAAAAGGAATATCTTTTTTGAATATTCCACTTGAAATCGAATCCGACGAAAGCATTGTCCTCGCTGCCGTTTTGCTGCTCTACGGATCTATAAAAAATAACTGGGTTGAGATACTCTATTTTAAACCCATCGGAAGAATCTCCAAACATCACTGATTCAAAAAATCCAATATGAAGGTTGGGTTTGATTTTGATAGTAAGATGGTGAAATGTCATGTATTTTTCACTAAATCCCGATGTGCCAAAGGTTCCTCCCTCATTTCCTTGAACATCTCCTATAAGTTGAGCATATATATTCGTGTAATCGAAGATTTTAGTATGAGTGTTGAGACGGAGGTAAGGATAGTTATTCGCGTAATTGGAAAGAATAATGGATCTAAATCCATTTCCTACGAAGTGTTTTCCATATCCCAGTTGTGCTGAAATACTCTTGCTTAGCCCAAAATCAATATATCCTTGAGCTCGAAAGAAATCGACTCCTGTATCATTGTATTGCTTCCAGAATCCTTCGTAAGGGATGACCAACGTGCTATCCCGAATTGTGTTTATATATTCAGGATACCTGGCTTGATTCTCAGTTAAAAAAGTATAAAATGAGACTTTTCTGTCAATGTTCCCTCTTATTTCTATTCCGCGCGAATTAACAAAAGTAGTACCTATATCATCGTTTGCCCTCCCGAATGAGAATTGAATGACCGGATTTATATGTATCTGCAATATTTTATCTTGATAGTAATAAAAGTCGGCTGGATACTGGTATAATTTATTTAGAATCGGTTTCTTAGATCTGATAGAATCAGACGTATATCTTCTTAGCTCCTTGTTTAAATAACTACTTTCAGGACTGCTCAGAAAATCAAAAACTGAGGATCTGGAATAAGGCTTGATAGCAGAAGTAAAGCTTTTATCAGAAGTGATCTCTTCTAATTCCAGGATCTGATAAGCAGGATGATGGATTGGAAAATCAGTAGATTGACCAAACAAAATCTTAATTAGAATTAAACTTACAAGAAAAAAAAATTTTCGCATGAACGAATCTTTCGCTCAAACTTAAAAGTTAACAGCTACTTAAACGGATCAATAATCATGCAATCCTAAATCTTTTTAATCATAGTATAGATCTTCTGAATAAAGTGTTTCTGCAATCTTATTGAAGGAGGATGCAATTGTTAATGGATGACAAAAGAGTGCTGTTAGCGATTTCTAATTTTCGATAACAAGTTAATGTAGGTCAATAAACAGATATGTAATAAAAGAGCACAATGTATTTGTAAAAAAGTATTTAATTCCAAAGGTCATGTTGCCACTGATCGTTTTGCGGTTGGGGATTGAATTCCTTGGATTATCCTGAGAACCGGTTACCGGATTTTGATTAGAAAATGATTTATTAAGAGCACCTCTAAAACGCACTCTCAATTTTTGAGATGATCTTTTTTTCCTGATACTTCATTATCAAAATACTTATCTAACGCTGCTAAACTCCGTTTTTAACGTCTTGTCTCAGGAAAAAACGTTACTTCAAATTCTTGAACTGAGTTTCTAGAGGTGCCCTTAAGTAACTTTTATTAACTGATCTATGAATTTCATTCAAAACAAAGAACCTTGAATCAATTTGGGTTTTTTCGCAAATTCCTTAACCGTTCTACCTCCATACCTCCATGACTCATTTCTTTCATTTTGAATGAAGTCATCCAGGTTGCCATTTGGCTTAAAGTTTTTTTCCATACATTGAGAGGCTGTCGTTAGCGCATTCAAGGCTTTTAATTTTTCCGAATGCCCAAGCTTTGCTTTTCCTATAGCTTGCTTTAAAACCAAAATGCTTTCATCATACACGTTCGTTGGAACGGGAAAAGGATGACCATCTTTGCCTCCATGTGCAAAAGAAAATCGTGCCGGATCTTTGAACCGTGATGGAGTGCCATAGATTATTTCACTTACCAACGCTAGTGACTGAAGTGTCCTTGGCCCTAGTCCTTGAATTAAAAGCAGGTCTTCAAACTGATCAGAAGGCAACTCATTCGCAACTGCTAAAACGGCTCCAAGTCGTTTTAGATCTACATCTTTTTGTTTTACGCTATGATGTTGCGGGAGCTTAATTTTTCTGATCTCCTTAAGCATTATTTCAGGGTTTTCTTTTCCAACTGCTATAATGGATTGTCTTGTCTCCCGGGCTTTTGCATGAGTCAGGTTTACGATTTGACCTTGATTTCTTCCGTAAATGAACTCATGAGGCTCATTCACATAACTTTCCAGATTGATCGAAGACCAATGATATCTACGCGCATAACCAGAAATACCATTCATGCCCTGCTGTACTACTGACCAATCACCCTCATCTGAAAGCACGAAAGAATGAAGGTATATCTGAAAACCATCTTGAATCGCAGTGTTGTCAACTTTTGCAACTAACCGGCTACTTTTTACTAAAGAATATCCATCCAGTCCGGTTTGATCAGCAACATTTAATAACTCTTCGGGTGTTTTCCGACTATGTTTCCCTCTTCCTCCGCAGATGTAAATTCCCATTTCTTTGGCTCTCGGATTGATGGCAGACTTTAAAGCACCCATCACTGAGGTAGTGATGCCGGAGCTATGCCAGTCCATTCCTAAAACACAACCCAATGACTGAAACCAGGCTGGATCACTCATCCGCTGAATGAATGCTTTTTTGCCAAATTCAATTAAAATCGCCTCGATTATTGCCCCCCCGAGCTCAGCCATTCGTTCAGCAAGCCATTTGGGAACATGTCCATTATGTAGTGGTAAGTCTGCAGATCCTGCGTGTCGCATAATTTAAAATTACTATAATTTTTAGTAATTCTTAATGAGGTCTAAACAATAGATTTTGAAGCATTTTTTGTCTCACAGGTTTGTTATTGGCTTTAGCTGGAATCCACTTCGGTGTTTCAGATAATAATCTTATGGCCTCTTTATCACAACCATAACCAAGACTTCTCAACACTTTAATGTTTGTAACGCTTCCTTCCTCATCAACAACAAATTTTAAAAATACTCTTCCCGTTATATTATTTCTTCTTGCCTCCTTCGGATATTTCAAATTTTTCTTTAAATATTTCGTCCATTCATTAAGTCCTCCGGGAAATTGCGCAGATTCTTCAACTTTGATAAACTTTTCTCCATCGGAAGCAATTGAATCATATTCTTGAGAATATGTTTGGATCGAATTAATTAGCAATGTCAATAGCACTACATTCTTCATCCCACAATCCTAAGAAATTCCAAGCACATTCCACCTTTTACCATCATGTTTCAATAGCTCAATTCTCTTTACTCGAAACTCACCACTATAAGCTCTCTTCTCAAATTCCTCTTTCGCCGTGTAAAACATCTGCTTTTTTAAGTCTCGAAAGCCAATTGTCACATGAGGATGAAAAGGTTGGTTTTTGTAGTTGGCATTGTTGAGCTTAAGTTTTTTTCTGCACTCATTTAATATCTTCTTTTGTAATTCCTCTAGTGTGAGGTTCTTTACCACATCAATGTAGACTACATGAGGTTCGAAGTAATTAAAATCTTTTAGCGCCAATCTAAATGGAACTAGTTGTGTATTTAAGTTTTTAATGGCATGTGTAAGTTGATCCAACTTCTTATCTTTCCACCTAAAGGGCATATGTAATGTGATATGTGGAGGTGATTTCAAAGCGTGTTTACTTCCATACTTTTTAGCAATCTCTTGTTTTAGCAAAGTGATTTCACGTTGAATATTTTTTGGTGGCACGATTGCTATAAAATATAGGCTTTCCAATGTTTATATTTAAGGAATCTAAAACTAAAACCTTCAATGAAAAATCTAATTCCTATTCTACTCATCTTTATCCTATCCTGTAAGGCAGATCAACAGGTCGCATCAAATGTCAGTTCGTCCTCAAAAAATAGTATTGAGACTTTCACTGCCGGAATGCAAAAGCAGGAGGGGTATTTTAATTTTTACTATGACGAAGAGGCAGGGAAAATTCTGCTGGAAGTCGATAAGCCTGACCAAGAATTCTTGTATGTAAACTCTTTGGCTGCGGGTATTGGTTCAAATGATATTGGACTGGACAGGGGCCAATTAGACGATGAGCGGGTTGTGAAATTCGAAAAGCACGGAAATAAGCTTCTACTCATTCAACCGAATTATGATTACCGTGCTGTCAGTGAAAATCAAGATGAAGTACAATCCGTAGCAGAAGCATTCGCAAGCTCTATACTAGGAGGTTGGGAAATTAAAAGTAAAAACGACAACACTTTTTTAATCGATATGACAGACTGGTTACTGCGTGATTCGCATGGAGTAAGTGCAAGATTGAGAAGATCTAATCAAGGAAGCTATAGTATAGACAAATCACGGTCTGCTATCTACACGGAAGGAACGTTTAATTTTCCTAAGAATACAGAGTTTGAGGCATTATTGACGTTTAAAGGAGATGCAAAAGGCCAATGGTTAAGGTCGGTGACTCCAACCCCCAATGCAGTGACAGTACGGACGCATCATTCATTCATTGAGCTGCCGGATGATGATTATGTACCCAGAGTTTTTGATCCTAGATGTGGTTTCTTCAACATTTCGTACCAAGATTACGCGGCACCAATAGATGAGCCGCTCGTTAAGCGATTTATTGTTCGTCACCGACTCAAAAAGAAAGATCCGGATGCAGCAATAAGTGAGCCGGTAGAACCTATCGTTTACTATTTGGATCGTGGCGCACCTGAGCCCATCCGATCAGCGCTTATTGAAGGAGCTAGTTGGTGGAACCAGGCTTTTGAAGCGGCTGGGTATAAAAATGCTTTTCAAGTAAAACTTTTACCTGAAGATGCTCATCCGCTAGATGTGCGCTACAATGTCATTCAATGGGTACATAGGTCCACTAGAGGATGGAGCTATGGCAGCGGCGTTGCCGATCCGAGGACGGGCGAGATGATCAAAGGACATGTGACCCTGGGATCTTTAAGAGTTCGGCAAGATTTTTTAATTGCAACGGGCCTTCTTCAACCTTATGAAAACGGTGATGAGCAACCCAATGAAATGACCGAAATGGCCCTCGCAAGATTACGACAGCTTTCAGCTCATGAGGTCGGACATACGCTTGGTTTAGTGCATAATTATTCTGCTAGCGTCAACAATAGAGCCTCCGTAATGGACTATCCTCATCCTTATGTTCAACTAGATGAAAATGGAACAATTGATTTGAGCGAAGCTTACGATGACAAAATAGGAGAATGGGATAAGGTCACTATAAGATATGGATACAGCGATTTTTCCACAGGTGAAGATCAAGCCGAACTTGACAACATTCTTAACGATGCTTTTGCCAACGGGCTGAAGTATATCACTGATCAGGATGCTAGGCCAGTGAGTGGGCTTCATGCAGAAGCTCATCTTTGGGACAATGGAACCAGCGCAGCAGTTGAACTTAACCGAATGATGAAAATCAGGAGGAAGGTTTTGGATGACTTTTCTGAAAAAGCAATTCGCAATAATATGCCAATGAGCAGTATTGAGGAAGTATTAGTGCCTATGTATTTGTTCCATCGGTATCAAGTAGATGCCACCTCCAAACTTATTGGGGGAATGAATTACAGCTACGCTTTAAGAGGGGGCGATGAGGTAGTAACAGAAATGCTTTCATCATCTGAACAAATGGCTGCTCTGGAAGCATTATTAAATACAGTACATCCCAATCAACTCAAATTATCAGAATCATTGTTAGATCAAATTCCACCAAGGGCTTTTGGTTATCCTCGTTCCAGAGAAATCTTCCAATCGAAAACAGGACCTGCATTCGATTACCTTGCAGCAGCAGAAACAGCTTCTAGCGTGCCTTTTAGCTTCATTTTCAATGCAGATCGTTTCAATCGGTTACTGTCTTTTAAAGTGAGAAATGCAGACCAGCCGGGGGTTGACCAAGTTTTGGAAAAAATAACTAGTATAGTTTGGATGAATCCCTCTTCAGACAAACTGGATAGAACCTTGCAAAGAGTTGTGGAAATGGAGATGCTCAGTCACCTAATGAAGCTGGCTACCAGTAATCGGGCATACGGAGAGGTAAAAGCAAAGGCTATGGCTTCCATAAAAAATATCCAGGTTTTTGCATCGAAAAGAACATCGCAACCAACCAACAACGATGGAATTTATTATCAATATGTAGCGGATCATATCGAACGATTCCTTGAAGAGCCAGATAAATTTGAATTACCTAGTGCCATCAAAGCCCCTGATGGATCACCGATTGGAAGTTGTAATTTTTTACATTGAATCATGAGTACTTTCTTAATTGATGATATAAGGTGCATCCAACAATTTTATTTTAATCTTTTGATTTGAGTCACAGCGTATCTATTGTCTCAACCTAAGTTTGTCCTTCCGGAGTAGGTTTAATCTGTAGGTAGTATCTCTAAGAAAACAGTATCTTTTAAAGAAAACAATGTTTTTAGCTCATAGAGGATGTTTTTTTAAGATTTCGATGTACAAATAAGTTGTTGAATCTATTTTTGATATTTAATGAAAACGCAATAAAACCACGGATTTACCTTCAATTCGTTCAAACCACAGATGAATTTTTGAGAAATTGATTCTAAAGTATAAAATATATTCGATTCATTCTTTTGGTAAAAAATCATGCTGTAGGTGTTAGGGGAGTGTTTCGTCGTCTTTTCTTACAGACACTAGTTATCGAATCTATTTGAAAGGTTCTAATGAAACGCAATAAAACCACAGGTTCACTTTCGATTCATCCAAAAGTCAAATGAATTTTTGAAAAATTGATAAAACGATTCTAAAAGATAAAATCGATTCAATTGGGTCTTTCGCTAAAAACTACGCTATAAGCATCAATAGCATGTTTTTTGTTTTTTCTTAGTGATACTAGGTACTGACTATCGTACTTGGTGGGATTCGAGTCCTGGACTATTCAAGTATTATTTTTTTCGTTTAAAAATAGGAACAGTGCTACAGGGTTCACCATACATTAAACTATTCACTTTTGATAATAGCTTTTCGGTTATAAGTGTGTATGCATACTCTCTGTTTTGGATAGTGTCACAACCTTTTATGACAACCTTCTTCTCATCGAAATCATTTTCCTTCATGCATTTTTCTACTGCTTTTACGATCATTGCCTTCTCAATTGCGTCTTCATCGCCGTAAACTACCACATTTGCGTGATCTTTCAGCTTTGAAACCAATAACATGTACGCCCAAGTAGGAATGATCGCATCTACAGAACAGCATAGCCCAACATTCTTTCCTGAGTATTCTGACCAGTCACAGTTTTTTATAAAGGTTCTTAAATCCTTTTCTCTGAGTATCATTCCTTGATACAAAATATCTTTCAGGTCAAAAATCACCTTCTCTCCACCATCAAGATATTCTTCCAAATCCACTGAAAGTAAAGGACTTTTTGCTACTCTATTAACAATTTCTTCCATATTAAATCAACTTCTTTTTTGGCGTTGTAGTTTGCCATTCTTTTAGGTAGTTCGGCTCAAAGTAGGCAACATCCTCAAAGATTTTAGCCTGATATTTCAGGTCAGCGATACTTCCCATATTCACAGCGTCTGGATAAATCTCATCAATAAAAATCAGATTTTCCTGAGCAACTATTTCTCTAAATTTCGGCATTCCGTTCCCAAACAAATAGATAGTTTCTTTAAAATCAGCAAATGAATCCTGACTCAAAACCTTTGCTTGAAGCGGCCAAATTTCCTTTCCATCTTGATTTTCCATTTTAGCATATACCTCCATTCTTCTTGCATCCATCATGACGCAAAGGAGGTGCTTTCCTTGAAACTTTCCTCTAACAGCTTCTAGCATGATATCAATCGTAGGAACTGCAATGACAGGAATACCTAACGTATAAGCGAATCCTTTAGCCGTTGACACACCAATTCGTAATCCAGTATAACTTCCCGGACCTTCTGAAACTGCTATAGCTTCTACCTCCTTCAAAATGACATTTGCTTCCTTACATATCTCCAATGCAATAGTCGGAAGCAATGATGAATGAGATTTATCTATTTTATGAAGTTGGTTGGAAATGAGTAATCCTTTCTTATGAAGTGCCACCGAACAAACATCTGTGGAAGTCTCAATACTCAGAATGAATGCCACATCAATGATGCTTTAAAATAGCTTTGTACCGCTCTTTGTCGTTTAGAATTTCAACGGCAGTTTGTACATCCGGATCTTTGCCAAAAGTAGATTCTATGATTCCTCTTTCGTAAAAATAACGTCCCGCAATTTCTTGTTCCAGCAACATTAAAATTTCTTCCTTAAAAGTTATCAGATCCTCATTTTTATTGTGTTTTGATGCTTTTTCCAGATTATCCAAATATTTCTTAAGCTGATCGTACTTTTTTTCTGATTTAGCCGTATTAATTAACTGCTCAGTTCTCATTTCTACTTTCGTTACGTAGTCAAATTCCTTATTTGAAAGCCAGTCTAAGAATACCTTATAGTCATCATCTTTTAAACGAACATCAGTTGGTTTCAAAGGGCTCAGGTCTTCATTTTGGTAATAGTACTCTGTTGCATAGTGAAAGATCAAATTGTTAATGAGAAGGCTTTTTGTTATCGGTGCATATTCCAGTGCATCTACCTCAACATCTGGATCAATCCCTCCACCATCAAAAACTTTTCTTCCATTAAGTGTTCTAAATTCATTCTTTAAAGAGTCAGGTATTTTCCCAACACTCCCATCTTCATTTCTATTGCTATAATCTATCGCTTGAATACACCTTCCAGTTGGAGTATAGTATTTTGCTGTAGTAATTTTTACTACCGCATCGTATGAGAGAGGTCGTTCAATTTGTACTAACCCCTTGCCAAATGTCTTCCTACCCACCAAAACACCTCGGTCATAGTCTTGCATCACACCAGATACAATCTCTGAAGCAGAAGCACTACCATTATCTGTTAAGACAACCACAGGAAGGTTAGGATCTACAGGATCATTCAATGTATTGTACGTCCAGTCATTGGCTCTTACTTTCCCTTTTTGTGTGACTATTTTTCTTCCTTTTTCTATAAATACATTGGAGACATTCACCGCCTCATGCAAGAGTCCCCCAGGGTTTCCACGGAGATCCAGGATAATACTCTTAGCTCCTTGCTCTAGTAGATCTAAAACTTTGATTCCAATAGATCTACCCACATTTTGCGTAAAACTTGTCAGTCTTACATAACCAATATCATCGGTCAACATCCCTGTATAAGGCACACTATCTACCGCGATTTTTTCTCGTTTCACTTTAACTTCAAACATTTTTGATTGGCCATGCCTTTTTACCGTCAAAGTAATCTCAGAGTTGGATTGCCCTTTCATGAGGTAACGAACCTCTTCTTGTGTCTTTCCTTCTAATGGTATGCCATCGATGGCATGGATCTCATCACCTGCTTTGAGGCCCGCTTCGTAGGCTGCAAAACCTTCATATGGCATAACTACGGTACTTACTCCATCCATTCGTTCCACGATCGCACCTATTCCGGAGTATTCTCCGGTAGTCATAATTCGATACGATTCAATATCATCAGCAGCAATGTAATTTGTGTAGGGATCTAAAGTTTGAAGCATCTCATCGATGCCTTCTTTCATTAAGATGGTAGGGTTTATTTCATCCACATAATGAGTGTTGACTTCCTTAAATAGTGTGGCGAAAATGTCGAGATTTTTTAGAATCTCGAAATACCTATCTGCGTAAGGCTTGGAAGCTGCAACAATTAGAGAAACAATGAACAAAGATGGAATTAAGACTTTTAGTTTTTTTATCATAGTGTTTTTCTTTATTTCAAACGCTGGAGACACAAGACTAGTTGATCTTGAATTTCCTGAAAGGTTAAAATCTGTTTTGAAATATACACGAATCCAATGGAAAGCGGTTTAATATTTTCGATTCGGTATTTGTTTAGCCGGTAAGCTTCCCTGATTCTTCTCTTCAATAGATTTCTGTCAACCGCTCTTTTGAAATTCTTTTTAGGAACAGATATTAATACCTCATGGTAATTAACCTCATCTTTGGATCTGAAATAGCGAACCTGAAAAGTAGGCAAATAAAAAAAGGAACCTATTTTGAACAGTTCCTCAATTTTTTTCTTTCCTGAAAGCCTTTCTTTTTTTGAAAAGCTATATCTCGACTGGCACATCTGGCCTAGGCTATTTTTTATGAAGTTCGTCCGATACGGTGAGTCTTTTACGGCCTTTAGCCCTTCTTCGGGCAAGTACATCTCTTCCACTAACACTTTCCATCCTTTTTCTAAATCCGTGTTTATTTACTTTTTTTCTAACCGAAGGTTGAAATGTTCTTTTCATAACATATTGATTCTAACTAAAAGAACGCAAAAATAGATAAATCTTTACCTCAGCAACCAATAAAAATTATTCTTTATTCTATTTTAAAAATGTCTGCAGAAATTTCCGTATTGATCAAAATCTCACTGACGGAAATATCCATCTTCATTTGTGGATTTAAAGGCTGGGTCATTTTGGTTGGAAATAGAACTCCCTCAAATTCCTGGTAATCACCAAATTCTCCGGTTACTGTCATGGCGCCTTGAGGTGTTTCTAGTGTGTTTGATGCTTTTATCAAAAGACCAGAATCTGAATCGTAGTAACGAATGGATGTTTTTCCTGAAGGAGATGTTACCTCTACACCATATATATCTTTTCCGTCTATTTGCTCAACTGATGATAACTTAGCTTCTATCCCATTATTCAAATAAGCTAGTTCTTCTACAATTGCCGAACTGATAGCCATATCAAGTGCTTGATCTCCTGTAATTTCTTGAGTTCCCTGCATTCCGGACATTTTTCCTTTTTCCCCATCAAATACGATCTTCTGCATAATATTACCTCCCATTTTAACCTCTGTTAGCGATAAATTAGGAGCTAGTTTGCTCTGCTCCATATCCATTGTTTGTCCCATTACGGAGCTTTGCATCTTCATCTTTATAGATTTAATCGCTTCAATTTTTTCCTTTCCACCAATTACATCAATGTATTTCTGGAAAACACTCTGAGCGGTTAATCCATCTGGAATTTTCGATAAAGAAGGATCTATTTCGTTGCCATAAGTATCATAATATTTAAGCTCACCAAAAGGCCTCAGTTTGTCTTCTACCTCATTTGCTTTACCCACTACTATAATGTAGGCGTTTTTAGTTTTCAAGTACTTATTGGCCATCGCTTGAACCTCTTCTTTAGAAATGGATTGTACTTTTTGTAGGTAAGTGGAATAGTAATCCTCAGGAAGATTATACCTTGCCAGATTTAATGCAAAATTTGCTACTGTTTGTGGTCTTTCTAATGATCTTGAGAAGGAACCCGCGATGGAGTTTTTGGCTAGTCTTATTTCATCTTTTGAGATTTCCCCCTTTTTCATTTGCTCCATTTCGTAAATTATTTGAACAATGGAGCTATCAGTTACTTCATTTCTTACTTCCACATTTGCATTGAATCTACCCACGAGTTCATCCGCAGATAGCGAAGAGTAGCTACCATAGGTGTAACCTTTATCTTCCCGTAGGTTGGTAAATAATTTAGCGGACCCAGAACCCCCTAGTATTTGATTCATCACCCTTGCCTTAATCTGATCTTCAGATCCAATCTTTAATTCAACAGGATAAGTGATATTAATAGCAGATTGAACTGCTCCGGACCTGTTCACTAAAGCGATAATATTATCTTTTGGTAACACTGGAATTTCATAAGTTGGATTCGGTACTGCTTTATTTTCCCAACTTCCAAAATACGTTTTTATTAGCCTCTGTGTTTCTTTAAAATCAACATCTCCTACAATAGCCAAGTAAGCAATGTTGGGTCTAAAATATTGGTCATGATAGGTTTTTAAATCTTCAACAGTGATTTTATTAGTGGTCTCTTCCGTTTGGATTTCTCCATATGGATGATCTTTTCCATAAACAAGAGCTTGTCTTAAATTAGATGAAATTGCACTGGGATCTTCTTTGTTAGCCGCAAGATTTGAGATGGTCTGCGTACGAATCTTTTCCAGTTCTTCTTTAGGGAAAGTTGGGTTGAAAGTAACATCTGTCATTAATTCTAGTATCTTTTCATTGTATTTGGAGAGTCCTGAGGCAAATACACTTGTAGAGCTAGCAGCGAGAGATGCACCAATAAAATCTACCTCTTCATCCAACTGCTCTTTTGTTCTTTTTTCAGTGCCTCTTCTAAGCATTTGCCCAACCATAGAAAGATATCCAACCTTATCCCCCTCTAAAATCGGTTGTCTGTTAAGAACTAAATTATAACTCACTCTTGGAAGCTTATGGTTTTCAATCACAAAAACTTTCAAGCCGTTCTCTAATTCAAAGGATTTGTATTCTCCTATATTAACGGGTCGTGGTATCCCTGGCTCAGGCAACTTACTCCGATCTACTTGAGCTTCCGCCACTGATAAGCCTATTAAAACAAGTATACAGGATATATATTTTGATTTCATTATGCTTTTTGGATTAGGTGCTATTAATGGTCTTCTACCTCTTCTTCTTCGGGTTTTTGCTGAGCAGATTTGGGCAAATAGGTCAGCTCAACCCTTCTGTTTGGGTCAAGATACTTTTTAGCTACATTTCGCAAATCTTCTTTGGTAACCGCCATATACCTTTGAATTTCATTGTTTATAAGATTGGCATCTCCGAAATAAACGTGATAGTCTGCCAGACTTTCTGCAATACCACGCATGGTGCTGTTGGATGAAACGAACGAATTCTCTATTTGATTTCTTAGTTTTTGAAATTCACTATCGCTGATTTCTTCTGTCTTGATGCGTGCAATCTCAGCGTCCATTATCTTCTCCAAATCTTTTGGGGTCTTACCCATGTTCAATATCCCATATGCAATAAAAACACCTGCATCCTCTAGTGCTATTGGAAAAGAGCCGACTGCTACAGCAAGTTGTTGATTATCTACAATTTCTTTTTGAAACCTTGAACTTTGACCACCGGAAAGCAGCGTAGTAAGCATTTGCATCGCGTAGTAATCTTCTGATCCCTGCTCCGCCATTTGATACGCATGAATTACCGCTGGTAGTTGAATATTATCAAAAACTTCTGCTTCCACCAATCCCAACTCTTTCATTTCCACTTTAGGCCTTGGAATTTCTTTTGCGCCCTTTGGAATTTCTCCAAAGTATTTTTCAACCAACTTTTTCGTCTCTTTTATGTCAATGTCTCCGGTAATAGCAATAGTTGCGTTATTTGGAACATAAAAGGTTTCAAAGAACTTTTTAAAATCTTCTTCTGTTGCCGCGTCAATATCATCCATATCACCAATAGTAGTCCATTCGTAAGGGGTATCTTTAAAAACTCTTGAAAATGTTTCCGAAAGAATGGAACCATAAGGACGATTATCATAGTTCCTTCTTTTCTCTTCTTTTACCACTTCTTTTTGAGTGGCTATACCCGTAGAATCAATAGTAGCATGAAGCATTCTTTCGGACTCCATGTACAAGCCAAGCTCTAATTGGTGAGATGGCAAGGTCTCGAAATAGAACGTACGGTCATTGGTGGTATTTGCATTTAAACTACCTCCGGCACTTTCTATTATTTTAAAGAAATCACCACGAGCAATATTTGGAGATCCTTCAAACATCAGATGTTCAAAAAAATGGGCAAATCCTTTTCTTCCCTCCGGTTCATTTTTCGCTCCAACATGATACAAGACCGATACATTGACTATAGGAGTAGTGTTGTCTTGATGCAAAATAACGTGTAAGCCATTGTCAAGACCATACTCTTCAAATTCAATTCGTCGTTCTTGAGAAAATCCCCAAACAATGGCTACAGAAAAAATGATTGATAAGCTACTACTCATACTTGTTTGATTTGACACAAAGTTGTTTAAAAGTTAAAAGAATATTTTAAGTGTAAGCTTTTAGGTTATAGTTGATCACATATCATTATGTAATACTTTACATATATACACTGATAAAGTTTGAAATTACTTCATTTTACTGAGAAAACGGCTGTTATGACAATTGTTTGAGTAGCCTGTCACAAAAGAAACTAAGATTAATAAAATCTATTAGCTCCAGATGAATGCTACAATCAGGTCTGTATTTTCACGCTAAAGAAATTCAAGTACGAAGAACCATAAAAGCAGAGAAACAAAGGAAGTTCATGTTAAGAAGAGGTGATCAGAGGTCTTTTCCTCAAGAAACTTCAATACCTCTTAGTATAAATCAATAGTTCCGATCATTTAGTAGGGCAAGTAAGCCTGAAGTGCTTTTGGGTTCCAAAAAGGAAGAAGAACCATTGACGGTTCGTTTGCTAAAGCTGATAAAGAAGCTCAATCTTATTTTTTGGCATAAAGCACAAACAGGCCATCTAGGAGCGAGAGAGGTATATTTTCAAGGAGGAGGTCATCAATTTTCAAATTATACTTACAATAAAACGGTAAAAGAGATTTCTACCTGGGAGCCACCTGCGCATTCTCAGGCATTTCAAATATTGAGGGATCAGGAACAGTAGTTGATAATTCAATATTCTCGAAAATCACTTCGGATCGAAGATCCCCAATACTATCATTACTAAATTGATACCACTGAAGACTCTGAGGCAGAACAACACCATTAAAGCCTTTCCAATCAGCATAGCGGATCAATCTATAGTTGTCGCTTGTCTCCTTACTTCGATAAGTCACTGTGTACATCAGCCACTCCATTTGGTCCGTTTCAGGATCCGACCAGATGATGTAGTTATCTTCTGGAGAATCTCCAACACCATCATTATAAGATATCTTAAGACCTTCATACATTTTTCCATTTATTTCTTTTGAATCTATCACTTCGTAAAAGGCACCAGGATCTCCAACAACAAACGGCATAGCAAAGAAATAGAAATAAAGATTATGATAAAATCTTGCTCGACTTACATCAACGCTATCGGGAGATACCCATACATTCTTTCCATCAAAACCAATGGTTTGATTGGGTGATTCAAGTCTTGTTTTACGATCTTGCAGATTTGTGATGGTTCTTTCTTCTCCTTTGTTATAAGATAATGTCTTCATTTTATGCCAATTTTCATATCCACCATGCGCATCAAAAACCTTTGTCAAGGCTTTAATATGGTGAGCAGGAGTTTTATAATTTTGATTGTTAGATTTTTGAACAGGTTTTTCTTTTTTAGAGGCACACCCAAAAAAGAGAAAAAGCAAAATAACGCAAACATAATTTTTCATGTGTGTATAGTCTATTTTCAGTTTTCAGTTGCACACATGAAATTCTCATAAACTTATCTGATAAACTTATTCGTCCCCGGCTTGGTATGCTAAGAATTCTAAGTCTATGCTTATTTCATGTGTATGTATTTTATTTTCAATCGCACACTTGAAATTCACGATAAGCCGCATCCAGGAAGCAATTCATCCAATAGTTGATATACATCGCCTTTGAATTTTTATGCTCATTTCACTTGTGCTATTGGTTTTAAGGGCTGTATAAAACGTCCTTACGCTATTTCGAGATAAAATTCCATGTTTCTGGCATTGATATTCATTCTCTGTTGGTATAGCAATACATCTACAAACATTTCATACTGCACTTACTACAAAAATGCACCATCAAGGCTTAGATTTCAGGTAAGAAGGAAAAAATAACAAAAGGAAAGTATCCTTCATTACACTTTGAGGAGTGTTTATTGAAAAATACAATCCGTTCTACAGGCGATAAGATTTTAAAGAGGATTTGCAATAATTTGCAACTGTATTTCCCGAGCCTCTCTTTGTTTTTTCAAGCTTTCTTCGGGATTAACTTTCGAAAGATCATAAGCTTCTTTCATCAACCTATGATACTTTCTTTGTAGCGAGTTTTTTTTGTAAAGTTTAAATAAGCTTAGCATAACAAATATTCTTAATGGTTGAAGTGATGTGCTTCGAAAATAAGTGACGAGTTTTTGATTTCTGAAAGAAATCTTTGAATTACGGCAAATGATCGACGAAAACCTATATTCTTTCGAAAAGTCAAATAAATGCTTTTTCAAATGCTGCTTTAAAACGATGTATATAAAAATTAATGCAATTACTACTTTGCTTAACTTAATTGATCGGAACACAACATTTTGTCGAGATTGATGATATTTATTTTATGGTTAGATCTATTACCTTGAAAGATGTATCTTCTGTAGTTAATATCTATAATCATTACATAGCCAACGCTCACTCTACATTTGAAATGACTGCTTTAGATAAAAAAGAAATGACGCTTCGAATAAAGAAGGTCAGAGATACGTTTGATTTACCCTGGTTAATACTTGAAGATGAGGGACAAGTTGTAGGATACGCCCATGCCACTCAATGGAATACAAGAATGGCTTATTCTAAAACCGTGGAAACTTCCATTTATATACAAAGAGATTTTTGGGGTAGAGGATATGGCAAAAAACTTTATCATGTACTCCTAAATGATTTGAGAGTACGCAGATACCATGCAATTATCGGGGGAATTTCTTTGCCCAACGATGCAAGTGTTGTACTACATAAATCAGTTGGATTTAAGAAGATTGCTCACTTCAAAGAGGTAGGTTATAAGTTTAATCGTTGGATTGATGTTGGATACTGGCAGCTTATTTTTGACTGAAAACATTTTTGTAGATAGGCTTTCTATAAATAAACTGCCCCAGAAGTAAAGGGTACATCATCAGATCTGTTAAAAACATGCCGGTGGAAAAGGTGATATCGTCAAAGATTACTGTATGATCATTTACTGATCTTACTTCATGATGATGTTTCCAGCTTTTTAAAAAAAAAGGAAGCTTTGTTCCTTGATCCACAAAATACCATCTTTGATTGTCTTGTCCATCTTCAGTAATATCGCTTATCCACTTCTGCTTAAAAAGAAAAAAGTTTAATTCTAAAATTACCTGATCACCCTTACTACAGCCATCAAATTTATGAAGTTTCACAGGTGGAAATGGTGGATTTAACTTTAGGAATAATTTTTCGGTAAAGCCTTTTTTTACATCGGAAAGTCTAGCTCTAACCTTAGTCTTTATTTGAATTTTCATGGTTATAAGAAACTACCACGAATGTCAGAAGTTCCAAAATCCATTAAGGGCACCTCTAAAAACTCAGTTCAAGAATTTGAAGTAGCGTTTTTTTCTAAGACAAGGCGTCAAAAACGGAGTTTAACGGCGTTAAATGAGTATTTTGATAACGAAGTATCAGAAAAAAAGATCATCTCAAAAATTGAAAGTGGGTTTTTAAAGGTGCCCTTAAGTAGTTGATAAGCGAGCAACTATTTTTGCGCATTAATTTTCAAGCATGGAGGAAGCAAAAAAATCATTGAATTTCATTGAGCAGATAATAGAGAAAGATCTAAAGAACGGGAAACATCAATCGGTGACTACGCGATTTCCTCCTGAACCAAATGGATACCTCCATATTGGTCATGCTAAATCTATATGTCTTAATTTCGGACTAGCTGAAAAATATGGTGGGCGATGCAACCTTCGCTTTGACGACACGAATCCGGAAAAAGAGGAAACAGAATATGTCAATTCCATCAAAGAAAATGTGAAGTGGCTGGGCTTTGATTGGAAAGATCGCGAATACTATGCTTCTGATTACTTTGATCAATTATTCGAGTATGCAAATAGGCTCATTGAAAAGGGCTCCGCCTACGTGGATGACCTACCTGCGGATGAATTTAATGAGCTAAAAGGAACTCCTACTCAACCAGGAACACCAAGTCCATACAGGGATAGACCTGTTGAGGAGAATCTCGAGCTTTTTAAAAAGATGAGAGATGGAGAATTTAAGGACGGAGAAAAAGTGTTAAGAGCTAAAATCGATTTAAGTTCTCCAAATATGCATATGAGAGACCCAATCCTTTACAGGATAAAACATGTGTCTCATCATAGGACTGGTGACAAATGGTGCATTTACCCTACCTACGATATGGCTCATGGTCAATCTGACTCGATCGAGAAAATCACGCATTCACTATGTACACTGGAGTTTGAGGTGCATCGACCACTTTACCAATGGTTGATTAAAGAAATAGACATTTATCCTTCAGAACAGACCGAATTTGCAAGACTGAATCTTAGCTACACCATTGTTAGCAAAAGAAGTCTTCGGGAGTTGGTGGAGCTTGGTCACGTAAAGGGATGGGACGATCCTCGAATGCCTACCATCTCAGGGATTAAAAGAAGGGGTTTTACTCCGGAATCAATTAGAAAATTCGCAGATACGATAGGAGTAGCCAAAAGAAATGGACTGACGGATGTGGCTGTTTTAGAACATTCGGTTCGTGAAGATTTGAACAAAAAAGCGAATCGGGTTTTCGGAATCATGAATCCACTTAAAGTAATTATCACCAATTGGCCGGAAGAAAAAACAGAAATTTTATCAGCAGTAAACAACCCTGAGAATGCATCCGCTGGTGTCAGAGAAATGCAATTCACACGAGAAATATATGTAGATCATGGAGATTTTATGGAAGATCCGCCAAGTCCTAAAAAATGGTATCGTTTGGGTCCAGATCGAGAGGTTCGTTTGAAGTTTGCCTACATTATCAAATGTACTGGCTACAAAAAAGCAGGGAACGGAAGTATTGAAGAACTTTATGCAGAATACTTTCCAGATACAAAAAGCGGACAGGATACAAGCGGGAAAAAGATAAAGGGGACGCTCAGTTGGGTTTCCGTCCCGCATGCACTCAATGCGGAAATACGGATGTATGATCGTCTTTTTAAGACCGAAAATATGGGGACTATCAATGATGATTTTAAAAATCATTTGAACCCCGATTCTTTAGAAATTAATACAAAAGGGGTCTTGGAGCCATCTTTAAAATACGCTAAGATCGGAGATCAAATGCAGTTCGAACGAATCGGATATTTTCGAGTTGATGAAGATTCATCCTCAGAAAATTTGGTTTTTAATCGTACGATTACCCTTAGAGATAACTGGGCCAAGAAATCATTCTAGTAGTTAAATTAATTAGCTATCCGGGTTACTATTCAGCTACTTTACCTAAATTTTAATTAGTGTCTCGAAGAAAACGGTGTTTTTTGAAAGAAAATGATATCTCTAGCTCATAGAGCTTGTTTTTTTTAGATTTCGATGTACCAATAGTCATTGAATCTATTTTGGAGCTTTTAATGAGAATGCAATAAAACCACAATTTCACCTTCAATTCATTCAAAATTCAGATATATTTTTAAAAAATTGATAAATCGATTTCAAAGTATAAAATAGATTCGATTCATTCTTTTACTAAAAAACTATGCTGCAGGTGTCGGTAAGCGTGTTTTTCGTCTTTTCTTAGAGACACTAATTAAGGATAATAAAGGGCACCTCTAAAAACCCACTTTCAATTTTTGAGATGATTTTTCTTCTTGATACTTCGTTATCAAAATACTTATTTAACGCTGCTAAAACTCCGTTTTTGACGTCTTGTCTTAGAAAAAAACGCTACCTCAAATTCTTGAACTGAGTTTTTAGAGGTAGGTGCCCTAAATAACAGATCTTATTTACAGTAAGTAGCTATAATCAACACTTTTAATAGCTGAATAGTAACCTATCTGGTAAATCACTTTGGGGAATGAGCATAAATGATGTAAAGCTATTTAGGGCTGGCTGGGAAAGTCACAGGTGTATCAGATACTAGGCAGCAAGGTGAAGATGTATGCTTATACTTCGATCCGCAGCGAACGACGTAGCTGATGTACCTGTGACTAGTTGAAAAATCTCAATTTCGAGCTTTTTCAGTGCACCGAAAATGGAAGCATCTGCTCGAAAACCTTGCACCTATTGAAAAAGAAATTTACTAAACAGTATCTTTTGACCACATAAACGTGTTTTTTGAATTGAAAAAACGTTTCTCAGCAGGCCCTAG
>JBCDKO010000033.1:0-29922 GCA_038746525.1 Bacteroidota bacterium
ATTCAAAAAACACGTTTATGTGGTCAAAAGATACTGTTTAGTAAATTTCTTTTTCAATAGGTGCAAGGTTTTCGAGCAGATGCTTCCATTTTCGGTGCACTGAAAAATCTCGATTTCGAGATTTTTCAACTAGTCACAGGTACATCAGCTACGTCGTTCGCTGCGGATCGAAGTATAAGTATACACATCTTCACCTTGCTGCCTAGTATCTGATACACCTGTGACTTTCTCAGCAAGCCCTATCTAGACGGGTATTGTTACCGATTTAACCGACATCTGATGAAGGGTAAACTACTTGACCGTCTGATGGATAGAATGGTAGCTCATAGCCCGGTCTACTCCAAAAACTTGACTATTTACTAAGTGCCTACTTCAATCATATTTAATGTGTGAGCAGAAAGTATAAATTCTACCATAAAGAAGGTCTTCACCTCATCCGTTTTGCCACGATATATTGGAAGGATGTGTTGGTAAAGGATGGATATTTTTCTACTAATATTGAAAGTCTAAGCTTTTGTAGAAAAGAAAAGAGGATGGAAATTTATGCTTATGATATCATGCCTGATTCTATTCATTTAATTTTTAGCGCCAAGCAGACAATCCAGATGATTTGCTCAGGGATTTGAAGGCTTACATCAAAAGAGATGCAGTGGTTGATACCAGACAACCTTCAGTAAGGAGCAAAAAGTGGATACGAGAGCGAACAGGTAAGAAAACTAACAATTTGAAAGGCAGACCGTTTTCGCAGCAGCACTAATAAAATAGAAACTGTGGAGTGTTAAAGTAATGGATCAAAAAGTAGCATATATCCATATGCATCCTGTTAAGGATCGCTTTGTCTATCAACCAGAACACGGGAAATGGCGTGGTGCGATAGATGATGAAAGTTGAAAAGGAATGATGGAGATTGATTTTGTTTGAAACATGGTCACTAGCTAAAAGCTGTGTTAGCTTAGGGGTAATGGTCTTTATAAATTGACGATAAATAATATCGGATTGCTCTAGTCTACTTTATCTTATGTATATAAACTTATGTTCAATTGATCCTTATTTATGCCAGAATGAACCTTTTCGTCGTTCTGCCAACTACCACAATCAAGGTGTATCCTTATGATAATTGATATCCTGCTTAATATAGCTTGAGCCTGTTACTTTTAATAAAATCAATAAACAATATGTTATATCAGATATCATACGTCTTTAGCAAGGTGTTCTCCGTCATATTAAAACACATTCATGAATAAATTTGATGCGGCAATAGAATCTATGTACGGGATTATAGAAAGTGCTAAATCCCATGAGATTGTTCAAACATTTACGTCTCAGGATAATATTCAGGGCAACCGAATTAAAGTAAACAATAAAGAAGTAATCAATTTTGGGTCTTGCAGTTATTTAGGTTTAGAATTTGACGAAAGACTTAAAAATGGCGCCATTGAAGCCATACGAAAATTTGGGACTCAATTTTCTTCTTCACGTTCATACATATCGCTTGGTTTATATCACGAATTAGAACAATTATTTTGTGAAATATTTGAAGCAAATTGTATAGTCACACCTACCACAACTCTTGGACATATTGCGGCTATTCCTATCCTGGTAAGCGATCAGGATGCGGTGATTATAGATCATCAAGCTCATAATTCAATCTCTACGGCAGTATCGTTATTAAAACCGCGAAATATTCATGTAGAGTTACTGAGGCATAATAAAATGGATGATTTGGATGCTAAAGTCAGCCAGCTTAAAAGCAAGTATAAAAATATTTGGTATATGGCTGATGGCATTTATTCTATGTATGGAGATTCATGTCCTTTGGAAGATATTGAAAATCTTTTGATTAAATACCCGCAATTTCATGCTTATATAGATGATGCGCATGGCATGAGTTGGTGCGGTAAAAAAGGGGAAGGTTATGTGCTTAGTCGAATAGGTTTACATGAAAGAATGGTGGTTGTAGCTTCATTAGCGAAGTCTTTTGCCGCTGGAGGAGGAGTTTTGATTTTTCCGGATAAAAGCACGGAAAAAAGAGTACGAAACTGCGGAGGTCCTTTAATTTTTTCTGGTCCCTTACAACCGGCGAACCTTGGAACGGCCATTGCAAGTGCAAGAATCCACTTAAACGGAGAAATTCAATCGTACCAACAAAAATTATTCGATAACATAAAATATACCTCCAGCTTAATAAAAGAGATAGGATTGCCGTGTATTTCTTTAGGTGAATCGCCGGTATTTTTTATAGGGGTTAGTTTGCCCAAAATTGGATATGCTGTTATTGAGCGTCTTATGAACAAAGGATATTATGTCAACATAGGTATTTATCCTGCCGTACCACTGAAAAATACCGGCATAAGATTTACTATAACCCGCCTACATAGTAAAAAGCAAATTAAATCAATGCTTTTAGATCTAAAAGAAATACTAGATGCCGTGATCATAGAAAAAAATTTTAGCTACGACAACATATATAAGGCATTCAAGAGAAATCTCAAACATCAGTTAAATAGTAAAACAGAATCAAATAATAAAGAGCTTACTTTTTGTCACTATGAAAGTATAGTAGAAGTAGACAGGCAATCCTGGAATGAATTATTTGATTCAAAAGGAATAATCAACCACGAAGCACTTTTATTATTAGAAAAATCTTTTAGCAAAAATCCTAAGCAGGAAAACAACTATGATTTTGAATACATCATCATAAAAGACAATCAGCAAAAAATTATACTAGCTACATTTTTATGCCTCAGTCTTTGCAAAGACGACATGATGTATGAGAAAGAAATTTCCTATGAAATAGAGAAAATCAGACAACTTGACCCCTATTACTTAACATCCCAAATACTCTCGGTGGGAACGCCAATGACTGATGGTGAACAAATGTATTTGGATCAAAATCACCCCTTATGGAGTGAAGCACTTAATCAATTGCTAGAATGGATTTCAAAGAAACAATTAGACAAAAAAATCAATCAATTAATTATAAGGGACTTTGAGCAGCCAACCGCAGAACTAGAAAAAGTATTTTTAGATAATGGTTTTGTTAAATACAAATTGCCGAACAACAATTATATTGACAATTTTGATTGGCATGACACATCTGAGTTTGTGCAATTACTATCCAAAAACAACAGAAGACACTTTCGAAAAAACATCGACCGCAATTATCATAAATTTAAAATCCGGGAAAATAACTCCGCTTTGGCATCAGAAATTGAACTTTGGTACGAACTATACTTAAATGTTAAGAGGAAAAATCTATCCATTAACACGTTCGACCTACCCATCAATCTATTCCATCGAATTGCAAAAGATAAGAATTGGAAAATCATTGAGTTTTTCCCCAAGAAAGATTTTGTATTAACCGACTATGAGCAAAAGCCAGTAGCATTTTGTATGATTCATCTAAATGGAACAACAGCGAATGGAGCTATTCTGGGAATGGATTACGCTTATCAAAAGGAATATCGAATCTATAATTGCATATTGTACGAAATACTTCTATTCACAAAAAGAAAAAACCTTAAAAGACTGAATCTAGGTTACACAGCAGATATGGAGAAGAGAAAAATGGGGGCGAAACAATCTATTGTTTATTCTTTTATTCAAATACAAGACGACTTCAATATGCGATTGCTTTCTGAGAAAATCAAAACAAAAGAGTCGGATTAATTGTAATGAGTTATGGATAGCTAAGAAACCCATAAAATACCTTCTTTTTGAGCTTTGACACATCAGACATCGATCTTGCATCAATGGGCTTAACTCTGTGATGGCTTGTTTAGCCGCTTGTCCCTTTCTTGACAAAAAACCCTTAATTTCTACGGAAAAGGATATAAACTCTATTCTCGATAGTAGATAGTTGGAACTAACGCTAACTTAGCTTTTAAAATAATAATCATTCTATGCAAAAATGAAGATTCATCTGCCCTTAACGTTTAGTTAAATTACCAAAAATCAACAACAATGAGACCAATATACCTATTCCTGGGATTTACGCTGTCTACTTGGGTAAGTGCCCAACATACCATCAACGGAATAGTAAAAAATACACAAGGCGAGCCGATTTCTTTCACCACAATCCGTGCTTTGAATACCAATGTCGGTGCGGTAAGTGATGAGGAGGGAAACTTTGCTCTTAACCTATATAAAGGCATCTATGAACTGGAAATAAGCAGTCTTGGATATGCCATGAAATTGCATCAGGTGACTGTGCCGGTTACAGAAGAGGTAGTAATTGTCATACAAGAAACCACTCAAACACTGGATGAGGTGGTGGTTAGTGCTGAGCGCAGGCAAGAGAAGCTTACAAAAACTCCGGTAGCGGTTACTTCGCTTTCAGCAAAGAAAGTGAAAGAAACGCGAACCTGGGAGTTGGAAGATTTGAATGGGTTGATTCCCAATTACTTCTATGGAGAGATTGGCGTGGGGTTTCAGCAAGTCCAAAGCATACGTGGAATTTCGGTATTTAGTGAAAATCCTGCGGTAGCTACATATATCGATGGTGTTAATCAACTTGATATTCTGGCAAATGGCTTTCAGTTTGTGGATATAGAAAGTATCGAAGTACTGAGAGGACCCCAGGGCACTCTGTTTGGACGAAATGCGATGGGTGGTGTCATTAATATCAAAACGAAGCAACCGACCAACCGAACAGAAGTGTTTGGAGAAGCAACGATTGGCAATTTAGATTTACAGCGCTACGCCGTCAGCTTCAAATCACCGTTAATCAAAGACAAACTCTTTGTGGGAGCTACCGGCCTTTTTCAAGATAGAGAAGGCTTTTTAGTCAATGACACCACAGGAACTATTTTAGCTCAAGCGGAAGCTCAGGGAGCGACTGTAGGTGATGAAACTGCTATTTATGGTACTGTTTTTCTGAAATGGTTGCCATCGAGTCAATGGGACCTTACGCTCAATATCAAAGGACAAATAGATGAATCTGATGCAAGTGGATTTTTCATTTATCAGCAGACTGATAGTTTAGCGCTAGCTAATCCGGACAAGGTAAATCTGGGCAGAATTGGTGAGCATAGGAGGGATATATTGAATGTGGGGCTTTCTACTCATTATTACCATCCGAATTTTACTTTGGCCTCTACCACCACATTCCAGCAGATTGGATTGAGCTATGATGATATCTATGATGCTAGCTTTAGTGGGACAGTGTATGCCTCCTATGAAGACATGGAACTAGGTGAGCGGCCCACTCCGCAACAAGTAGTTATTCAAGAATTTAGAATTTCCTCAAATAACAAAGCCAATCTACTCAACTACACAGGGGGTTTGTTTTTCTTCACTCAAAATGCGTTTGAACCCACTACAAACATCGCCATAGATTACGGTCCGGTAAATGGGCCATTCTTTGTGCCAGGTTACACACCGGGAACGAATGTCATATTTAGAAATGAAGGTCAGCATTTTGGGTTAGCAGCCTATGGGCAAGCCTCTTATCATTTGTCTGATGAACTAGACCTTACAGCGGGCCTCCGGTATGACTATGAGGATAGAGAAAATACTTTTAATGGATTTGGTGATGTGATTTTCCAGGAAGGAGAGGAAATTGAGTTAAGATCTGATACCACAGTAAGTGCCGGTTTCAATGCACTATCACCTAAAATTGCGCTAACTTATTCTCTCAACGGAGAGTCTTCCGTTTACCTAAGCTACACCCGAGGATTTCGAGCAGGTGGAATAAATACACAGCGAATTGAGGGCGTGGACCTGGCCTACGATCCAGAATTCTCTAACAATTTTGAAGTAGGGTATAAAAGGAGTTTTTGGTCTAATCGCTTATTTCTTGCAACTACAGGCTACTATATCGACTGGCAAGATTTACAGTTCTTTTCCCAGGTAGCTGCCAATCTATTCTTGTTTGACAATATAGGAGACGCCAGATCCTATGGGCTGGAATTGGAAGCTTCTGCAATACCGATCAAGAGTGTAAAACTAGATGCTGCTTTTGGATGGAATGAGTCCGAATATCAGGATTTTACTTTAGATGACATGAGCTTGGATGGAAACCGGCTTTCTAATGCTCCTGAGGTGACGTTATTTACGGCGGCACAATACGATTTTAAGGTTTCCAATAGTTTTGAAATCACCGTGAGAGGTGAATACAGATATTTTGGCGAAACGTTTTCTGATCGTGAAAACGACTTGGAAATCGGCGCTTATGGTATTGTCAATGCGAGGCTGGGAATGTCCTTTCAAAAACGTTTTGAGTTAGTTTTCTGGGGCAGAAACCTGAATGATGAGCGTTACATTTCTTATGCTTCGCCAAGCACAATCGATGGAAATAGAAATTCGCTTGCTTCGGCTCCTGGAACCTATGGTATCACTTTATCCGGAAGACTTTAAAATATGAAAAATTTAATCATTGCACTGTCTTTTTTAATAACTGTTAGTTGTCAAACTAAGGTTGAAAATCAAAAAGAAGCTTCAAACGAGCTTCCAAAAATCACCGCTGCCAATCATTATGCTCTCATGAATGAATGGGTGGGAAATCCTAAGTATGAGATAAAAACAGTAGGGATATTGGTTTATGATGGTGTTAACGAACTTGACTTCAATGGCCCTTTTTATGTGCTCCGACAACTTTGGGGTGTAGATATTCAGCTTATTGGGATAAAGCCGGGGAGTTTCAAAACCGTGATGGGTATTGAGGTGATGCCTCACACTGTTATTGACTCTGTTGACCAGTTAGATATTTTGGTTATCCCCGGAGGATTTAAAGGAACAATTTTGGGTGCTTATGATGAAGAACTTCATCATTGGATACGAAAGATTGACCAGAATACTGTATTTACCGCAAGTGTTTGTACCGGTGGATGGATACTGGCGGCTACAGGATTACTGGAAGGTAAAAAGGCTACGACCAATTGGTATAGAGCTGAGGAAATGTTGGCTAAATATGGTGCAACATTCGTGAATGATCGCTACACCAGGGATGGAAAATATTGGACATCAGCAGGAGTGACGGCAGGAATGGATATGTCACTAGCCATTATGGATGAGATATATGGAGAGGACTACACGCAAGGTGTTATGCTAGATATGGAGTATGACCCCGCACCACCAGTTGAGGGCGGAAGTCCTGAAAAAACTAAGCCGGAAGTTTTGAACATGATGCAAGCGATGTACGATATGGGAGTTCAGCCCCTTATCGATAGTTTGGATAATGTGAAATAAAGTTTGAATTCTATTCTACTTAATGCTTTTAAGAAAATGGTGTTTCTGGCTCATAAAGCAAGCTTTTTTTGAGGTTTTGATGTGCAAATGGTCATCCAATCTATTCGAAACAGGTCCGTGAAAAACCCAACAAAACCACCAGATCACTTTGATGTATCCAAAAATCAGGAGAATCTTTGAGAATTGACTGATGGATTCCAAATTGGAAGATCAATTCGATTGAGCCTTTTACTGGCTTGCTCTGTTTATATAAGGGCACCTCTAAAAACCCGGTTCAAGAATTTGAGGTAGCGTTTTTTTTTCTTAGACAAGACGTCAAAAACGGAGTTTAGCTGCGTTAAATAAGTATCAGGGAAAAAAGATCATCTCAAAAATTGAAAGTGGGTTTTTAGAGGCGCCAGCAAATAAAAACAGCAATATTTTTTAAAGAAATGACATTCAAAATTATCAAGACAGGCCATTCATTCAGAAGGCCTTTCTTTAATTAATTTCAGATGGAGAAATGAGTACTAATAAGAAGAAAGCAATAACGGAAAAATCAGATCTTATTAGAAAACTGAATAAGGCTTCTCGCAACAATCAAATAGAAATGGACAAATTCAACGATATCGATCGTGTTATTTCATACTTCATGAAACAATGGGGCTTTTTTGCTGTCCGGCTTTCATTTGCGATCATATTTATTTGGTTCGGTATCTTAAAGCCTTTTGGTTTATCAGCAGCCGAACCATTAGTGATCAAAACAGTGGCGTGGTTACCCTTTCTTACTCCTCAAACATGGCTATCCATCATTGGTTGGTGGGAGGTGGCCATAGGTATCACTTTCCTGTTTAAAGCAACCACCCGTATCGCTATTGGCCTTTTGTTTCTTCAGATGGCCGGTACGTTTATGCCTTTATTTTTACTTACGGAAATCACTTTTCAGAACAACAATTTTTTGTTACCCTCAATAGAAGGTCAATACATTATTAAGAATTTAATGATTATCTCAGGAGCGATGGTGATTGGAGGCAGAGTATATAAGTAGACGGGTCGGATAAAATCTGGACAAAAGGGTGGGTATTTTTTAGATGAAAAGTAACATCAGTACTCTGAAGAACAGTATTGGGGTTCCATGTTTGATGGCATTTTCGACTGACTTAGTGTGATGTGGGCCTTTGAAGTTTAGGGCACTTCTAAAAACTCAGTTCGAGAATTTGAGGTAGCGTTTTTTTCTGAGATAAGACGTCAAAAACGAAGTTTAAAAGCGTTAAATAAGTATTTTGGTAACGAAGTATCAGGAAAAAAGATCATCTCAAAAATTGAAAGTGGGTTTTTAGAGGTGCCCTTCAATTGATTTCGAATATGCGGACCTTAATTTTCACTATTCTTATCGGACATATTGCCGGTTATGTGCACAATCATTTCAGAAATTTTCCAGATCATATTCGTTCTTATAGTCAAGCTCTCGAAATTTCTGTAAGTTGTAAGTTAGGATGCACACTGCACTTAATTATGCTATGATTCCATTTTTCATAATCCCGGAAGCTTTAGGGGCCTTCGATAATATTTGCGATTTTCGCTGGCTTCATCATATTGTCATTATTTTTAATAATCTTCTTTATTTTTTGCCTGAGACAAAAGAAGTTTCTTTGAGGAATCTTCAGAGTAAATTGATAAAACAATACGTAATATGAGTCTTAAAGACCTCTCTGTTATCTGTTTCGGTGAAGTATTGATGGATGTTTTGCCTACGGGTGTTAAACCAGGCGGGGCTCCTATGAATGTTGCCACCCACCTGCAGAATTTCAACGTAGAATCAGGAATTCTTAGTAGGATAGGAAATGATAAAAATGGTGAACTGCTAATAGATTTTCTGAAATCAAGAAATGTAACTACTGATTTAATTCAGATTGATCAATCAAGGGATACGGGTGTAGTAAGAGTAAACATTGATAAGAATGATGATCCTGTCTATACCATCGTAGAAAAAGTGGCCTGGGATTTTATTGATGATTCTTTTTTGAAAGAAGAGGTGGATCCTAAGTACATCGTGCACGGTAGTTTGGCGTGTAGGTCAGTGGAAAGCAATAGATCTCTAAACAAACTGATAAATGAAACGAACGCCAAGGTAGTTTTTGATATTAACGTGCGGTCACCTTATTACAGCAAATCTATTATTGATGAGTTACTAAGAACGGCACATATTGTAAAAATGAATGAAGAGGAATTTAAGATGATAAAAGATTGGTTTTATATAAAAAATCCAGGAGAAAAAGGAGATTTTAAGGCCTTAAAAGCACTTTATCCAAATATTGAAACGATGATCGTGACTAAAGGAGGAAAAGGGTCCCTGGGATGGAGTAGAGGCAAAACGGAAAGTATAAAAGCTTCTCCCATATCAGTAAAGGATACCATAGGAAGTGGAGATGCATTTTTAGGCGCCTTCATCTGCAAACTGGACCAAGGTGCCAGCTTGATAGACTGCTTAAAGTTTGCATCTGCAACGGGAGCATACGTAGCAACACAAGAAGGTGCCAATCCTGAGTACTCTGAAAAAGAAATCTTGCCGTTAATTCCAAAATCCTAGTTCCTGATTCTTATGACTATCTCCATTATAGCACATGATGGCAAAAAAGCCGAAATGGTACAGTTTCTCTTGGATCACAAAGACTTTTTGAACGAGGCAAGACTAATAGCAACGGGAACTACCGGGTCTCATGTGGAAAAAGCCGGATTGAAGGTAGAAAAACTATTATCCGGCCCGGTGGGGGGCGATGCTCAGATAGCTGCTATGGCAGCAGAACAAAAAATTGACGCCGTCATTTTCTTTAGAGATCCACTAGATAAACACCCCCATGAACCCGATGTACAAATGCTCATGCGTATTTGCGATGTCCACAACATACCTCTCGCTACGAATCCCGCAACCGCTAAATTGATCTTAGAAAGATTGGAGGAAGGATGATTAGTTTCTCACAAATACCTTATCGCTGGTAGGATGATGTGTTTCATACATGTGATAGTTGATGCCATCCTTTAGGCCGATATCTGGCACTAAAATACTTTTTGCTCGGGCGCATTGCATCACGGAAATGTATATTTCAGAAGCAGGTATGATCACATCCGCTCTGTCAGGGTTTAGCTGAAGTTTGTTGAGCATATCTTCTACAGTGAGGCCTTGAAGAATTTGTTGGGTTCTTCTGAGCTTTTCCAGGGCCATACTGCGGGATTTTGCTTCCCGGTTAGATAGCTCGAAGAGTTTATTGATGTTTCCTCCTGTACCAACAGCAATAATTTTTTCTCCTTTTGGAACCGTATTCGCCCTGACCCACTTATGCATCTCCTCCCAGTTTTTTCTGTTTTTTCCTTTTTCTATTTTTCTTAAAGTCCCAATTGGAAATGATCGTGAGTGAATTTTCTCATGATTTTGATAAAGGTTCAGCTCTGTACTTCCACCTCCCACATCTATGTGAATATAATTCCCATCATCAAGAGATGATAAAATCACTTTATTAATTATCTCTGCCTCTTCTTCTCCGGAGATAATTTTTATAGGAAGTTTCAATCCTTCTCTTACTTGATCCACAATTTGCTGTCCATTCTTGGATTCACGTATTGCTGAAGTTGCACAACCATAAAAAGCATCTACTTCATATAGATCAACGAGATTTTTAAAAGCCGTCATGAGTTTGTAAAAACGTTCTTTATTGTATTCACTAATTCTCCCCATTTTAAAAACATCGTGACCGAGTCGAAGGGGAAAACGAACATATTCTAATTTTTTAAAGGTAACCATGGTTTCATATTCGATGACCTTCGTGATTTGAAGCCTCACAGCATTAGAGCCGATATCTATGGCAGCTAATTTCATTTTTTGCAAATGTAGAACTAAAGTTCTTCATGAATGATTTAGGCTTATATTTGCAGTGCTTATCAAGAAAGACCGAGGGATTGGGCCCTTTGAAGTCTTAGCAACCTGTCTCTTACATATGGGGTTTCGGTGCTAACTCCCACAAGATGAGTACGATCCTTCAAGGATTTTCTCTGGTAAGTGATATTTATTAATACTAGGGATGAATAAACTTAAAGATATACTTCAAAAAAGAATCTTATTGCTTGATGGTGCCATGGGTACCATGATTCAACAGCATAAATTAGAAGAAGTGGATTTTAGAACAGAAGATTTAACTAATCATCCTAAGCCATTGAAAGGAAACAATGATCTGTTATCAATTACAAGACCAGATATCATAAGAGAAATTCATGTTCAATACTTTGAGGCTAACGCAGACATTGCGAAGACAAATACATTTTCAAGTACCACCATCGCCCAAGCAGATTATGGACTTGAAGAATTAGTTTACGAATTAAATTATCAGTCTGCCAGGATTGCTAAGGAGGTGGCGCAAGATTTTACCCATAAAGCGTCTCATAAACCAAGATTTGTGGCTGGTTCGGTAGGGCCTACCAATAGAACAGCATCACTTTCACCTGATGTAAATGATCCGGGCTATCGAGCAGTAACATTCGATCAATTGAGGGTTGCTTACAAGCAACAGGTAAAGGCGCTTTTAGATGGAGGTGTTGATATTCTATTGGTGGAAACCGTCTTTGACACCCTCAACGCTAAAGCAGCCTTATTTGCAATTGAAGAGATAAAGGAAGAACGAAAAATTGATGTTCCGGTCATGTTATCGGGTACCATCACTGATGCTTCCGGGCGGACACTCTCTGGCCAGACAACGGAGGCTTTCCTGGCATCTGTAAGTCATGTCGATCTTCTCAGTATTGGTCTAAATTGTGCATTAGGAGCCAAACAGCTAAAGCCATACTTGAAAATTTTGAGTGATAAAGCTGATTGTTTAGTGAGCACTCATCCTAATGCCGGGCTTCCGAATGAGTTTGGTCAATATGATGAAACTCCGGAGCAAATGACTGATCAGATAAAGCAGTTCTTGGATGACGGTCTCATTAATATTGTCGGAGGTTGTTGTGGTACCACACCAGATCATATTGCAGAGATCGCACATCTAGTTTCCACTTACGAACCTAGAAAATCGGAGGTCTTTACATGAAGCCATTAATACTCTCTGGCTTAGAGCCATTGATTATCAATGAACAAACCAACTTTGTCAATGTTGGAGAGCGCACGAATGTGACTGGCTCCCGTCGGTTTGCCATGCTTATCTCCGAAGATAAATATGACGAAGCACTGGAAGTAGCACTTGATCAGGTGAGGAGCGGAGCTCAGATCCTGGATGTAAACATGGATGAGGGAATGCTCAACGGTATAGCAGCGATGGAAAAGTTCCTAAATCTAGTTGCTTCGGAGCCTGAAATAGCCAGGATCCCTATCATGATTGACTCATCAAAATGGGAGATATTGGAAGCTGGACTACGAGTAGTACAAGGAAAGAGTGTGGTCAATTCCATAAGCTTAAAAGGAGGCGAAGAAACGTTTATCGATCAGGCGAAAAAAGTAAAGCGATATGGTGCGGCCGTTGTTGTCATGGCATTTGATGAAAAAGGGCAGGCTGATACCTTTGAACGTCGCGTTGAAATATGTGAAAGGAGTTATGGCATTCTTGTGCATAGAGTAGGCTTTCCACCTCAGGATATCATTTTCGATCCTAATATTTTTCCCGTGGCAACGGGTATAGATGAGCATAACAACAACGCCTTGGATTTTTTCCAGGCCACTAAATGGATCAAATTCAATCTACCAGGAGCCAAGGTGAGCGGAGGAGTAAGCAACGTATCATTCTCCTTTCGTGGAAACAATGTAGTAAGAGAGGCCATGCATTCGGCTTTTCTTTATCATGGAATAAAATCAGGGATGGATATGGGCATTGTTAATGCCGGTATGATTGAAGTATATGATGAAATTCCGCAGGATTTACTCGAGCATGTGGAGGATGTCTTGTTGAACAGAAGAGAGGATGCAACAGAACGATTACTTGCTTTTGCAGAAAACGTAAAAGGAGCTGGAAAGCAAAAAACAGAAGATTTAAGCTGGCGTGAAGAAATAGTTGAAGAAAGGCTTTCACATGCGTTGATCAAGGGGATCGTTGACTTTATAGATAAAGATACCGAGGAAGCAAGACAAAAAATCGGAAGCCCACTCAAAGTAATAGAAGGGCCTCTCATGGACGGGATGAATATAGTTGGAGACTTGTTTGGAAGTGGTAAAATGTTTTTACCTCAAGTAGTGAAAAGTGCACGAGTGATGAAAAAGTCAGTAGCCTATCTTACTCCGTTTCTGGAAAAGGAAAAAGCCTCAGGAAGAACAAAAGGAAAAATTTTGCTTGCTACCGTAAAAGGTGATGTTCATGATATAGGAAAGAACATTGTAGGAGTGGTGATGGCATGTAACAATTTTGATATAGAAGACATGGGAGTCATGGTGCCAACGGATAAAATCCTGGATCGTGCTAAGGAAATTGATGCAGACCTCATAGGGTTAAGCGGACTGATCACGCCTTCACTGGATGAGATGGTGGATGTAGCAAAAGAAATGCAAAAAAGAGGGATGAAAACACCACTCCTGATTGGTGGGGCTACAACATCCAGAATCCACACCGCTGTTAAAATCGCTCCTAAGTATGATCACACAGTTATTCACGTTCTGGATGCATCAAAAAGTGTAGGCGTATCTACTAGCTTACTTTCTGATAAATCTGATGAGTATTGCCAGATGATCAGGTCCGAGTACAAGGAATTGGCGGAGAATCATGCCGGTAGAAAAGAAGTAAAATCCTTTATTCCATTTGAGTCTGCAAAGCAAAATGGACTTCAAATAGATAATCAGATCTACCAACCCCATCATTTGGGTATTACTGTATACGGAGATTATGACCTCGCTGAAATAAAGAAATACATCGACTGGACTCCATTTTTCTCTACCTGGTTATTGAAGGGAAAGTACCCGGCTATTTTTGAGAATCCGACTGTTGGCAATGAAGCAAAAAAATTGTTTAATGATGCTCAAATCTTATTAAATGAAATAATCGATCAAAAATTGCTTCAAGCCAAAGCAGTGGTAGGCTTATTTGAGATACAAAGAGAAGGTGAGGATGCACATATTCTAATGGCTGAAAAGGAAGTGGCCACTTTTCATTTTTTGCGGCAGCAAGGGAAAAAAGGAAAGGGTATTCCTAACATTTCATTGGTTGATTTTCTTCATCCTAAAGAAAAAGATTTTATTGGAGGCTTTGCCGTTACCACTGGAATAGGCATAGAGAAGCTTATAGAAAAGTATAAATCCGAGCATGATGATTACAATGAGATTATGATCAAAGCGCTGGCCGATAGGCTGGCTGAAGCATTTGCTGAGCTCATGCATGAGAAAGTGAGAAAAGAACTGTGGGCCTATGATTCAGATGAGAACCTTGAAAATGAAGCACTCATCAAAGAAAAATATCAGGGAATCAGACCTGCGCCTGGCTATCCTGCCTGCCCCGACCATACAGAGAAAAGAATACTTTTTGATTTGCTTGAAGTGGAGAAGAACACAGGGATAACACTGACTGAATCATTCGCGATGTATCCGGCATCCTCTGTATCCGGATTGTATCTCTCACATCCGCAATCAAAATATTTTGGACTTGGAAAGATTGCTAGGGATCAGGTAGAAGAGTATGCTCAAAGAAAAGGAATGACCACTGGAGAAGTAGAAAAATGGCTGGCGCCCAATCTGAATTACTAACCATGAAATCTAATAATGAAGATCACTGAACATATAGCTAACTCGAAAAATACATTGTTCTCTTTTGAAATTATTCCACCCAAAAAAGGAGCTAGCATTAAAGATCTTTTTGATCATATAGATCCTTTGATGGAGTTTGATCCTCCGTTTATTGATGTGACTTATCACAGGGAGGAATACGTTTATAAAAAACACCCAAATGGATTACTAGAAAAGAAAAGCATTAAGAAAAGAGCAGGTACGGTTGGTATTTGTGCGGCCATTCAGGGACACTATAAAGTGGATGCGGTCCCGCATTTGATCTGTGGTGGATTTACCAAAGAAGAAACAGAAAATGCATTAATTGATCTTAATTTTTTGGGTATTGACAACATTCTGGCGTTGCGTGGAGACCCTATCAAATCAGAACCCGGTTTTGTGCCTGAGCCCGATGGACATGCTTATGCTACAGACCTCATTGAACAAATTCAGGATATGAACCAAGGCAAATACCTGGATGAGGAAGTCCAAAATGCAGTGCCAACTAACTTCTGTATCGGGGCTGCGGCCTACCCGGAAAAACACTTTGAAGCACCTAACTTGAAATTCGATATTGAATGGTTGAAGAAAAAAGTTGATTTAGGAGCTGAGTATTTTGTTACCCAGATGTTCTTTGACAATAACAGGTATTTTGAGTTTGTGGAAAAATCCAGGAAAGAAGGCATAGACATTCCCATCATTCCGGGACTTAAACCAATTTCTACCAAAAATCATTTAACCATTCTACCAAAGATTTTTAATCTGGATTTGCCAAACGATTTGGTAGATGAGGTGCAAAAATGTGAGAACAACAAAGCAGTAAGAGAAGTAGGAATAGAATGGGGAATAAAACAAAGTAAAGAATTGATGGATGCAGGAGTTCCGGTACTACACTATTACAGCATGGGGAAATCCGATGCCGTATATCGAATTGCAAAAGAACTTTTCTGATTCAAAATCATGAAGATCATTGAATGCCCGCGGGATGCTATGCAAGGGATTCCTGATTTCATCCCTACAGATATTAAGATCAGTTACATCAATCAACTTTTACGCGTAGGTTTTGATACCATAGATTTTGGAAGTTTCGTATCTCCTAAAGCCATTCCCCAAATGAGAGATACCCCAGAAGTGCTTCAAGGGTTAGATCTTACCTCTGCGCAGTCAAAACTACTAGCCATCATAGCCAATGTAAGAGGAGCAAATGACGCCTGTCAATTTGATGAAATCTACTATTTAGGGTATCCTCTGTCACTATCCGAAACGTTCCAACAACGAAACACCAATCGATCCATTAAATCGGCAATGAATGATTTAGCTGAGATTCAAGCATTCGTTCAAAGCCATAACAAAACGCTGATCGTCTACCTATCAATGGGTTTTGGCAATCCTTATGGAGATCCTTATGAAATGGATTACGTACTTGAATTTGTTTCCCGATTAGATGAGATGGAGGTGGAAATCATTTCGCTGGCTGATACCATTGGAGTTTCGGAACCGACAACTATTAAAAAACTATTTACAAGCTTAATTCCAACATTTCCGCATATAGAATTTGGTGCCCATCTTCACTCAACACTTAATACTACTCCGGAGAAAGTTGAGGCAGTTTATCACTCAGGGTGTAGAAGAATGGATGGAGCGATCAAAGGATTTGGAGGGTGCCCAATGGCAAAAGACGAACTTACAGGGAATATGGCTACCGAAAGAATGCTGTCCTATTTTGATTCAAACCGTGTTGAAACGAAGTTGAATAGGATCGAATTCAAAAAGGCCATCAATATAGCTTCTTCGGTATTTGCGCCGTCCGTTCTATAAAACACTAAACTTTTTTCCAGGGAGGCTTTTTATTAAATTTTTAAATTCCAAGCTAAGCAAATGAGAAGCAACTTGATTAATAGGGATTTGGGATTGAATTGCAATTAGATCTATTTCTAGTGGTGCGTTATTCTGGCTTAGCAAATCAAAAATTACCCGTTCATTAGGAGTCATTTCAGGAAGAAGTTGCTCATCTTCATTTCGTGACTTCACATCCCAATTTAAGTGGTAGATTAAATCCTCAACATGAGTGTAGATCAATGCTCTTTGGGTTCTTATTAATTGATTAGCTCCTTCTGAATAAGTATTCCCAACATTTCCGGGAACTGCAAATACTAAACGATTGTATGAGTCTGCAATATTTGCTGTAATCAAAGCACCTCCTTTAGATGCCGCTTCTACAACTACGGTTGCATCTGATATACCCGCTATTATTCTATTTCTTGCTGGAAAGAGATGAGGGTCTGGTTTTGTTCCGGGAACGCTTTCTGAGATAATCCCTCCTTTTTCAAGCATTTCTTCAGCATACTTTTTGTGAATGGATGGATAAACCCGATCGAGTCCTCCTGCTAAAACAGCAAAAGTTGGCATTTCATACTGCAGACTAGCTTTATGAGCATGTATGTCAATGCCGTATGCCAACCCGCTAATAATGGTTACCCCCAGGTCTGCCAGATCCCTGACTATTTTGTGTGTAATAGCTTTTCCGTAAGTCGTTGCTTTTCTCGTCCCCACAATGGCAACAGACCTTGAAGTATTTAAATCACCAGCTCCTTTTTTATACAAGATATTAGGAGAGTCAGGGGCTTGTTTTAAACGTTTTGGAAAATTCGGATCCGTATAATGAAGTATTTCTGCCCCAATTTTTTCAGATGACTTAATGATGGATTCTGCTTCATTGAACATACTGGCATGTTGTATCGAATAGGCCATTTTTTCGCCCACTCCTGGGATAGTTAGTAGTTTGCTGGTAGATTTTTTCAAAACTGCCTCTGCTGACCCGCAATAACTGATAAGTTGTTTTACGGCTCGGTTTCCCACTCCTGGAATTAGCTCCAGTGCAAGTTGGAAAACCAATTCATTAGACATGAATTACGGGAGCTCTTTTCTGATCTGAAAAAGAAAACTTCTTATCTGCTTCAGAGTCTCAATCATTTCTACCTTCTCTGTAACCTCTCCCTCGTTTGATATAAAATCTCTAGCACCTTGAAGCGTGTAACCTTTCTCTTTGACCAAGTGGTAGATGAGCTTTACGTTGTGGAGATCGTCTTTAGTAAATTGTCGGTTACCTTTTCGATTCTTTTTGGGTTTGATATTGTCAAATTCTCCTTCCCAGAATCGGATTAGAGAAGTAGCTACTCCCAGCTCATCAGCCACTTCACCAATGGTATAATATTTTTTCTCAATCTCTTTTTCCTTGTAGGGCACCGTTTGGTTGTCAGGGTTTTGGATCCGGAATATAGCTAATCTTTCCTTTATTGTCTATTCTTATAAGGTTTTCAGGAAAATCATTCAAAGATAATCGTTGGATTGTTTTTATTGAAGAAAGATGAAGATCATTTCTTGGTCCAAGATCATAGTCTTGCCTGAAAGCATATAATTTCCCTGTGAGGAATTTTCCCTCAGCGTCTGTTTTGATTTCTAAAATGGGGGCTTCTCCTGCTAGTCCCAGAAGATTAAATCTTCCATAAGTAAGAAAGTTGCCTAAACTATAAGCAATGATTCTATTATTGTATACTTCAAGCGCTCTGACTACATGAGGTCCATGACCCAATACCACATCTGCTCCTTGATCGATGAGTAAATGTGCCAGCTCATAAACATTGCCTCTATCTTCGCCATAGTAGTACTCTCGCTTTCGAGTCACATTTTGGTGCTTTGGCCCTTCAGCTCCGGCATGAAAACTGGCTATCACAAGATCAGATAAAGAGTCCAAATCTTGAACGATCTTTCTTATTTCATCATACTCATGGATACTAACTGTGCCTTTGTTAGGGGAAAATGCACAGAAGCCAACTTTTAAATGTCCTATTTTTTTTACGACATATGGCTGATCAATTGATCCTGCATGTGTTATTCCTAATGAATCCAGTACCTTTTGGGTATTAAGTCGGCCGGTTTTTCCAAAATCATTTGCATGATTGTTAGCAACACTCATCAAGTCAAATCCACTTTCCTGAAAGTTGGCAGCTAAAAATTCTGGTGATCTAAAAAGATAACAAAGGTCGGGATTGCTACAGGTTTTTTGTTCTCCGCCTTTATTGAGAATGGTACCTTCAAGATTGCCAAAAGTAATATCTGCCGCTCTAAGTATAGGCTGCACCTCGCTCCAAAGATACCTACCCGTATCTCTTGGAAGATAAGCTTCATCAGGAAAGTTAGTTCCTGTCATAATGTCTCCCACCGCAGCAATGGTAATGGTGTCAGGAATCCATCGGTAGGTTGGAATAGCTATTTCACTGTTAAGTCCAGGGAGTGTATCTCCTGCCAGGGTTATGAGATAAACGGTGTCAACGTCTAGAAGTACGTTGTTCCAGTCTACGATGATGGTATCTTCAGAAGAAGTTCTAAGGAGTGTCTTACATGAAGATGCGATATAAAGAAGAATAGCGATCCAGAATATGCTTCTCATGAAAAAACATTAAAAAATGCGACTCAAATCGCTCTGCAACCTAGTTTATACAACCGAGCCAACATAGAACAACTGAATTTGTAATGGGAACTCCTGCTTCAATGTAGCGATAACCTTCAAAGGATGCTTTTACTTTTAGTACTTTCCAAGGGACTGGTTTTCTTTCGCAGAAAGTCTCACGATTTCTGCGTATTCCTCATCCGAAACATCCGCATAAAAATAATTAATTGGATTAACCTTCTTTCCATTCTCAATCACTTCATAGTGAAGATGAGGCGCAGTAGATCCTCCTGTGTTTCCCGAATATCCAATTACCTGACCTCTCTTCACTTTTTGACCAGGGCGCACCAAAAATTGACTTAAATGTGCATACAATGTTTGGTAACCAAATCCGTGCTTGATCTTGATGTATTTTCCGTAACCGTTAAACTTGGTGACGGTAGCAACTACTTTGCCATCTCCTGTTGCATATACCGGGGTTCCGGTAGGTATTGAGAAATCCGTCCCTTCATGCATTCTTCTCACCTTGTAAATAGGATGCATTCTCATTCCAAATCCAGAGGCAAGCCTTTTTAATTCCTTGTTCGAAACTGGCTGAATCGCAGGAATACTTGCAAGTCTCTCTTCCTTGTTCTTGGCCATTTTTACAATTTCTTCGTACGACTTTGACTGGATATACATCTGCTTTTTCAGGTGGTCTATCCTTTGCAAGTTGGTAAGGATAAGTTTTTCTCTTTCCAGGCCTTCATTAAGTAACTCCCGATATCTATTGGAACCACCAACACCGGCAGATCTGATTTCTTCAGGAACAGGCTCTACACCATAAATCACACGATAGATGTCATCATCACGTTCTCCCAGTATGGTGAGCATCTCACTTACTTCTTGCATATCTTTTTCCAGAATATCGTAATAAAGTTTTAACTCCTCATTTTCTTTTCTCAGAGCCGCCTTGGTAGGCGATTCAAAATAATGATCTGTGATAAAAAAAATGCCAAAGCCAATCGCAGATGAAATAACAAGGAAACCAAGAAGGTTTAAGATAACATCCCATAATGAGACTTTAATTCTTTCGTAGCGACAAGATTCAGTGTCGTAGTAGTACTTGATTTTTGCCATTGATTAATAGGGTAGATGTCTTATTTTTGTTTTTGTACTTCCTATTACACGGCAGTTTAAAAGCAGTTCTTCAAATATAAGTTGTCCGAGGAAATTTTCATAATTGTAGGTTGAAAAGTAAATTTCAATTCTTTCAGATCAAATGGATTCTAAAACTATCAGAAAAACTTTTCTGAATTTCTTCAAAGAAAAATCACACAAAGTAGTTCCTTCCGCTCCTATAGTGGTTCAAAATGATCCTTCATTAATGTTTACCAACGCAGGAATGAATCAGTTTAAGGACCTTTTTTTGGGCAATAAAACCACAAACAATAAAAGGATTGTAGATACTCAAAAATGCCTAAGGGTATCAGGAAAACACAACGATCTTGAGGAAGTAGGGATAGATACCTATCACCATACCATGTTTGAAATGTTGGGGAACTGGTCATTTGGGGATTATTTCAAGGCGGAGGCGATTGACTGGGCTTGGGAATTATTGACTACCCACTTTCAATTACCAAAAGACAGGTTTTATGCAACCATCTTCGAAGGTGATGTTTCCGAAGGCCTGGATAGGGATCAGGAAGTCGCAGATTGTTGGAAAAAATTCTTAAATGAGGACAGAATTCTTGATGGGTCCAAAAAAGATAACTTTTGGGAAATGGGAGATATCGGACCATGTGGGCCTTGCTCAGAACTTCATATCGACTTAAGATCGCAAGAAGAAGTAGATAGACTTCCGGGGCGGGAATTAGTAAATCAAGATCACCCCCAAGTGGTAGAAATTTGGAACCTGGTTTTTATTCAATATAATAGGCTGGCCAACGGTACCCTGGAAAATCTCCCTGAAAAACACGTGGATACTGGTATGGGATTTGAAAGGCTAGCGGGGGCTATTCAAAAAAAGCAGTCTAACTACGATACAGATGTATTCCAACCACTGATTCAGTGGGTGGCGAGAAGAGCCGATAAAACCTATGGGTATGATGAAACAGCAGATATTGCCATACGAGTCATTGCCGATCACATTAGGGCAATTGCATTTACCATTGCTGATGGACAACTGCCTAGTAACAACAAAGCAGGTTATGTGATTCGAAGAATATTAAGGAGAGCGGTACGATATGGGTATACATTCCTGGGATTCAATGAGCCATTCCTGCATCAAATGATCCCTATTCTAACCGCCCAATTTGAGGAGGTATTTCCGGAGATCAGGCAGCAGCAAGATTTTATCGCTAAAGTGATACAAGAAGAAGAGCTTTCTTTCTTAAAGACCTTGGACAATGGGCTGAGAAAGCTTGATGAAGTCATAAATAAAGGTTCGGGAGCAATATCAGGAGTCACTGCTTTTGATCTGTATGATACCTATGGTTTTCCACTAGACCTTACTGCCTTGATAGCCAAAGAAAACGGAATGGAGGTAGATGAAGATGGATTTCACCAAGAAATGCAAGTTCAGAAGAATCGATCTAAACGCGCAGGAAAGCAAAGTGCCGGAGACTGGGTGTCGGTCAATGCAAGTGATGAGGTAAAGTTCTTGGGCTATACCCAAACCACAGTTGACACCAGATTGTCAAAATACCGAGAGGTTGAAATAAATAAAAAGAAGCTTTACCAGCTTATTCTGGAAGAAACACCATTTTATGCAGAAAGTGGAGGTCAGGTGGGAGATACAGGCTACTTACAATTTGGCAAAGAGAAAATAGAAGTCTTTGATACCAAAAAGGAAAATGACTCGATCATTCATTTTACCAGGAAGCTGCCTACCAGTCTTAATATACAGGTTAAAGCTGCGGTAAACGAAGAAAAAAGAAAACATACAGAAAATAATCACTCATCGACCCATTTACTACATGCTGCACTACGTCAGGTGCTTGGAGATCATGTACAGCAGCGAGGATCTCTTGTGAATGATAAACTCCTAAGATTTGATTTTTCTCATTTTGCCAAGTTAACAAAGGAGGAGATTCAGAAGGTAGAGCAACTGGTTAATCAAAAAATTCGAGAGAATATAGCACTGGATGAAAAACAAAATGTACCAATCGACCAGGCGATGGAAATGGGAGCAATGGCGCTTTTTGGAGAGAAATATGGTGATTTTGTAAGGGTGATCACCTTTGATTCCAATTACTCAGTAGAGCTTTGCGGAGGTACTCATGTGCCGAGAACCGGGAATATTGGCTTGTTTAAAATAATTAGTGAAGGATCTAGTGCAGCAAGTGTGCGAAGAATTGAGGCGGTAACTTCTGAAAAAGCAATTCAGTTTTATGAGGATCATCTCTCCATAATTTTTGATTTGGAAACAATACTTAAGAATCCTCAAGTGAAACAGACAGTCAAAAAGCTTATTGATGAGAATAAAGTCATTCAAAAAAAGATAGATGACCTAAACCGAAGGGTGATCGCCCAGACCAAAGAGCTATTGAAAAATAACATTGAAGATAAAAATGGAATGAATATTATCGTTTTCAAAGGGGAATTTCCTACATCAGATAGTGTTAAACAGCTATCTTTTGATTTGAAAAGAGAGGTCGAAAATTTAGTTTTACTTATCGGTGCAAACATTGATGAGAAACCAATGATTACAGTAATGTTGGGCGATAATGCAATCGAATCCGGGTTGAATGCAATCGAAATCGTTAGAAAAATGGCTGTAGAAATTAAAGGAGGGGGCGGAGGACAGCCTTTCTATGCAACAGCAGGAGGGAAAGAACTATCTGGGTTGGAAAGAGCGTTAACTGTAGGAAAAGAAATGATTCAAGAATGAAAGGTATATGACTTACACAAAAATTTTTTATTTAATAATTATAGTAGCATGTGTTTCTTCTTGTATGGAGAAAGGGAATCAAGAAGGGATAAAGCTCTTAGGGAATGTAGAAAACTTTCCTGCTATGGGATTCGTCCATTTGGAGAAAATCACAGATGAAGGTGTTGTGAAGATAGATACATTGGAAACCAATGAAAGCGGTAATTTCTCATCATATGTGAGCATAGATGAGGTGGCCTTTTATCGTTTAAATTTCAGTGACAGACAATATGTATCCTTAATCCTAACTGGTGATGAAACTGAGGTGACAGTAAATGTCCATGGAAATGATCCACGAGGCTTTAGCGAAGTATCCGGTTCATATGATACGGAATATAAAAACCAAATGGATGCACTTATGAAAAAATACCAGGAACGAATAGGTCAATACCAGCAACAGCAAATCGCGGCCCGCAATGTTCAAGATTATCAAGCTTTTAAGGAAGTTAGCAATACAATGATGCAATTCGGCGTGCAAACAGAGAAAGAACTTAAACAGCTTATATGGAAAGCAACTCCATCCCTAGCAGCCGTTTATGGCACTCAAATGATCGATTCAGATAAGAATTATTCGTTCTTAGATAGTGTGGCAAATGAAATGCTCGCCGAAATACCAACCAATTATCATGTTCAGAATTTAGTAAGCTCCTTGGAAATCAAACGGTCTCTGACCATAGGATCGGAGGCCCCTGATATTGCACTACCTAATACCGAAGGTGAGATTGTCCGACTTAGTTCATTAAGAGGCAACTACGTATTAATCGATTTTTGGGCTGCTTGGTGTAGACCATGCCGTGCTGAGAATCCGAATGTGGTAAAAGTTTATAATAAGTATGCAAATGAAAATTTTGAAATCTTTGGTGTGTCGCTCGATAAAACTAAAAATGCCTGGATCACAGCTATTTCTCAGGATGGTTTACCGTGGTTACATGTTTCTGATTTAAAATTTTGGAGGAGCAAGGCAGCTCAAACATACCAGGTACGAGCAATTCCTGCTACCTACCTTATAGATCCGAGTGGCAAGATCATTGCCAAGAATCTGAGAGGAGCAAGCCTGGAAGCCAAGCTCAAAGAGATTTTTGGATAACACAAATTAGTAAATGAAGAAAAAGAATCCTTCGAAAAACCCACCTTTTGGCCCAACTCTTCGTTACTCAAAATTTCGAAAGCCTCATTTACGATCATTAAACTACGTTTTTGAAATTTCGAAAGCCTCGATTCGAACCAAAAATCCAGTTTTGCAAGGGATTCTAATAGTATTCTAATTTTCCATGGACCAAATTTCAGAGAGGAGTGATCCTATATTTAATATCTAACTGAAATATTATCAAGATGCTAGGAATACTTTGTGAAAGTCAATTTTGTAACCTATTTCATTTATTTCTCAAAGAATCGATGGGATTCGACGTTTCCTAGTCATCAGCGTCTACTAAAATCACATCCTGACCTTTGCAGAAAGTATGGTTGCAAATTAGTAGCGAACGTAGATTTGCTACGATCTCCTTTAATGCCGCTATTTACATATACCGTAGTGACGTTATATTAATACGATGTTGACTCTTATATAACTTCATGAATTTTATTTAAAACAGCAATATGACTTGAAAAAACGATGTAAATATCTCTCAATTCAAGTTAACTCGCCGTAACATACGCTGGATGTACTACGTTTTACGTGTCCATTAATTTATGATAAAAGGGTACAGAGACAAGAAGACCAGAGATTTTGCCAATGGTGAATTTGTCAGACAGTTTGAACCCTTTAGACGTCAAGCAGAAAGGCGACTCCGGATATTGGAAGCAGCTATAACTCTCCGTGATCTAGTACAACTGCCAATTAATCGATTTGAGACATTGTAAGGTAATAGAGAGGGACAATATATTATTCGAATTAACCGACAATGGCGCATCTGTTTTGAATGGTCGAATGATTCTGATGGTCCGGATAATGTAGAGATTATAGATTACCATTAAAGAACACAAACTATGAATAAAATACCCATATACCCTGGAGAGATCCTTGCCGATGAACTGGAAGAGCTAGCCTTATCGGCAGCTGCGTTAGCCCGCACGATTGATGTTCCAGCCAATCGTATTACTCAGATCCTCGCAGGTAAGCGAGCAATTGCTGCTGATACTGCCCTTCGTCTTGGTCAGTACTTGGGTATGAGTGCTGATTTCTGGATGAACTTGCAAAAGATATACGAATTAGATTTAGCTCGTCAAGAAGTAGGTGATCGTATCGCTCTTATCCCACAACGTACTTAAAATAAAGATACAAGCTCTAAGCTGATAGACAGAATTAGTTACTTATCTGATCTTATTGACCAGTTTTTTATCTTTTACAATAAATAAACAATTTAGAAATATTGAAGTAGGCACTTAATAAATAGGGCTTGCTGAGAAGTCACAGGTGTATCAGATACTAGGCAGCAAGGTGAAGATGTATGCTTATACTTCGATCCGCAGCGAACGACGTAGCTGATGTACCTGTGACTAGTTGAAAAATCTCGAAATCGAGATTTTTCGGTGCACGGAAAATGGAAGCATCTGCTCGAAAACCTTGCACCCATTGAAAAAGAAATTTACTAAACAGTATCTTTTGACCACATAAACGTGTTTTTTGAATTGAAAAAACGTTTCTCAGCAGGCCCTAAATAGCTCTAGCAAGCTGCAAACAATGAAAATGGATCATTTAGGATAAATCAAGCACCATAAATCAGCAAGTCTCTAAATCCAAATGTGCTTATATGCATGCTAAACTCCGTTTCCATATTATTAAGTGGCTACTTCAATAAATCAATTTAAGATCAACCCTTATATCGAAAAGATGATACGAGATAGTTACACCTAACAATTATCATTAGTTGAGACTCTTCTACCAAAACTTATTTTCAAGCATAGAAATTAGGGACATTCCCACTGCAGCTCCAGAAATAAAAACATTCCATTCACGGTGCATGATTCCGATGAAATTAAGGAAGAGAAAGGAAATACTAACGATAAAAAATACGACCAATAATTGTCCCAGTTCAATTCCAAGATTAAAGCCTAACAAGGGGATTACAACGGAAGAGTCACCCATTAACAACGCCTTGAAGTAGTTAGAAAAGTCCATGCCGTGAATAAACCCGAAGAATAAAGCCATAGCATAGTTTCTACTCATTTTTGAAGACTTTTCGGTTGAATGATGACTGATTACATTATGGATGGCAGTGATGAATATAGTTGTTGGAATAAGAAATTTAATAATATTGGAAGGAATTGCGAAGGCACCAAGTGAAGCCAGTGCCAAAGTAACGCTGTGGCCGATAGTAAAAGCGGTTACTAAAATGAGAATATTTCTCCATTGTTCTATTCTGTAAATAGCGCAGAGTACTATCAAAAAAAGTATATGATCATAACCCGCCAGGTTAGAAATGTGTTCGAAACCCAATATTAGATAGAATTTAAACGGGTGCATATCAGAAGGTTAACCGGTGAGTAGATGTTTTTTTATTAAGCATCAAACTTTTGGATTCTCCGTTGACATGGACATAAACAATGTTATTTTGATCGAAGAAGAGGTCGGTAAAAACAGCATTTTTGATTTCCAGAGATGTCAAAGGCTGTTGTTGTTGATACTCAAAATAAACCCCTAAGGCAGTGTTATCTCCATCACCACTTAGCTTTTTCTGTTTAATTTGAAGGTCTAACTCCTTGCCATTAGCTCTCACATAGAAAAATTGGTTAAGATAATCTAACAGCATTTTATTGGCTCGAACTGATTCGTTAGGTTGACAGAAAGCAAGTTCCTTACTCCGTGGATCAAAAACAATCGCTTCATTCACATCGGTTAAGAAGAGTTTGAGGTTGATAGTCAAGAGTTGTTTGCTAGATGTATATTCAATCTCACATAAGGACAATCTCAACGGGTGAGAAGCCATCTGCACAGACTGTCCTAAAAAGATGAATACGAACAACAGTCTGTACACAGCCTTGAAATTTAATCTTAGGACAACCCTTCAGATTGTATCTGCTCTGCAACAGCCTGAACTTCTTTAAAGACACGGATCAGATTACCTCCCCATATCTTTTTTATTTGTTCTTCGGTGTAACCACGTTTTACAAGTTCGATCGTAATGTTCATCACTTCGCTAGCATCGAAAATTCCCTCAATGCCTCCACCTCCGTCAAAATCACATCCAATTCCGATATGATCGATCCCGGCCACTTTGACGATGTGGTCAATGTGATCCACCACATGTTTGAGCGTTGCCGAAGGAACAGGGAACTTTTCATCGAGCTCTTGAAAAGATTTTCGCATCGCTGTTCTTTCTTCTTGTGTCATTTCACTGATTGGTTTCATACTAGCGCGAAGTGTAGCTATCGCAGAATCTCGTTGGGGATTAGCAGGAGCATCTCTCAGATAGTCGGACAGCATTGTAAGTTGTACAACTCCTCCATTCTCCGCCATTAACTTCAACATTTCATCCGTCATGTTGCGGTTGTGTTTGGTGACAGCTCGTGCATTGGAATGACTAGCAATGATGGGTGCTTTAGAGAGTGCAATTGCATCGTAAAATACACTATCATTTCCATGGGAAATATCTACCATAATACCGAGGCGATTCATCTCTTTCACTACCTCGGCTCCTAAATCGCTAATGCCACCATGTTCAGTTCCATTGGGATCCGTAGCGGAGTCCGCTAAGTCGTTGTTTGATGAATGTACTAAAGTGATATAGCGAACCCCTTTTTCAAAATACAGGGCAACATTAGAAAGATCCTTTCCAATTGGGTAACCATTTTCGATCCCGATATAGATTGCTCGTTTGCCAGCCTTTTCCAAGGTATAAGCATCATCAGGATTGAGCGCGAGTCCAACCAAGTCTGAGTTTTTTTCGGTAGATACTATGATCGAATCGATCATTTGAAGGCACAGGGCTTTGGCTCGAGTATTGCCCTCGTCATCACGGATATCCTGTGCAACAAAGGCTGCAAAAAAGATAGCGTCCAACCCACCTTCGATCATCCGTGGATAATCCACCTTTGAACCGGTTTCTTTAGGATCGTGTCGTTCAGCCATATCGAAACCAGGCTCAATCATACGTAATGGAGTATCCGCATGAGTATCAACCGTAAGAACACGATTGTGGATTTCAAGGGCTCTTTCGGTAAGTTCCTCTTCGGTTTCTGTATCAATGGTAGTAGATTTTGTGGTACAGCCGATCATTAATAATATGATCAAGAAAAAAACAGGATAGGTTTGGTGTAGCTTCTGAAACATAGTTTCTGAATTTAATTAATAAAATTGTTTGAAATAAAAGTCTAAGTTACATTAGTTGACGAAAAGAATAAAGTTAGTCAAGGTATTATAGCAAGTATCTTTTCTACTTGGGCAGGCTCAATTCTAAGAATCCTTTGCAAAACTGGATTTTTGGTTCAAATCAAGGCTTTCAGCATTTCAAAAACGTAGTTTACTGGGCGTAAATGAGGCTTTTGAAATTTTGAGTAACGAAGAGTTGGGCCAAAAGGCGGGTTTTTCAAAGGATCCTAACAATATATGGCATTTAAATGGTAGATTTAATGAGAAAGCTGAACTATCATTCATTACTTCCCTCGATAGCCAAACATTAGGTTAAGCTTGAAAGTAAAATAATTTTGTATGCCCCTAGCTATGGAGGGCTGATTCTTTTTAAGTTATTAAAAATTCTGAAAGCATCAGAGACTCAAGTCGATGGGATCTTTTTGCTGGATAGTTATACTCACACTTTAACGATCATGAATCAAACGGAGAAACACGCCTTTTTTCTGTATTTGATTGGGGAAAAATTGCAATTGTCTATGATATAAAGAAGAGGCCAAACCTTCTCCAAAAAACTTATCCACCAACCCAAACATAAACGGGCCGGTTTTATTGCATGAGTACTTGATCGAGAAAGGCGTGGTTAAAGCTAAGGAGTTCTTCGAGCGGATTTACAGGCTGTGGTATGGGCGAGGCTCTGTTTCCCAAGTATCCCTCTCATCATCAAGGCGCGAATGTCCTCAGAGATATGTGAAGAATTCGCATGGCAACCTGGATTGATAAAGCTTAAGAATTACCAAACGTAATGTTTGGTTTTATCTTCTATTACTGCATACAAACAATGAGATTGAAAAACTCTTAATAAGATAAGCGAAATAAGATAAGAACACCTTCTTCATGTATTAAGAGCACCTCTAAAAACTTAGCTCGAGAATTTGAGGTAGCGTTTTTTTTGAGACAAGACGTCAAAAACGGAGTTTAGTAGCGTTAAATAAGTATTTTGATAACGAAGTATCAGGAAAAAAGATCATCTCAAAAATTGAAAGTGGGTTTTTAAAGGTGCCCTTAAACATTCGATTTGTTTTTAATACTGCGTGCATAGAATTTTACATGATTATGAAATCATTGGTCAATCTGGTGGAAGTGGTTCATTAATGTGACTTCTTAAGGTAGGCTTGGTAAAGATCATGAAACCGGACAGAATCAAAGAAAAAAGTATAAATTCGAAATAAAACAACTACAAATCTTTGCGCTTGAAAGAAGGTGTTTTGAAAGCCGAGGTAGAGAATACTTTGAAATAGTTGTATTTCAGGAAAGCGTATAATTTTTTTTATATGAAAAGCTAATGCATTTTAGCTTTCATCAACCAAATCAACCAAACA
>JBCDKO010000034.1:0-28916 GCA_038746525.1 Bacteroidota bacterium
ACGCACAGCCTATCACCTAGATCTACTCTATGAGTGGATAGACAAACTACTTAATAGGTTACGCCGAAAAATAGAATGGTCGAGGCGAAACCAAGTAGTCAGTAGAAACAGTAAACCTAGTATTAAGCACGCTATGAGTTACAAAACGGTCTAATCTCTTTTCTTAATGGCATTATATTAGAAATAGAAGTGATATGAAAGCGGAGGTTGCACCTAGTACTTAGGGAGAGTATCTCTTCTTTTGTAGTCAATCACGATCATAAGTTAAAATCCAATCTGAATGCCTCCACGGCTCCCAAGGCTGAGAGGCCAGATCTACGTTGGGATCGATAAGCGCTTTTCTTGGACGCCCATTTAATGAAATCTGTGCATCAACATAAACCGCTATATCCTCTCCCCGCTTTTTATGTTCTCTTTTTAAATACTGAGCAAATTGCCAAATCATATCCGGTTTTGCTCTAAAAGAGGAGATCTGATTTGGGATCAAATAATCTTTGAGGTTGATCTTTTTTCTTTCTCTCGTTTTTTTATTTTCCACTTCCACCTTAACTATTCCAGATTTTCTCCTAAGCATCATCCTCCAAGCTAGGCGATGGCCTTCCTCAGTCCAACTTGCTTCACCTTCGTAGAAGTGATGCCTGATAGGCAAGAGTAACTGTATGAAAAAATAGATGGCAATAAATCCTATCCACCACCAAGAAAGTTTTTTAGGAATAGGAACTACCTGAGCCTTTTTTCTAAAAAAGATTTTTCTGATATCTTCCTGAGGAAAAAAGAAAACGGATAGTAAAATCATCAAATAAGGGAAAATCCCGATCCGAAAAACCACTGAGTTAAAAAGGTTGAAGATGATGGATAATATGAAACCCATTTTGCGCGTCTTTCTTCCCAACAAAAGAAAAACAATCAGTCCATCATAGGCAATACCACCCCATGCTATCAAGTAGGGCATCCATTCTTTACCAAGAAGTGGTCCAATTAGCCAATAGTTGGTCTTATATTTAAACCACAAATCAAGAGGTCTACCTGCTATCCAATCCGGATTCATCTTGTGGATGCTGGCAAAAACATATACGATCATAATTTGGAGGATGAATAACCAATAACAAACGCGTTCACATGAGTTGGATTTTGTGGTAAGACCCCATTTAATGTCCAGTGAATGATTTTTATGTGCGGGAAGAATAAACATAATAGCGGTAAGGAGAATAAGCAGGTAATAGTGGTTATTATAGTGGGACTTTTGCATCATGTAAACGATGGTCCACATACTGAAAAAAGAAAAACAGGCTGTTTTATAAAATAATCCAACAGACATAAGTATTCCCATTATACCCATGACCATGAAGTAATACATCATGCCATTGCCTTCCAAAGGTTGGAGCCATTCCAGACCAATTATCGTAAAGTTGAACGTTGGTTCTATGAACGTTTCATTGACCCAGCCAGTAAAAATTGCACCAATAGATTCGGCAGCAAGAAGAAAGCCGTAGACTATTCGAAAGACTACTAATGGGCTGTTATCTACTTTTGTCCCCAAAAACAAACGTACAGATTGAAACATCGGAATTGTTTTGGGTGAAAATAAAGGTTAGAAGTCTATTAGTGAAGCTTGTGAACAAAAAAAGAAAGGAGCTCTTTAGCTCCTTTCTAAACCTAAGTAAATATGAAGAGGATTAATTACTTAGCTTATTATACGATCTGTTTTGACCCCTGTTTCGCTTGTTAACTTTCTTTAACTATTAAATTGTATCGTTGGTCGAAAGGATACACCTACAATCAGGTAGCTAGAACCATTTCATCGTTTTTCTGACTTTTAAGATCAAAATTTCTTATGGGGGTTACGTCCTGAAATAGGTTGACCCTAATTGATATTTCAAAATCCTAGAGCAGGTTCTGTCTGCCCGATAGCATACTTAGTGTCTGTAAGAAAAGGATAAAAAATGGTTATTTCACCATGAAAAGGCCGAATTTATGATATTGTTGGACCTGAATCTAAATCAAAAAAAAGTTGATCATGCCATTTTCATCGATTTTGGTCGCCTAAAAAAGAGTAGGTTTCATTCCCAGAGGGGGTTTTTCTATGAAATTGGCCATTTCGTTCGGCTAAATTCACCGCTCTTTTGATTATTTCCAAGGTTGATTTTTCAGGTTTTGTGAGGGAGAAGCCCGTTCATTTTTTTTGTTAATAATGGGTGAAATTTGAAAGTATTTGATTCTCTTGCAAGCAGCTCTTTTTTAATGAAAACTCTTCAACCATGCGCAACTCCTTTGACCCTCCACTCACCCTGGGCTGTACACCCATTAACGAAGTAAAAATCCCTCTCATAGGTCCTTGCCATAATCAAATCTAAGGTTTATAGCCTTCATCTTTTCGTAACAACTAATGTAGACAGTCCAAACCTTCGTGACCAAAAATGATTACCCCAATAAGGTTTCCGCTTTAGTTCTGGATAGGTCTTGAGCATCTTGATTGCCAATTTCCCCTTTAACAAGCCCATGTAATCTGAAAATGATAGCTTTGCAGAAGCGGAGCATACCATATGAACATGGTCTTTTTGAACATTCAACTCGATCACCATGACATCCTTCCATGAGCTAATTGCCTAAATATCACACTCCAACAATGGCTTAACTAGACCTTCAAGTATCCGAAATCGATACTTTGGCGTGAAGACAATATGGTAATCACACTGGTAATATACATGCGTCAATTTCCTATATTTACTCATAACAACATATTTTGATTATGGGCTAAGCTAATTTCTGGCATAGCCGAAATTAACATCACCTCCGTCACAGACGGAAGGTTTTTACGTCATACTAAAGTTTTCCGCACGATATCCCTTCCGTTTTCTACTCGCATCTTCTTTAAAAAAGACATCCAGCATCCAGTGAAGATGGTTTTCTATGCGCCAATGCGCACGAATGTTTGCATTGAAGACCCGTGCTTTTTTCTTTTTTACTGCTGATGTAGTATCGGGTCGAGGTGGTGGTCTTGCCGGTTGGTTTCTCCATTCTCCGGGCTTCTATACGAATAAGGGTGGCTAAACCCGGCCACTCATGGTCGTCATCCAGCAAGGTGAGCTCCTCGATAACCGTACAGGTCCTTTGTTCCACTCGCCCATGATCCAATTCCTGGGTTTGATGGACCTCTGTTCCAAGGGTGAGGCTAAAGACCTTCGCTATTTGTGCTAAAAAACCTTTTTGATGGTTTTTTACCTGTAAGAGGTCATCAGCTTGTTTGGCGACTATTTTCTTGGAGATGTTTTTTTGACCACCCATGGCATCAATGGTAATGGTTGCTCCTTCCAGGGTCAAGGTATCCAACAGCTTGGGAATAGCGGTGATTTCATTACGGAGCCAATATTTCGAATGTTATTGAACATGGCACATTAACCGCCCTAGCACAGGGTGAATCCATACTTTCAATGGAAATTCTTAGCAAGAGTGCAGAAAGAGAGATGAAGAAGATAGGCGGGAGTTAACCCGGTTTATGCATCAGGATAACGTTTGATTTTCCCCATGCATGAGTTTCCTATGCTTTCCTATCATTTCTATTTCCAAGTAAATGATCTAGCAAGCATCATTTCTCGCACTGCGGTATCAATAATCTTCTCTATTTTCTATCTAACCTGCTCTCGCCGGATTTAGATACAGATGCTTGGGTTAGCTCTGTTGCATAATCCTCATGCGTCCAAACTGTCTTGTCTTTTATGGCTAGGCCTAACGTTTTTTCAATTTTTTGTTTCGTACTCCTTCAAAGCAACATATTCGGCCGCGACCCATCCCTCTATTTGGGCTTTTACCTTATACCATCCGTTATGTTTTTGTAAAATTTTCAAGGCTGTGCCTTCGGGTAGCGGAGCCTGAACCAAATCAGCTGTTACAGTGGGCATCTCTCTGATATTGAGAGCGGGTACCTCTACGTAGCCTTCTGATAAGTCAATATTTTCAGAATTATCCTCACGATCTTCAATAAAAGTATTTCTAACGTGGTCTAGTGGAAAAGCGGGGCCAGGATCTTGCTTTCTTCCTACCGATATTTCTTCATGTCCCAAAATAGTCTTGATAGAAGGATATCTATCTATTAATGTTTCACACAATTCGATGATTAATTGGATCTGTTCTTCCTTGTAGGTATGCCAATACCTTGGACTGCTTTCATTTCTATGTGTGGCATGTATCACTTCATTTTCAGGATACTGCTTGCCAAACCATGCTTTATATTGATCTCCTACTTTTTCTAAGATACCGGCATTATCAATTTCTATTCCAATTGAAAAATCGTTAAATCCTGATCTCCCGTTATAGGAACTTTTCCCTGCATGCCAAGCAACCGTATCAAAAGGGACCAATTGGTAAATATGGCCTGACCGGTCAAGTACGATGTGAGCGGATGCCTTTACACTGTCTTTAATCAGATATATAGCAGAGGACTCCCCTGACTTACCTGCGGTATAATGAATGATAATACTATCAGGCATGCCAATTGCAAAAGGCTTCGTATTTTTTGGACAGGACATCTTTGAGACGTGATCACCTACCAACCAATGATTTTCAATTTTCATCATATCAACCGAATACGTCTTTTCTATCTTTCTTTCTCACAAAAGGAAGATCTGCATTCTTGGTTACTGTAGTCGCAACTTTTTCAACTGATCGACCTATTACATATCCCCCAATACCTAATTCCAACAGTTGCCAAAATTGTTCAGGAAGTGCCTCTTTTATCGCTACACTTTGTGGGAAAAAAGCGGGTTGAATAAAAAAAGAATAAACTACGATGAAGGCAAATGATAGCATGACGATAGGCCGCCAGCTTCTTTGAAGCCAATTACCAGATGATTCGGTAACGATAATTTCCTTTTGAGCGTTTTGAATATTGGCCAAAGAGGTCATGACAATGTCTGTTAATTCGTTTTTTGCCATAGACTTCTCATGATCGGAGGTGGTAAGGTTATCGATGATTTTGCTCCCTTTATCCAGAATATCATTGGCACCTCCACTAAAGATTTTTGATAGAAATTTCATTCTGATTTAAATTATGTTTATTAGGATATAATAACATTAAGATAAGATATAAATTGGATAACCAATCGGTTAAAACCCACTTATCCATGGGATGTGATAGACAAACAATATGCTCTTTTCTATAAGTTTATCAAGTTGCACGGCTCTTCGCATGACAACCAGAGCGAGTCATCTGTTGACTACTCTTAATGTTTTTCGCTAAGGAGATAGAGGACGCTGTCCTTTTCTAGTTCTCATTTGCAAACGAAGATGAGCAAAAGTGGATTATTTATCAAAAGGAAATAGTATGACTACTCCATACCTGGATATGGTTGATTTATTTTAGATCAAATGCTGTCTACTTCTGAACCGCTGAGGAATTAGAGATCTTTTTCCCTTTTTATTGATATGCTATATGGGATTTTTATTTTATTAGTCCGTCAGCTACAGAACATGAGTAGGGTGTTTAAAACCTAAAGTGAGAGTAAAGTCATACTTATTTGGTGTAGAGTAAACCAGATAAGCTATGAACATAATATCATTGCCGAATTGCACCGGAAACTCTTTGTAAGCCATAAAAACTGCATTGAAATAGATGTAGATATGGTGGAAATAGATGTTCAAATGACCAAAAGATGCTGTTTTGGTTTTAATGCATGATGAGCTTTCTGAAAATTCTTTGAAGACAACTCAAAGGTGTATAGACCTTGGTGTAGATGTAGTGGAAATTGATTTTAGGCTAACAAAGGATGGTCATCTTGTAGCAATGCATGACGAAACGGTAAATGAGACAGCCAATGGTTCGATAAGGGGTGGTCCAAATGACATTTACATGCAAAGGATGTGGTATTAAAACAAGAGGGTTAGGGCATTTACAGATGAAAATGACCTGGACCCATTTATTTATGAAATGTTGTTTGACTCTGAACAATCAGCTGTACTCAAAATGATATCTGAAAGGAAAAAGCAGGAAATGCTTTTCTCGCGATAGTGTCTATGAATAAGGTATTTACATTACACTTGGATGAGTTAGCATTATTGGCAAATCCTAATAAGCCCGGTACTGGTTAAATGAAAAAGGCGCTAAAGCTATTATGGCAGATCGTATGAGGAATTAACTCATTACTTAACATCAAAAAGACTGCATCATTAAGATAAAGAACGGATTGGAACGAGCCTAGAGACTTTTCGCTCAGAAGATATAGTAGGAATTGGATACGATAGCGTTGGAATTTAATCCAGAAGGCAAAAAGTTTTACGGCAAATGAAAAAAGGAAGGTAAATTTTCATTCGAAGTAGATTATATCTAATGAATCAGGCTTACTAAAATGAGAACTTAGGTGATTAAAACCGAAAATTTCCAAAAAGTAGAAATCACGACTCAAAATCAGCTAAGAGATTGGTTGTTGAAGAATCATGGTCAAGAAGAAAGCGTCTGGTTAGTGACCTATAAAAAAGAGGTAGTGGGAAAGTATGTCTCTCTGAGTGAAGTCCTGGATGAGTTGCTATGCTTTGGATGGATTGATGGCATTCGAAGAAAGCTTGATCATGAGCGAACGATGCAATTGATCTCACCTAGAAAAACACAACATTGGGCTAAGACCTATAAAGATCGAGCACTTAAACTCATGGAGGAGGAGCTAATGCAGGAGTCTGGCTTTAAATCTATTGAACAATCAAAGCAAAATGGCCTCTGGAATTTTATGGATGATGTAGATCAGTTAATTAAACCTGATGACTTAGCCAAAAGACTTGCACAGAACCCGGAGGCAGAAACTTTCTTTGACCAAATAAATGATTCCAGCAAAAGATTTGTACTAAGGTGGCTGAAGCTAGCCAAGACAGAACAGACCAGAAAAAATAGAATCGAAAAAATCGTTCAACTTTCGGCTAGAGGAGAAAAGCTTCCTGGAAGTTGAATACGAAAAATTGAATCTTTTTAGTCTGGCTTTGATTCGAACTTATCTCAGTAAACAAACTAACCATTCGGATCACTTTGGATGGATCCGAAGACTATTCATGTATCGAAATCTCAAAAAACACGCGCGTTATAGGCTAAAACATCTTATTTCATAAAACATCTGTTTTCGCGGAGACACGATTTAAATCAAGCGTGAAGTAGGTTGAAACTGCCTAACCAAGCGCTGAAATCGCTTTTTCGTAGTTCGGTTCTTGACCAACTTCAGGTACCAGTTCCGTATAAACTACTTTCCCTTCCTCATCTACAACCACGATAGCCCTTGCATTCAATCCTTTGAAAGCTCCGTCTGTAATTTCTACACCATACTTTTTCCCAAAAGCTCCTTCATCGCGGAAATTGGTAAGGTTATCCAGGTTTTTAATCCCCTCTGCTTCACAATATCTATTAAGTGCAAAAGGTAGATCCTTGGAAACACACACCACACGTGTATTCTCTAGCTTGGAAGCTTCTTCGTTAAATCTTTTGGTAGAGGCCGCGCACACTCCTGTATCAATACTTGGATAAATATTAAGGATCACTTTCTGACCATAATAGCTTGCCAGCGTCTTTTCTTGCATGTCTTTCCCTACTAAGTTAAAATCTGGTACAGCTTTACCGATCTCAGGGAGATCACCGATTGTGTGTGTTTCATTTCCGCCAATAGTAATTTTAGCCATTTTTGTAGATTTTAAAAGGTGTTATTAAGAAGTTTAAAGGTACATCCCAGTTTTTGTTTTGAGTGATTTTATCCACTGGGTCTGATAAATTTAACCCAACCTTAACGGCTTTTGTTTCCTTGAGCAGCCTATCGTAATATCCTCCACCATATCCAATCCTATTTCCTTGTCTATCAGCAACCAAAAGAGGGATTAAAAAGATGTTAATTAAATCAACATTCGCAGTTTTTCCATTTTGCGGTTCAGGAATGCCCAACTCATTTTTTTTGATATCTGTGTCAGCATTTAAGAAAATATGCGACATGGATTTGAGCTCGAAATTAGTGATGGATGTAACCGTATTGATTCCAGCCTCCCAAAGCTTGGGAAGGATCAAAAAAATGTTTGGCTCTTTATTTCTTTTAATAGGCAAAAAAACATGGATGTATTTCTTCTTTTCTTCAAGCAAGAAATTCAACAATGATTCCATCAGGCGTTCATTCCTCTTTACATATTCACCTTGGGATAGCATTCTCCGGTATTCAAGTACTGTTTTTCTAAAAAGCTTTTTGCTAATAAACCCTTCCATTCCCAACGGGAAGGTAATGACATATTTACCGATGTACTAGAATCCTAATCGAAACGTAATTTTTGGTTCAAATCCAGATTTTCAGCGTTATAACTTTGGGGCACCTCTAAAAACCCACTTTCAATTTTTGAGATGATCTTTTTTCCTGATACTTCGTTATCAAAATACTTATTTAACGCCGCTAAACTCCGTTTTTGACGTCTTGTCTCAGAAAAAAATCGCTACCTCAAATTCTTGAACTGAGTTTTTTAGAGGTGCTCTTGAATAATTTCAGAGCTATTGATCGAGAAAATGTAACTCAACAATAATGAGTTTCAACATCTATGGTAAGCATAGTAATGCGAGTTGAAATCATGGATTATTGCATGTAAAAGGATTTTGAATGATGTAACCAAAAGTCGGGCCGAGCCACGTAGGTAGGACCGCCGAAGCCTGGCCCCGTGTAATCTGAAAGATGAGTTTTTCATTGGGTGCTATTATTCTACCTGCAATCCCTCAACCGGATTGGCCCGAAAAACACGCAAGAGCTGAGTAGCTACTACAATGAGTAATATGACAACAAGGATCAAGACGGCTAATGCTACTCCCCAAATATTGATTGGCATATGATAGGTATACGCTATATCAAAAACGATGGAGATTAGAAAATAACTAACAGGAGCGCCAATGCTCAAGGCGATGATAAACAGCCATAAATAGTGCTTAGAAATATTCTTAGCTATATTTCCAAGTCCTGCACCCAATACCTTTCGTATACTAAATTCCCTAACTCTGCCTGAAATATTCAATGTCACCAATCCATAAAGTCCCAGGCCAGCCAATATGATTGCAATGGTTGCAATTCCTCTCCAGACCTTCCCATGGATACCCACTTCAACAAAGTACATACCCCAAACATCTTCCTGATATCCACCTTGAAATGGAGTTTCCGGGAAAAAAGAAATCCAGTGATTTTGAAGTGTTCGGTAAACATCGCGCTGCGTTCCAGCCTCCACTTTAACAGATAAGTATCTGTATTCTTCGGGGTGAGCTATCTTGAAAAAGGTGGGCTTAATTTCCGTATCAAAATTATAAGCATGAAAATCTTTAACCATCCCAACAACAGTATATCGTTCACCATCAATTTTGACTATTTTACCGATAGGATTTCCCTGGAGGATGGTTTCTTGAAATTGTTCATTGATAATAATGGTCTTTTTGTCTGTCTTTGAATGTTCCTGGAATCCTCTACCTTCAATTAAATCAATACCTAAGGTCTCGAAATAATTTGCATCAACGGCAATTTGCTGTGCTTCATGCTCTTGATCCGGAAGTTCAATAACTGTTGATGAGCTATTTTTTCCCAAATGATGACTTGATCCTGAAATGGATAGTACATCTTTTTCTTGCTTCATTGCAACTTCAAGTAGACGGAAGGAAGAGAGGTCAGGTACTTCAGTGTATAATGCGAGATCTTCATTGTACCCCCAACTTCGGCTCGCCAGGTAACTGACATTTTGGGTGAACATAATGGCACAAGTAATGAAAACACATGATAATATAAGTTGGAAGGCAAGCATAACACGTGTTAAACGGTTTTTCTTACCGAATTTGAAGGACCCCTTGAGAATGCCTGTCACAGGGACCCTGGAAATATAAAAGGCAGGATATAGACCTGAAGCGAATGCAGTGACTAACAATACGATTGGGAGAAACATCCATAAGATGGTATCGCTCCATCTGAATCCCATATCAAAATAAAAAAGTGATTCGAACCAAGGGATGAAGAGATAAGCACCAAGTACAAGGCCCAAAATCAATGCGAGAGAAGTAGCTATTATATTTTCAGTTAAAAACTGAACGATTATAACTCTGCGATGGGCTCCAATGGCTTTACGAATGCCGATTTCTTTTAGACGCTTAACAGCAGAAACAACGGCAATATTGATATAATTGAAACATGCAATGACTAACATAAAGATCCCCACAAAGGACAGGAAAAGGATGGCGGTATAACCTTCTTTAGTGCTTAGAGCAATGACATTCCGAATCGTAGCAGAGCGTTTGTGCAGGGTAGCAAGGGGTTCAAAAGCAAATGACGCTACCTGCCAATCTTTCTTGGCTTCATTTTGAAGGACTCTGTATTTATCCATCTGTTGCGCGATGCTATGAATGCCTGTCGTATCATTTAAGTGAACAAATGTTGCTTCAATAAATGAACTCCAATCATTTTGATCATACGTCGGATTTGCGATGTGTAGATTGTCAAAATGAAGAAGGAAATGAAAATTGAAGGAGATGGAAGGCGGAAAGTCCTGCGCCACTCCAGCGACAATGAAGGTTTTTTTCTGGTCCTTGTTGAATTTGATCAGCAAGGTTTCACCGATGGGATTTTTGTGACCAAAATACTTGATGGCCTTTTCTTCACTCAGAATTATGCTATTTACATCTTCTAACGAGGAAGGAACCCCTTTTTTCAGCGGAAACGTAAAAAGAGATAAATACGTCGGGTCTGCGAAAGTGATTCGTTCATGGAAAACCTCATCTTCATATTTGACTACTGCCTCAGCGTTTTGAACCCTACACACAGCATCAATTTGGGGGAAATCTTGCTTAAGACGCTCACCCAAAGGCCTTGGTGAGCGGCCGTTTTGTTGAAGCTTCCCGTCTCTATTTGCATAAAAAGTGGCTAGAAATACTTTATGTTTATTTTCATGAAATTGATCTGTACGGTATGTCCACTGAGCAAAGGAATAGGTGAAAATACAGATACCAATTGCTGCAGAGAGGCCTATTAAATTAATGACTGAACTCAAAGGGTTCCGTATTATACTCCTTATCGAAGTTTTATAATAATTTTTGAATAGCGTAGTGTAAAGCATCAAGCTGATCGTTTTTTCTCTTTTCAAATTCAGGTATTCTTCCTCTGCTACAGATGGGATATCTCCAAATGCTGCAACAGCCTTTTCAAACGCTTTTCGTTCCGAATATCCTTCGTTGATTAAGTCTTCAATATGATCTCTCAAGTGCATCTCCATTTCGTAGAAAGATGCTTCATCATATGCTCGATGATTGCGGAAGCGTTTTAACCAACGCCGTATAGATTTTTCAAGATGAAACATTGGGGTTGAGTTTTGATTCATTCGGCTTTCAATCCTACTACCGGATTTGTTTTTGAAACCTTCCTGACTTGTGTAGCAATCACTGTAGCGAGTACAACTACTAATAATATCGCCGAAATGATGGATCCGGAGTACCCAAAAGGACGAGGGTCCGGGTACATCATGTCCAGTATGGCGCTATTTAATAAATGAGTTGCAGGAATACCAAATACAATTGCAATAGCGAAAATGATGATAAACTGCTTTGCAATAGTACCAGTTAGGTTTCGGACTCCCGCACCTAAGGTTTTCCGAATACTGAATTCACGAATACGGCCGGTAATATTTAGTTGAATTAATCCATACAGCCCTAAACTGGCCAGTATGACAAATAAAATAGCGATCACTCTCGTAAATCGTTGCTGTATTTCTAAATCTTCATAAAATCCAGGCCAGGAATCTTCCTGAAATCCGCCGTTAAATGGTGTTTCAGGAAATAGTGATGCCCAATTTTTTTGAAGCGTCCGATAGGTTTCAATCTTAGAAGTATTAGCTACTTTTAATGACAAGTAATGATGCTCTTCCTCATTGGCCAAAGTAAAAATCGTTGGCCTTAACTGGTAGTAAAAGTTATTGAAATGAAAGTCTTTTACCACACCAATAATACGATATGGTATGGAGTCTATTTTTATGCTGGTTCCAATGGCATTTCCCAATCCCAGGTTTTTAACAAATAGTTCATTGACCACTAATGATTGCTTATCACTTTCTTGATTTTCATAAAAGAACCTACCTTCTTTTAACCTTAATTCCATGGTTTCGAAGTAATTCGCTCCAACAGCCAATTCATATACTTCGTATTGATGATTAGGAAGGTGGACAACCGTGGTAGCATATTGTTTTGAGAGGTGGTGTTTCGATCCTGAGGCGGCAATCACATTGCTTCCTTTCAGCATGGCGTTCTTAAGCTTTTGCAATTCAGAAGGTTCCAGTAGTTCTGCATAGAGCACATTCTTTTGGTCATAGCCCCAATTCCTTTCTCCTTGGTACCGGCTATTTTGAGCAAAGATCACTGCAAATCCAATACCTATACACGTAAGAATTAATTGTAGGGTGAGAAACACCTTAGTAGCTGCATTTTTCTTTCCGAACCTCACCGTTCCTTTAAAGATTTTGACGGCTTGGAATTTGGCAATATAAAATGCCGGGTAAGTTCCTGATACGATACCGGTAAAAACCAGGATTGTGAGAAGTACTAGCCACATGTTCTGGTCTAGTAGATCAAACTCACTGGCAATACCTGCAAAGCTGGCAAACCACGGTAGAAAAACGGTTGCAGCCAAAATAAAACCAATGATCCCTGCAATAAAAGTCAACAACAAGTTTTCAGACATGAATTGAAATACGATGAGTCCTCTACCTGCGCCAATTACTTTCCGAAGGCCAATTTCTTTCAATCGTTTTGCAGCAGAAACAATCGCAATGTTGAGATAATTAAAACATGCCAACGCTAAAATGAATCCGGCAATGATTGGTAAACTTATTCTACCTTCATCGGATCCATCATAAGAAATATCGTTTTTAATCTCGTCAGACGCGAGGTGAAGATCATGTAATGCAACAAAATCAAATGAATCTATGGGCCAATCGGTCTCAACCTTATTTTGAAATACTTTATATCTATCCATCTTCTCTTTGATGGTAAGAAGTTGCGATGGGTCTTTAACCTGAATAAAAGTAGCGTTGATCAGCTTTTTCCAGTCGTGGAAATCAAATAAAGGATACAAAGTCTTCATATTTTCGATGTTGACAAGAAACGAGAAGTCGATGATTTTTGCCTCAGGGAATTCTTCTGCTACTCCGGCAATGCGAAATACCTTCGCATTATTATCTCCAACAATTATTTTTATTTCCTGTCCAATAGGATTTTCGTTTCCAAAATATTTGATGGACATTTCTTCGCTCAAAATGATGCTGTTGACATCTCGAAGTGAATTTGCTAGTCCCCATTTAAGCGGAAAGGTAAACATGTTAAGAAATGCAGGATCTACATATCGTACGCTTTCATGAAAGACCTGTTCTCCATACTTTACTACCACGTTTCCATCATGAATTCGAGTGACATTTTCGATCACAGAAAAATCATCTTCTAGCATCTTTCCAAGAGGGGCAGGAGCATTACCATATCGTTCTTGGGTTCCCTCCCTATTCACATTATAAGTAGTTAAGAAAATTTCATCTTTATTCTCGTGAAATCGATCAATACTGAGATCGAAATCTATGAAGGCATAGGTCACCATACAGGCGCCAATTGCAACGGCTAGTCCAAAAACATTGATAAATGAACTAAGTGGGTTCTTCATCATGCTTCTTAGCGATGTTTTAAAATAGTTTTTAAGCATAGTCCTAAATAATATTGACCTGAAAGAGGTCTTTCGTTTTATGTTTGAGTATTCTTCTTGGGCTATCAAATGAACTTCTCCAAATTCGTTGATGGCCTTATGAAAAGCCGCTTTTTCATCGGTTCCCTGAGCTATAAGGTCTTCAATATGATCTCTGAGATGAACTTCTATTTCCTGGATGGTTCCTTCATCAAAAGCCCTTTGCTTTCTTAGAGATTTAAGCCATTTCTGAATTGAGGTTTCAAGTGTGAACATGGGCTAGGTGGTTGAGGTTTTAATGTCCCAAAGTGAATTTAGGACGGCGTTTACATGATCCCATTGAGCTTGTTCTTCTACGAGCTCCTGTTTTCCCAATTCGGTTATTTCATAATATTTTCTTGGACGGGTTCCTCCGTCCATGGTCCAATTGGATTGTATGAATCCCTCTTTTTCCAGACGGTGTAATACAGGATATAGCATCCCATCCGAGTATTCCATCTTCCCGCCTGACAGCTCCTTGATCTTTTTGATGATCAGATAACCGTAACTATTTCCTTGCTTAAGGATGCTCAGGATAATGGGCTTGGTAGAGGCCGCTGTTAGATTTTTGGAAATCATACTTTCGCAATTTAATACTTTGGTATAAAGGATAATTAAAATTCTATATATATAGAATATCAAAGTATTACGAATACCAAATCATTAAGTTACCATCTGATCCAATTTTTGACTTGAGAAGATGAAATGGAGGGTTGGAATTCTTATTATTCTAGTGGTTTGACTAATTATGTGCTACATGAAATGAGCATAAACTTAGAATTTCAGCATACCAACCTTTATAAAAAACGGCCCGATAACACTGCTTATCGCTAATTCTATATGTGTGATTGAAATAAACTACATATGCACGAAATGTGCACAAAAGAAGACGATCATTTCAATCAATTTAGTCTTCATTTACGAAACAAATAATTCTTTGATTACGTATAGTCTTCAAAACTGAAACAAATATGAAAGGTACGAATCTTGGTGAATTTCAGGAAATAGTTTTATTGACTATCCTTATTCTTGATGATCAAGCGTATGGTTTGAAAATTCAAAAGGAAATAAGTGGCAGACTCAAACGCAAATTGAGCAGGGGCGCACTCCACACCGCACTTAGCCGATTAGAAGAAAAGGGTTATTTAAAATCCGAATATGGAGGCGCCACTACTGAGCGTGGTGGAAGGCGAAAGCGATTTTATCATCTGACCAATAGCGGCAAAGCCTCTTTGCAACAGGCTAGGGAGCTTAGAGATGAAATGTGGAGTATGGTCCCAAACTTCAGTCTAAAGTGAATCAAGAACTACCTAGGTTTTATTCCCGACTGTTTAAATGGTTTTGTAGTCCGGAATTATATGAAGAGCTTCAGGGAGATCTTGAGGAGGCTTTTACAGAAAACATCGATGACCTGGGTCTTCAAAAGGCAAGAAACCTATACAAAAGGGAAATACTGAAAATGATTCGCCCTTCAGTATGGAAACACTTTCACTTCATTAACAAACATGTTATGGCATTACCAGGAAACTATTTTAAAACTTCATTGCGAGCAATCAAGCTACGTCCATTTTACATTTTCGCAAATGTTTTCGGTCTTGCATTGGCACTGTCTATTTGTACGATAGGTTATTTCAATTACCGATTCAATGCTACTTACAATACTTATTTTGGCCAAGCAGAAAATCTCTATAAAGTGCACGGTCTGAGAACCGGAGAAGCAACATTGGGCTATTCTTCTTTGGCCTTAGCACCAACATTAAATGCAGCAGGAATTCCTGCGGTGAGATATTTAACAAAAAATCTGACTGTTAGAGATGGTAAACGTCTTTTTGATTCCCAAATCGCCTTCATAGATCGCCAATTTTTGTCCTATTTTCCTTTCAGTAATGTGAGCGGAATACCGGCTTTGCCTCCTAGTGGAAATGAAATTGTGATATCAGAAAAAATGGCCCAGAAGCTTTTTAATGAACGATATCCGGTTGGTAAATCTCTTACTATCTTATTTCCAAACCAGAAAGAGCTCCCTTTTGTGATCACGGATGTTTTTTCAGAGCCACCTACTAATACCAGTTTTTCTCAAGAAGCGTTTCTATCGATGAATTCTTATCTCGACGTTTTTGATATAAAAGAAGGGGACTGGTCCAAGGAAGTAGACGGGACATTTGTGTATGCCGAAAGCAATGAATTACCTCCGGTAACTAATCAACTCCTCTCTTACTTATCGATACGAAATGAAACAAACCCTAACCTTAAGATCTCAAGTTATCAACTTGATAACATACTGGAATGGCCCGCTTGCGAAGATGCACTTTACAAAGGAAGGTTTAGAAATCATTTGCATCCATCTTCGGTCATGGGTATTGCAGGATCTGCCATTGCTATCCTCCTATTGGCTTGCTTTAATTTCATTAACACGAGCATTGCATTGTCGGGAAGGAGACTCAAGGAAATTGCCGTTCGCAAAATAATAGGAGGTACCAAGAAAAGCACTGTAGTTCAGTTCCTTATCGAAAACTCCTTTATGATCACACTTGCAGTTATACTTTCTTTCGGTATTTCATATTTACTTGTCCCTGGCTATAATGCTCTATTTAGAGAAGAGCTTATTCAGCTGGATCAGGTTCCAGTAAAAGATATATTAACCTTTAGTCTATGCATCATCATTATTGTTACTATACTAGCTGCGGCCTATCCTTCATTGTATGTGTCAAAATTCTCAGCGCTTCGAATCTTTAGAAACAAGGTTACCTTATCGGGAAAGAACCGTTTGATGACCATTCTGCTCACATTCCAGTTTGCTCTTTGTTATTATAATGTATTCGGACTGTTTTTATTAATGGATAACTCATACTATCAGGAAACATTGGATAGAGGGTACGACATTGATCAAGTAGTAAATATTCGTTTAAGTCGACCAAACCAATTTCAAGTACTGGAAAACCTGTTAGTTCAAAATCCGGAAGTTACCGCTGTAGCCGGAGCAACCAACTTAGTTGGTTTTTCTAACGAAACAGAGATCTTAAGAATTGACGGTGTTGACAATACTGTTTCGGTGGTAAGAGTGGGAGAAGGATACCCGGAAGTATTGGGGCTGAGACTCAATAAAGGATCCTTCTTCGAAGGTATCAATCAAGATGCCAAGGAAGTACTCATCAATAAAATGCTAGAAGATCAAAACGGCAAAGATTTACTTAACCAACAGCTCCAAATTGGTGACCATCGATACAAAGTAATAGGGATAGTTGATGACTTCAACCTAAAATCAATTATGTTAGATAATAAAATCACTCCTACTGTTATTAAATTGACTGACCGAGAGAACTTTAACTACCTTACTGCCAGGGTAACCGGATACCCCGAAGAAACCAATCGAAAGTTAGAGAAAATATGGTACACTGCCTTCCCTCAAGAGCTTTACACAGGTTTTACCCAAAATAAAGTAACTGAAAATGTGAAGGAATTAAATGTGATAATGCTAACCATCAACACTTTTCTTGCAGTCATTACCATTCTAATCTCTGTTCTTGGTTTATACACACTTGTTTCATTAAAAGTGCAACGAAAAAGCAAGGAGTTTGGCGTGAGAAAAGTCCTGGGCGCAACAAGAGCCACCATCGTACACTTATTGGGAAAAGATCTTTATTGGATGATGGCCATTGCTGCTGTCATAGGTTTGTCTGCTTCTACCTGGGTATTAGGCACCGTCTTTGATATTATTTATGCATACCACATTGAACCTGAATTTTCACATTTCATTAAAGCTTCTATCGTAGTGGCTTTGATCGTCGTATTAACGGTTGGTCAGAAGGTTTTTCAGACCAGTCAGATCAATCCATCTCAACAACTACGATCAGAATGACAATAAAATCAGAATTGATCTGCTAGTATTTTGCCTTGTACAATGAGAGTCCTACACCAAGCACCCATATCACCCATCCAAAAATAAAAATTCTGAAGCCGTGAAGTTCTACAAATACAAATCCGGAGAATAGCAGCGAAAGTGCAACAATGGCAAGCAAAATCCCAAACCAGCCCAGTAACTTTTGGATATGATGTGTTTTCAGAATAGAAACTGACCAGAGAGTAATTGAGATACAAACTGCTCCTATAAAAATGAAATCAAAGGCGTGATTGAAGCTTCTGATCAACCTAAAAAATGGCTTTAAGGAACCTATTGTTGCTTCAGATGCTCCTTCATAACTTTTTACAAAATTCATTAAAATGATACCGTTCGTTGTTGCGGCTAGCATTACTGCCAACAATCCGAATAACATGAATAAAAAAGATAATCTTGCCAATGAGTTTCCCAACTTTTGGGTCAGTCCTAAAAGACCATAAGCAACCAGTGGTAGAGATAAAATAGCGATCACATGAGTAACTATTCCAATTGTCCTAATCTTGATCAGATGGTGAAAATCTCCACCGGCTGGATGAAGCACCATGGTTACAATCATTAAGAAACAACCTGCTAGTAGTGAAATTCCCTCACCTTTAAATGTTTTTGTGTCCATACAATATGTGTTAATAATTTTCTGTAAACCTAGATGGTCACGGTAGTTCATCCACTTGATCGAAATCAAGAAACAACTATCGAATTCTATTTCTGACCCTGCTTAGTGTTTCCGGAGTCATTCCCAGGTAAGAGGCAATATATTTTAAAGGAAATTTCTGGATGAGTTTAGGCTTTGCACTTATTAGTTTCTGATATTTCTCTTCCGGAGAAGCTTTTGGGTGGTCACTTTCGTGTTTTGTTTCCAGAATTTTACCAAGTCCGAAATATGCAGGCGACTTACCGATAAGTAAATGCAAATCTTCAATGTTAATACTGAGCACCGTACTATCTTCGAATGCTTCCAATTTACTTTTAGCAGGCTTTTGGCCGGTAAAGCTGGCATGATTCAGCATCCACGAATTTTCCAAGAACAGGTTGGTAGTGATTTCATTTAAATCTTCATCCAAATAATACGCCCTGAAGCTTCCGGTAACGATAAATGACCAGTCTTGACAAACCTCACCAATTTCTAAAATACGATCACCTTTTTTCAACTCACACAAAAGTAGTCTGTCCGTAAAATCTTGTATTTCTGCCTCTGAAAGGCTGGCATACGATTGTATAGAGTCAATGACGGGTTGATACATTTTATTCAACTTAACCTGCCCAGCCTTCTCGATCCAAGCTTCTGTATTGGATCGCTTCAGCCAGATGTTCAATGGCAATTTGTTCAGATTCCGCAAGGTCCGCAATGGTTCGCGATACGCGCAAGATGCGATCATACGCTCTGGCTGAGAGTCCTAGTCGCTCCATCGCCATTTTTAGAAGTGTTTTGCCGGCTTCATCGATTTGACAGACTTCCTTTACCATGTTCGAACTCATCATCGTATTATTGAAGATACCATCCTGATTGATAAATCTTTTCTCCTGAATATCTCTCGCTTTGATGACCCGTTCACGAATCTCTGCACTGGATTCTGTCTTCCTCGTCTCGGTCATTTGATCAAACGATACAGGGGTTACTTCTACATGCAAGTCAATCCGGTCTAGCAAAGGTCCACTGATTCTATTTAGATATCGCTGCACCACCCCGGGTGCGCAAACACATTCTTTTTCCGGGTGGTTATAGTAGCCACATGGACATGGATTCATGCTGGCAATCAACATAAAATTAGAAGGATAATCTAACGAAACCTTAGCGCGAGAGATAGTTACTTTACGCTCTTCTAGAGGCTGACGCATCACTTCTAAGACTGTTCTTTTAAATTCTGGCAGCTCGTCTAAAAATAGGACACCATTATTTGCCAAAGAAATTTCACCTGGTTGAGGGATGCCTCCTCCTCCAACTAGTGCAACATCGGATATGGTATGATGGGGTTGACGAAAAGGTCTTTGGGAGATGAGATGCGCATCCGATCCAAGTTTTCCAGCTACGGAATGGATCTTCGTTGTTTCTAGCGCTTCATGCAAAGAAAGTGGTGGAAGGATGGAAGGCAATCGCTTAGCTAACATCGTTTTACCGGCTCCGGGCGGTCCAATCATGATCACATTATGTCCTCCGGCTGCAGCAATCTCCATGGCTCTTTTAATATTTTCTTGCCCTTGCACATCGGCGAAGTCTGAAGCATAGTTGTTTAGCTCATGATAAAATACATCTCTGGTATCATATTCAGTAGGTTGGATCAATTCTTCTCCTTCTAAATGAGCAATAGCCTCCTTTATGTTGTTTACCCCAATGATTTCAATTCCACTGACAATAGCGGCTTCAGAGGCATTTTCCTTTGGAAGGATAAACTCTTTGAATTCATTTTTTCTGGCTTCAATCGCAATTGGCAATGCCCCTTTTATGGGCCTAAGCTCACCGTCCAGGGCCAGTTCTCCCATAATAATATATCGTTCCAAGTCTTCTACAATGACTTGCTCCGAAGCTTTGAGAATACCTAGTGCTATCGGGAGGTCATACGCAGATCCTTCTTTCCGAATATCTGCAGGGGCCAGATTCACAACAACCTTCTGCCTGGGCATTCTATATCCTAAATGTTTGATAGCTGATTCCACGCGTTGCTCACTTTCTTTGACTGCGGAATCCGGGAGTCCCACCATAAAAAATTTAGTCCCTTGCCCTACATTTACTTCAACCGTAATCTTAAAGGCATCTACGCCATAAACAGCACTTCCATAAGTTTTAGCAAGCATTAGATCAATATTAAACCCTAAATATAAACAGGTCTAATTTTCCTTTTCTTCGTTATCCCCATTAACTGAATCGTTAATTTTTGACTCTGACTTTTCAAGTAATTTTATCTGACTCTGATCGTACAGTTTGGCCTTTAACTCAAGTATTTCGTTTTCAAGTCGATTGATCCTTCCCTTTTCTTTTTTTATTGACAATTGATCCATGATGAATTCCAGGATCATCATAATTGAAAGTGCCAGGAATACTATCGTGATATACTTTGGAAATTTAACATAAGAGGAGAGTTTAACTTTGGATAGGTATTCCTCGGTATTTAAAAGGATGTCTATGGATATATAACACACCACAATGGTGATTATAATGTAAAAAATACGAAAGACTAATCGGAACCTTTTCATAGTGAGCGTTGAATCTATTTAGTATCTCTAAGAAAAGAAGAAAATCTTGATTCATGAGGTGTTAAAACACTTTTTCTTTTAATAGAATCCTTTGCAAAACTGGATTTTTGGCTCAAATCCAGGCTTTCAGAATTTCAAAAACGTAGTTTACTGGTTGTAAATGAGGCTTTTGAAATTTTGAGTAACGAAGAGTTGGGCCAAAAGGCGGGTTTTTCAAAGGATTCTAATAGTATTTTAGGATCTTATTTTACATTTTCGCTTACCTTTTTAAATCAGGCAACTTCTCAATCACTAAATGATTTGATTTGCAAGTCAAAAGCACACTTATTGAAGATCCCTTAATTACAACGCCAATAGATTCGTGGCTTTTTTGGAGAAATAGACAAAAAGTGGTACTTCTTTTTGCTACACGTATAATCTAAATGTATGAAATGAGCATAAACTTAGAACTCCTGACTCAACCCCTCAAATTCTCTACAAATAGATGTATCTCGTAAATCTATTTGTCGTAATCGTGGAAGACCTTCCAAACCCAACGCAATCGGTAAAGACGCTTAACTCTGAGGAGAGGTGATCCTCCACGAAGAAAAGTGCTTTTCTACTTTCAACCCTGAATCATTCCAATGCAATGGCCTCATCTTTTGCAGATACTAAAACATATCCTTAAATAGTGTCTCTAAGGAAACAGTATCTTTTTGAAAGAAACCGATGTTTTGAAAGAAACCGATGTTTCTGGATCAAATAGCTTGTTTTTTTGAGATTTCGATGTATGAAATGGTCATTGAATCTATTTTAGAGCTTCTAATAAAAATACAATAAATCACAGAATTGCCTTCAAGTCATCCAAAATTCACCTTAATTTTAAAAAATTGATAAATCAATTCCAAAGTATAAATTCGATTCGATCCATTCTTTTGCTAAAACTACGCTACGGGTGTCATTAAGGCTGTTTTTCGTCTTTTCTTAGAGACACTAAATAGGGCTTGCTGAGAAAGTCACAGGTGTATCAGATACTAGGCAGCAAGGTGAAGATGTATGCTTATACTTCGATCCGCAGCGAACGACGTAGCTGATGTACCCGTGACTAGTTGAAAAATCTCGAAATCGAGCTTTTTCAGTGCACCGAAAATGGAAGCATCTGCTCGAAACCCTTGCACGTATTGAAAAAGAAATTTACTAAACAGTATCTTCTTGACCACATAAACGTATTTTTTGAATTGAAAAAACGTTTCTCAGCAGGTCCTAAATAGCTTTCGTGAATGCTTTAATGAAAACCCTTGAGGACCTTGGAAGTCATAGGCTTTACGATTAGTTAAAGACGTTAGTAACCAAAATTTTGATTTGTCTGAAAATCAGAGGTTTCAAAGTGAAAAATCACTAGAATAATGATGGTTTAATCATAAGAGCCGCTATACTATTTCAACTTGTTTTATGATTGTCAAAGATCAAATTCATAGTGTCTTACTGAAACACCTTTCGTGCTTGATGAGGACAGCCAGGAATAAAAAATGGATGCACAAATACAAGAACTGGAATAAATCGAGGCACTGTAAGAAAAAATGATAGAAAGAAATAAGACCCGTTTTTGTAAAATAAACTAGCACTTACATTCTTACTTTTAAACCTAACACCGTAGAAAATCACGTCTTTTTTGCCATAAAGTAAGCTTCCAATGGTTAGAAACCATCGGAAGTATGCATCTTAAATGCTTTAGAAATTAAACAGTATAATTATTACCATAGCTCAGTAATACCTTCCATGTTACCGCCAGGAACACTAAGTACTACGGTATATGAATCGATACCATCTTGACGCAACACTTCGAAGTTTTCAGTATCCGGATAGCCTGGTGGGAAACCGCCATAGTAGTTTTTACCTTGATATCTTCCTCTAAAATTCCAAAAATTATATTTATCCAGCTCCGGTGCATTAAAAGGACGTGTTTCTCCGGTTTGGTAATTAACAATTGTACTCATATTGGCAAGATTAAGTGCATCTCGCCAGTTTTCAGGCGCTGGATCGGGAACAGTCCCATGAGTTACAAGAATTTCGTCACCAACTAATGTATTTGTAGATCGTATAAGGTTCGAACCAAGAATTTCATTCAAGTCAAGGTCAAAACCAGGATCAATTGATCCGTCACGCAGTATGCGTATTGCATGATAAGGATTCGGTATGCCAGCAGCATCATGATCTCCATAAAAGGGAAGTAGGCCGCCTTGAAAATCGGGAGAAAGATAATAGGCTCCATCTGGCATTTCAATGAATCCGATACCATTTGATACATAGCTATGGTCTCTCGTGTAGGTTACGCTGTTCGTTAAACGATTAAAAACCAAAAATTGTAATTCATAAGGAGAGGTCCAATCTGTAAAATCCTGATTTAAGATCGGGGCAATAATTGCATCATCACCCTGGTAGGCACTAAATACTCCCGTAAAACTATTTGAGGATGTAAAAGGCGTCCATCCCTCTACAGGAAGAGGTTGGAATTCGATAACCTCTACTATCTCCATTAATTCAGGATTGAATTCAATGACGCGCCCAATGGTATAGTCTATTAAATAGGCTTCTGTTTCAGAAAAAGCAATAGGAGCAGGTAGTTCGGTATCATTACTAACGCCCACACCAGACAAATCAAAAGACCCTTCAATTGAAATGCTTAAATCTGTTCTATCAACGACATACTTAGTGTAAGTACCGGCACTTGATATAAAAATTTCATCTCCAAGTATAGCAAATGTGGCCTCTTCAGTACCGTACTCGATCATGGTAGACAAATCAATAGAAGTAGGGAACTCCTCACTCACTCCAAAGTATTGGGTAAAGCCTTCGGGACTTAGCGCTCCCCAAGAATAGAATATAGCTGATTCTATTTCCCCTTCATTGGGATCAGGATCGACGATATCGTCATCATCGTCGTCTCCGCAGGATACCAGGGTGAAAGTAAATAATGCTAATAGTATTAGTTGTGTTAAGTTGCAACTAAACCAAGCATTATTTAGGTTATTAAATCTATTTTTCATATTACTCATATTTGATTAGAAATTTTGGGAACGTATTCCCGGTTAAAAATTAAGCCGACACTCTGCCAGCACGTTGTGTTTTTTAATGGCATTAGAGTTGTGTAGTAAGTTTTATATAGAATGCACGACCGGGTCGCTGAACCCCGAAAAAGTCGAAAACTGTCGCATTGGTCAGATTTTGAACCTCAGCAGTGAATGCCAAGCGCAGGTTTTCGGTGGTCGTTTCATAGGTTAATCCAGCTCCGTAGGTAGTTTGTGAAGGAATTTCGGCTGCAAACTCGCGAATGCCGGCACTCTCCCAGGAGCGAAAAAACGAATGTACGTATCTTGTATTGGTAAATAGGTTAACCCGATCACCACGTCGTAGCGGAGAGTCTAACAAGTAGCTCGCATTAGCATTTGCAAAGAAATAAGGCCTGTTAGGAATGCGGTCTCCTTTGAAAGCACTGGCAGCACCTTCTTTGGTTGTATTCCGAAACGATTGGTAGGTGGAATTGGTATCTAGCCTCAACCGGCCGCCAAAGAACCTTGCCTGCCCATTAAACTCAAGACCTAGAGATGTGGCATTAAATATATTTACATATCTGTTAAAAACGTCTTCTACAGCAATAAGGGTAATGAGGTTTTCGGTCGCACGTAAGAACCCATTTGTCCTTAAACTCCAAGAAACCCTGGCATTAAGACGACGAGTAAAGGTGAATTGCAAATTAACATTGTGGCTTTGCTCCGGCTCAAGCTCAGTATTTGGTACCACGAACTGCCCGTCCCCTAGGATTTCGTCACGTCGAGGGAGCCTGATGGTGCGTTCGTAGGAAAGTTTGGTCACAAGCCAATCCATCCACTCGATGCAAGTTACATTACCAAATCCATAATTGCTGACCGTACTGGTGTCTCTTACTATAATTTCGCCGATAGTGGGTGGTAGTTCTGTATAGGCACGCTGACGATAGTGCTTGATGAACATCTGATTTTTAACTCTATCTTTTTCTTTGCCAAACTGATACTCCAGGCCACTAATAAAGGTCGTGAGCTCAGATTCCCCTTCTAGCAAATCAGTTCCTTGCGTAATGAGCGCGTCCTCACCAGTCCTAAAATTGTAAGTTGGTGCTGCAATTAGTTTTAATACATGACGTGGATTAATCTTCCACGTAGCAATAATGCGTGCAAAGGCATTATCGTCCCAGATTGTCTGATCTGTACCATTTGCGGTAAACTCACCACGCGAAGGAACCTCTAAAAAACATTCGCCAAACCAATTATATCTGCAATTAGAGAGATCCTGAAGTCTTCGTTCAATACGGCCATAACCACCCGTGACTGTAATTGACAAACTATCCACTAAACGGGCACTATATGTCATGTTCACCCCTAAAGAGTTGCCAAACGACTCTCCTTCTCCAAACGGCAATCCAGTCTGAAAAACGTTATTTTGAATTTGCCTGGCATTGTGAACCAGGTAACCTGTAACACTTAATTCTTCCGCCCACAAACGCTTGCGGATGCCAACCGTAATATTTGTTCCATACGCACGATAACGGTCATGAAAACGTGGGACTGTTACATCAACCGGTCTGCCACTCTCATCCGCAACCTGTACATTGATTTTATAATCATTGCGCGCAAAATCATAGAAACCGGACCCTTTGACAAAAAAGCCCGTCTTACCGTCCCCATTATTGATGTTTGTCGCAAATCTGTGGGTGCCGAAGGAACCCACCTGGTAAGATACTGAACCACTCAAACCATCTGTCACATCTGGCGTAGCAAGGTTTACAGCCCCTCCCAGGGCATCTGCTCCAAAGCGAATCGGGACTACCCCCTTATATACCTCTACACGATCAATTAAGCTGACAGGTACATTGGCTATGTCAAACGTATAGCCCGCTGACTCTAACGGAATTTCATCAATGAAAATGCGTATCTGGTCATCAGTTAATCCATTCAAAGAGATTCGAGTGCCAGAACCTAACCCACCGGCACGCTGAATAGCAACACCTTCCGTACGAGCAAGTATTTCACCTAAATCAGGCGTTTTAAGTTTCGCTTCTTTGAGCTCAATAATAGTAATGGCTTGAGCGGTATTTTCAAGTTTGGTTTTGACGCTCTCACCGACCACCACGACCTCTTCAAGTTCACTAACTGATTCCTTTAATTGAATACGAGAGTTGCTCGTTTTATTGGCTTTTACATTTATTGTTTTAGTTTGATTTTCAAATCCTGTATAAGAAAATTCAAGAGCGATCTGACCTACTGGAATGCCCGCAATTTCATAGTTGCCATCGGCATTGGTAATGTCTCCATTTAGCGTCCCAACAATTTGAACCGTAACTCCGGGTAATTCAACACCATCCTGGTCTGTTACTTTTCCGGAAACAGCTCCTACCTTTTTATTTTTTCCAGATTCAACTTTTTGTATTTCTATGGCTTTTCCCTGCACGCGAAATACCAGATCGTTAGATCTCCATAGGTCTTTTAAAAGTTGATCTAGTTTGACGTCACGATAATTTTTCGTGATTCTTCGGTTTTGGTCTACATCAGAATTTGAATAATTGAAGAAATAGCCGGTCTCTATTTCCAGCATACGGATAATTTCAATAACCGATTGATCAACCACCTCCAATGAAATCCTACGTCCAAGAATATCCTGTTGCGCAAATGTGTGTTCTAGAACAAATACGATAAGCATACACTCCAGAACTAAGTACTTAGATCGAATTTTCATCTTAAACTGCTTTGGGATTCTTAGTAGATGGTTACTGTATTCTCCACTATCTTGTAGTTGAACTTCGCCACGAAACTCATTCGCTCTATTAAAGAACTCAGGGTTGGGTCATCGTAGGAAAGAGTGAAGCTTTGTTTTAGAAGCACTGGCTTTTTTACTTCTATCTGCACGTCGTACCAGGGCTCCAAGACGTCTATGATTTCTTCAAATGTATTATTTCTAAACAAAAGCAGGTTGTCTTTCCATGCTGTTACTACTGCCGCATTGACAGTGCTTTTGCTAATTTTCTGTTCCGGTAATAAAATGGCCTTTTCATTAATAGCCAGAAGTATGGAGTTCTTAGGATTGCTTCTTTCAGAAAATGCTACCTTACCACTTTTCACAATGACCTCCGTTTTTTCTTCTTTGTGGCCTGCTTTCACATCAAAAGAAGTACCTAGCACTTGCGTTTTGGAAAAATTGCTGTAAATGATGAACGGTTTCTCAGGATCTCTTGCCACATCAAAGTGTGCATGGCCTTCAAGGTAAACCACCCTGAAATCGGCTTCAAATGATTCCGGGAATTTGAGCTTCGATTCTGAATTGAGTGTGATTATTGTTCCATCAGGGAGGTCAACCGTTCTTCTTTCACCTCTTGAGGTAGTTTCAATCTGATCATTAGCAAAAAGTAATTCTTCTGCTTGGTGACCTTCTAACTGGTTTTCATAGATGTAAATTCCGAAGAACAAACAAGAAACCAGGAAAGCTGCCACCCCTAGTTTCACAACAGGGACAGAAAAGAAGGAAAGGTAGACCTGTCTTCCCCTTGGCTTCCCCTGTGTCTTTTCAACAATGTGTTCCCATGCTTCAATTAAATAGTTTTCTTCATTGGGGCTGACAGGTTTTTCTCTATTGAGCCAATTTTCTACAAACGCCCGTTCTGCTTGGTCACATTGATTGTTATAGTATTTTTCTAACAGCTTTGGTGTTACCTTCTTCATTTTGCTGGTTTATGCTAAAGACCTATTTCTTTAGGCTTCATTAGATCAGTACCGCAACCAGGCTTATGGTCCTATCCAGAGGTAACAAATAATAAAAAAATGATCCCGATGACTGCTGAAAAGCTGTATCCAACTTCACGTAAGTGGCCTCTTAAATAAGTCAAAGAGTGGGTTAAGTGGTTTTTGACTGTTTTTTCTGAAATGGTCAAATGATTTGCAATTTCTCTGACAGACAGGCCTTTTTGCCTGCTCAACTTATACACTTCTTTTCGTTTATCCGGCATGCCTTCCACCAGCATTTCAATACGAGCCTCCAACTCGTCAAAGATTACTGCCTCTTCCGTATGGTTAGTCATGGTGTTTCTAAGCAAAAATTCTTCTTGATTAAAGCGCGCTTTTACTTTCTGATTTCGTTGATAGTTGAAATATTGAAATTTAGCGCATCGGTACAGAAAATTCTCTATATCTCCGTGTATGGTGAGTGAACTCCTTCTCTCCCAAAGAGAACAAAAGATATCCTGAACCATTTCTGATGCAATGGCCTCGTCTTTTGTGAATACAAAACATATCCTGAATAGCTTTCTTGAATGTTCTTTATAAAAAACTTTAAAGGCCTGGGGAGTCATTGGCTTTTCTATTGATTAAAGGCGCGAACCACAATTTTGGTTAGTTTGTTTGAAAATCAGAAGTTTTAAGGGGAAAAATGGCTAGAACTAGTGATGATTTTAATCTAAGAGTCTAGTGTTTTATTCCTGATTTGCTTTAGTAGTGAGCCGGACAAATACAGGTTTACCCGGATTCCATTGAACGATCCCTTTTACTTTGTGCTAATAGCATCCTTTGCAAAAACCGGATTTTTAGTTTCAAATCGAGGCTTTCAAAATTTCAAAAACGTAGTTTATTGATCGTAAATGAGGCTTTTGAAATTTTGAGTAATGAAGAGTTGGTCAAAAGAGTGGTTTTCAAAAGATTTTCATTTGAAGCAGATGAGTAAGGTTTAGTAAAAAAAGGAAAGGTATCTGTGGAATGGCGCCGGTGATTTTTAGGGCGTTCGAAAAGGAGTATTCGCACGATCAGAATGATCCATTCAGTAATTATGCTTCGAGATGATCAATCTCGGAAGAGCTAGAGGACAGGGACCGGGAGAGACTAATTCAAGCGCTCATTTTCTCCAACCGATTACCAAATTTTGACTAAAACACTTGACGCAGACTAAAATGAAGGCAGATTTTCTTCCCTGCAGTGACGAGAGCTAAATGGACGGCAGATTTTCTTCCCTGCAGTGACGAGAGCAAAATGGACGGCGGATTTTCTTCCCTGCAGTGACGAGAGCAAAATGGACGGCGGATTTTCTTCCCCGACAGTGACGAGAGCAAAATGGAC
>JBCDKO010000035.1:0-28785 GCA_038746525.1 Bacteroidota bacterium
ATAGTTTAGTAGAATCCTTTGAAAAACCCGCCTTTTGGCCCAACTCTTCGTTACTCAAAATTTCAAAAGCCTCATTTACGACCAGTAAACTACGTTTTTGAAATTCTGAAAGCCTCGATTTGAACCAAAAATCCAGTTTTGCAAAGGATTCTTGGAGTTAATCCGAAATAATTTCTAAAAGATCTTGAAAAAATAGCAGATGATGAAAAACCGGAGGCAAAAGCTATTTTGAGAATAGAAAGTTGAGAATATTCAATAGTTTGGTTGCCTTTTCTACTCCTAACCCATTCATGAATGTTATTGACCGTTTCGCGCGCAATAACTACGAATAATAAGTGAAAGTTATAAGGTGAGAATCAAGCTATTTGAGCAAGATCATTTCAATGCCAAAGATTCGCATAAGTTGTTATTACTGCGTTGGGTAACTGATTCTACGCATTTCTTGTGAACAGAATTAATCTTTTTCATAAACAATTGTATTGAATTTATACGAGTCCCAACTTAGCGCTTAGTGATGAGGAGCCCTATTATAATTGATGCTAAGGCAATCAACTCAAGTATTTGAGGTTGCTGACCCAATACTAGAAACCCGATAAAAAATGCCATAGCCGGCAAAATTGCAATCATAATGGAATAGATAGCCGGACTAAGCTTCGCCATGGCCAATTGATCCAGGGCATATGGGATCACCGATGAGCTAATCCCTACTCCGATTCCAGCCAAGAGAAGAAGGGGTTCTGTAAAGGCTAATGATGCACTTTTAAAACCTAAAGGAAAAATTGTGACTGATGCGAAAAGCATAGAAATGGCCAACCGATCAATTGCTTTCGTTTTGGGATCGGACATAGTGAGCCTGTGTGCCAGAAGTATATATGCTGTGAAGAGTAACATATTAAGGAAAGCCCACATGAAACCTACTGCATCACCTTCAAGCCTAACATCAGTCAACAGATAAACACCCAAAGAAGTAAAAGCAAGCGCAATGTAATTCCTGACATTTTTTACACTCACAATTGCTACTGCAATTGGGCCCAAAAATTCAATGCCTGCAACCGTGCCTAATGGAAGATAACTTATGGCAAAGTAGAAGGAGTAATTCATCAGGGCAAAGATGATTCCCAGACCAATGATCAATAATTTAGAATTCTTGTTCGTATTGGAAAAGGTCCGAAATGGTCGCCTCCAAGCTGCGAAAATCAAAGCCGCTGCTACAATTCTCATCCAGGCTACTCCATCTACCGGAATTTTAGCAAAGAGCAATACTGCAAAGGATGGACCTAGATAGTGAAAGATCGCTGAAATCACAAAATACACGTGCGGGGGTAACCGCTGAAGTTTAGAGCTTAACATTCTGGTATCTGAATTGATCTTAGAATGGACTGCAAAGCCAAGTTGATGGTTTTATTACTTTCTTTTATTCTCCAATTATAGGCATTGACCGTACTTCGATTACCGCAATCTTCTCTTATTCTATGTTAATACTGGTTCAAGCATCTGCTTGAGGAAGAAAATTTACCGTCGATAAGCCATCTTGGTATCGGTAGAGCTAAATTAATCATCAATTTACTGTAACAGGTGTCGGTTAGTGAAAATGGGTTCCTGGATTAGGCGCTTTGCATGCTTCTCACCATTATTCACCCGTTCGTGTGTTACACTTTGCCACCTTTACCCTCTAGTTTTCAACAAGGTTTATCCTAGAAGAATCCTTAGCAAAACTGGATAAAAGAGCCTTCAAGCAATTGGAGGTTTTTACATGTAAGTGGCTCTGGCTTTGGAGTCTCTTAGAAAGATATCAACTAATTGTAATGAGAGTTCCTCGCTCTTTTGTAAAATGTTCTACTTAATACGAAAAAAAGAAAGACGAAACAAGGAAAACAAAGGCTTACAACTTGCAATCAGTAGGTCGTTGGTTCGAATCCGGCTGGAGCTCTTGATAACTAAACGCTTACTTCAAATTCTGAATTTCTTTCGAAGAATAGAAGATAAGGCTGGATAATTGAAAGTTTGCAGCGAAAAACAACAAGTGTTCACTGGTTAGTTAAACAATTGATTAATGAAGGTTGGACATTTCAACCTTCGAGACGTTTTTGGAGGTTTGTATCTGCCTCTAGGTAGCTTAAAATTATAAATAAGCGAAAATTCATGAGCTCCACCTCCGGATACAGGATCGAGCTCAGAGATGGTTATATCAAAGCTATATCCAAATTCGAAGTTGTAATACTCCCATCCCACAAGAAGGATTACTGCATCTTGATCGATTTGGCTCGCCGGGTTTTTAACGACAGGTAAGCCACGATAATAAAGCCCGAAAATCACTGGCTTTAAGTGCACGGAAGCACCAGCATCTAACTGCTGAAAATTCCCTTGCCTTTTGTATAGGATACTTGGTGCAATGGTGGGAGGAATCGCCCTTGATGAGGGAAACTGTGGTAAAGGATATCTTCCACCTACATGTATGGAATATTTTAACGGTAACTTGTCAGTTCCTTCTAATAGGGAGCGATTTGGATTAGTAAGATGATCTACTGACAGACCTATCCAATTCTTTTCCGTATATATTAAAACCCCTGTCCCAATGTCCCAGTGGTTTTGTAATCGTATCGCATTCACTTGAGGGTCTTGTGAGGGAGTACCATCTATTCCAAAGTCAATTTGATCTCCCAATACCAATTTAGTCCGATCAATACTTCTAAAAGTATATCCAAATTTAATTGCGGGTCTAATGATGAATTTATCATTTACATTCGCATGATAAGAGTAGATAAAAGAGGCTGTTGTATTTTGAAGAGAAGCGCTCCCTTCTTTGTCCTGATGGATCATAAATCCAAAGCCGCTATTCATTTTTTCTCCATTATAATCAATAGAAACGGTAGAGTTAGTAAAAGCTTGGGGGAGATTAGGCCATTGAATTCGATGTATGAATACAGCCCTGATATTGGCAGCAGTGCCCGCAAAGGCTGGGTTGAGATATAGCGGGTTTGCATAGAATTGGGAATATTGTGCGTCTTGCGCATAAAGTATTTGAAGAAAGAGTAGAGCTAAGGTAAGCGTGGCGAGTTTTCTCATCTGATAAGTGTTACATCTCCAACCTTTACAACGTCTCTTCCATCAGAAAAACGAAGCTCTAACTTGTAGACGTATACACCTGCCGGTGCTAGCCTGTTTTTATAATATCCATCCCAACCTTTATCTTTGAAGTTGCTCTCGAAGACCATCTCTCCCCATTTATTGTAGATAAACATCTGGAATTTTTCCACTCCTTCTAATCTTGGTAGAAATACATCATTAAACCGAGAGGGATCGCCACTGTTTGCAGGGGTACCATCTGAGTTAGGACCATCTAAGCTTGGAGTGAAAGCGTTGGGCGTCCTTACCTCACCACCTGAGATGGCTTCTACCTCCGCTTCTCTAAACAGTGTGTCTGCACATCCAAACTCATTAGTCGCAATTAGCATAATGTCATAGAACCCTTCCCGGGTATAGGCATGCGATGGATCTACTTCGGTTGAAGTAGATCCATCGCCAAAATCCCAAAAGTAGTTGATAGCGTTTTCGCTAAGATTATTGAATATGGCTTGTTGATCCGGGATATATACGACCCGCGTGGAGACAATGAAATCTGCAAAAGGCCTTGCAAAAACTTTTATATATTCTTCTTGCTGCACTTCCGAAGTTTCACCTACTTCATTTTCTCCTCGAAGGCGAACGGTGAAAGTTCCAGACTGAAAGAAGGTATGTGTAGGGTTATCAGCACGGGAAATACTTCCGTCGCCAAACTCCCAGAGAAATTTTCCTGTTTCTGCAAATTGAGAAAGATTTGTAAACTGAACGGTTAGCGGAGCACATCCCTCCAAAACATCAGCCTCGAAATCAAGAATAGGAGCAGCTGGAAAGACCGTGATTGTTTGAGAAGCGCTTACCGTACAAAAATTCTCGGAAACGTCAAGGGTAATTCGGAAGGTGCCAAAGCCGTTATAGATGTGACTTCCTGGATTTTTCTGAGAAGCAGATGATCCGTCGCCAAAATCCCACAAGTAGATAGCATCTTCACTGGCTTTACTTAGATTAGTAATGGTAATCACAGTATCGGGTTGTTGAAGTTCGGTAGGGTCTAGCGTAAAATCAGCAACCATTTCAGACACTTGTTTCTCTATGGTTTCTATCACAATCTCAGGAGTACTTTCACATGATGCCAGGTTAGTTGTCAAGAGGCTTAGGGTCGCATTAAAATCACCCTCTTCAAACAGATGCCTTTGATAACTTATCTTAACTACATCATTGGCTTTTATAATTTGAGTAGGGGTAGGAGAGAAGTTCCATTCATAATCAGCAAGACCTTTATGAGTGGCTTCCAGTTTAAAGATAACTTGCTCACATTCCTCTTCTTTATCCATAGAAAATGTTGCCAATGGCTGTGGGCTTATTTGAAGATTAAAAGTGTCATTTGCAATGCATATCCCCATCTTTTCTGCCTCCAAGATCATTTGATAATTTACAATGGTCTCTGAGGTATTCACAATGGAGTAATCTAACAGATTAAAATCAGGGTCAGTACTTTGAGTGAGAATAGGATAGCCGTCTACTAGTTCGTCGTTACTTAAGAGTGTCCATTGATATTGGTCTGCTGCAAGAGCTACTGTCTCCTGATTAACAACCATAGTACTTGTGTAGGAAGAACAATTAGTCCCAAAAAAATTATAGTCCGGGTCTGTAAATCCAACTTTTTCATCAGGGTTAACTTTGAATGAAAGCGCTTCACTCATTGAAACACAATTCTTATCGGATGTAGCATTGATTTGTACGGTATAAGTTCTTGTGGAGTCATCCGGGTTGCTGAATGATAGGTCTGTAATGCTATCCATCAGGTTTTCCGATCGAGAAAAACCCGATGAAGCATGCCATACTTCCAATTGATAGCGGGTAGGAATATTCGGATTGCCAGAGGTATTTTCGAAGGTAACCAATTCGTCAGGGCATACGGTTTCAGGGGATAAGGTAAGTGAAGCATCTGGCTCTGACTCGACGGATACTGCTTGTTGAAAAATTTCACTACACTGCCCTTTTCCAGTGGTTATTCTAAGCGCAACCTGATAAGTACCGGGTGTTGAAGTAAGTGGCTCAATTTCAGAGGCTATATCTATACCATCAAGATACCACTCGAAATCATCATTGTCAGCTAAGGTAAGTTCTGGATTAAAGGTTCCATTATAACTAAAATCCCATTCGTATGTACTTACTTCGTCCCCGTTTACCTGGGTCGGAAGCGAATTAATTGGATCAGAAATTTCGGAGAAGGAGGTTCGAAAGCTTTCACAAATAGCGTTTACAGTAAATGAGGGTTGAGGTCGACTGTAAACAAAGATGGTGTCTTGCAAAATATTGCTACAATCGGTGAACGCATTTTTCGCGATTAAGCGGACAACCACATATTCTTCAGTCGAAAAACTTTTTATGAAGTCAGGAATATTTGTTGTTAGAAAAGATCCATCGATTGGTTCGGTAAAATCAGGATTACCTGATGTGGGTGAATTGCCCTCTTTGAAAAACTCATATCTTAATTCGGTGTCAGGAGCTAAAACGGTATTATCTACAAATCCAACCTGAAAGATAGCTGATCCTGTCTGACAAAAATCCGGTTCTATGACAGTATTGAAGCTCGCATCCGTAAAATCAAATGCTGCAACTGCGTCAGGTGATAGCGTGATAGTTTGTTCATAAACCGCCTCACACACCCCACCTGCGTCGGGGTCCGAAACAATAAGCCTCACAAGTTTTTCTCCGCCACTCTCAAATTGATAAACCGGATTAACCGAATTCAGGGGATTGTCCAATCCTGGTGTTGTCGCTAGTCCTGATCCATTTGTTGGCCCATCGTAAAACTCCCAGGAGTAATCATAAGGTCCACCAGGCGTAAGGTTCTCAAAATAGATGTCTTCATTGATGCAAAACACAAGAGGATCTGGCACCATCCCACCAGGACCTCCTTCCCTTGCCTGAAAGTCAGGATCAGGTGCTTCTACGATGGTAATCAATACGGTTTCAACTACTGCTTCATCATAGTTGGGATTGTCTTCATCTCCATTAAATGGATTACAGACATTCCAATTAAAGAGGCTAATTTCAAACTGACTACCCACTAAATTTAATGCATTAGCGGGAGCTGAGAGGGGTATGGTTTCATTGTTGGGGCCATTTGCCGGGGCAGGCACAGGAACAATCTCCCCGAAATGTGCTCCTGTGATACTCAATCCTGCGGTGCCTCTGGTCTCCGGAGCAACTAAATTTCCTAAGTTATCGGTGATGTCGATGGTAGAACCGCCATCATTAAGAGAGATGCCCCCTATCGCTCCTGTATAATTAGTACCATAAACAAATTGGGTATGCCGCATAATTATGTTCGGATTGTCAGGGCTTTGTTTCTTGTCACAATTGAAGGTAGTTGCGTCAGCAAATACTAGGTTATTAATTGGAATATTTTCACAGATATTATACGCACCGGGATCTATGGCCATCTTTCCCCCGAAATCAGCATCCGTATCCCAAGCTGTTACCAATTGTATTTGTTCTGAGCTTTCACACTGCACACCATCAATATAGAGAAATGACTGTGGTTCAAAAAAACATTCTTTTCCTCGATCATATCTGAACCCATCAGCGGTAGCCGTAAACACCGTATTTCCGGATTTAACCGTAAGTTTTCCATTGGCTAAGGTTGCATCTTCTGTATTTTTCTTGCGATCGTTCCAAAAAAATCTGACCATTATTTTGTCGGGATCCTGAGGAACAAGGAAAGTGTAAGTAATCTCAAATTCTGTGACATCCACAGGGGCGCAAGCACCACTATTCTTATAACTTACTTCCCGTGAACCAGAAAGAAGATCACACTGAGAATAAGCCACAGAACTTATCAATAGAAGTACTATTATAATAAATCGCTGGTTGAACATTTTATGATTATTCGACGAATAAATTTACTTCATCTAATGATGTAATAATGCCAAGATGTATAAAATTATTGTGAAAAGAAGAATATTATGATCCGTCTAAATTTTGTCTTTCACCACCTTCATGAGTTTTCCCGCAAAAACAAAATCATTTAATTCTTTAACGTCCGTATCTCCTATCTGATCACTGGTACCCTTCCAGAGCATCCTTCCTTCATGAATAAAGTTAATATGGTCTCCTGACTGTAACACAGAATTCATATCATGCGAAACCACTACGGTAGTCATTTTGTACTCATCTGTAATGTCTTTGATAAGGTTGTCTATTCGAATGGAAGTTTGAGGATCCAGGCCGGAGTTGGGTTCGTCACAAAAAAGATAATTTGGGTTGGTTACAATGGCTCTTGCAATCCCAACTCGTTTTTTCATACCTCCGGAGATTTCTGATGGCATTTTGCGGTTTACATTTTCCAATCCAACTCTCTCCAGACAAAAATTGACACGCTCTATTTTTTCTTGAAGAGGCTGTTTTGTCAAGACATTCATCGGGAACATGACGTTTTCTTCAACGGTCTCGCTGTCAAATAATGCGCCACCCTGGAAAAGCATGCCCATCTCCCTTCTTATTTCTGTTTGCAATTCTTTATTGGCACGTGTGAATTCCCTGTTATCATAACATACATCTCCTTCATCAGGCTTAAGCAAACCAACAATGCACTTGAGTAAAACACTTTTTCCCGTACCGCTAGCACCTATGATCATATTAACCTTGCCCTTTGCAAATACTATGGAAATATCTTCCAGAACCTGCTTACCATCAAAAGACTTTGATATGTTAGTAACTTCTATCATATGTTAAGCAATGGCGCTAATAAGTAGGCCAACAAGAAATCAGCGACAATGATACCGATACAGCTGTTGGTAACGGCACCAGTAGAAGCTTTACCTACTTCTAGTGCTCCACCTACAACGTAATAGCCCCGATAGGATGAGATAGCGGCCACCAAAAAACCGAAAACTAATGCTTTGATAATAGCAAACTTGACTTGAAATGGATTGAAGTCCATTTGGATCCCAGCAATATAGTCTGTTCCGGTGATGACATTGGTTATTACAGAGGTGATGTATCCTCCATAGATGGTCACAAAGCCTGAAATGATCACAAGAGCTGGAAACATAGTGATAGAAGCAAGAATCTTGGGCAAGGCTAGATAGGATATGGAATTGATGCCCATTACTTCAAGGGCATCAATTTGCTCCGTAATCCTCATGGTGCCTAACTCACTTGAAAGGTTAGAGCCGACTTTCCCTGCATAAATGATGGCCATGATCGTAGGTGCTAACTCAAGCAGCGTCATATCCCTTACTACCAGTGCCACGATAGGGTCCGCAATGTAAGGTGCAATTAAGTTGTAGGCTGTTTGTACCGTAGTGACAGCACCCATAAAGACGGATATAATAACGATAATAAAAATCGATTTATATCCTACCTTAATGCATTCCTCAAAAAACAGGTTGACATAAGTGGAAAAGGATTCCCTTCGCACAAATAACTGACCAATAAACAAAATGAATTTTCCCAGGCTCTTCATGAAATGCCGATAATGAGCTATTAGTTTTGTCAAACATAATATGTAATCGAGTAACCAAAAAGGAAAATGGATATTTCAGAACGCTTAACGGTGATTACCGGTGGCACCAAAGGAATTGGCAAATCGCTGGTGAAAAAGTTCGCTTCGGCTGGGTTCTCTATCATTACTTGTTCAAGAAATGCGCATGATTTGGCTTTATTAATGGAGGAGATAAAAGCGGAATTTGATTTAGTCCTTCATACTCATGTTGCTGATTTGTCCAAGAGAGCTCAAGTAGTTGATTATGTTGATTTTATAAAATCGATAGGTAAACCTATAGAAGTTCTGATTAACAATACCGGCGTTTTCGTTCCCGGAGAGATCCTGAAAGAGGAAAATGGTACATTGGAAACGATGATCGATACGAATTTATATAGTGCATATTATCTCACCAGAGGGTTGGCTCCTCAAATGCAAAAAGATAAGCGAGGACATATTTTTAACTTGTGTTCAGTAGCTAGCCTAAAGGCGTATCCAAATGGAGGATCTTATTCTATTTCAAAATTTGCGTTGTATGGATTTTCACAAGCCCTTAGAGAAGAATTGAAAGAATCTGGTATTCGTGTTACCTCCATCCTAGCTGGTGCAGTGAAAACACCTAGTTGGGATGGGGTAGCTATTCCAGAGGAACGATTTATGAAACCAGAGGATATTGCTGAAACCATCTACAGTACCTATAAGTTAAGTAACCGGACAGTCGTAGAAGATGTTGTCTTAAGGCCTCAATTAGGGGATATTTGACAAGCTTTTATGATTGTTAAAGAATATTTAACGATAGGTTGATTGATAGAGATTAGGTGAACAGCGATTGAACCGCTCTGTACCCCTTATATTTTGGAAGTGTAAATAAGATGTTTGAATGACTAATTGTTTTGCAGAAGGTAAGAGATCAAAGGCATTCAAAATCAATCTGTAAATGCCTTATCAAGATAAAATTTTAACGGTAAAATGAAGCTTGATCTGAAATACTGCAATAGTCTGAATCATTACTCAAGACGTAAAACACGGGAAGTATCTATTGGAAGTGTGCCCCTGGGAGGGGGCAATCCGATTAGGGTCCAATCTATGACTACCGTAGACACGATGGATACATTTGGCTCAGTGGAACAGGTACTAAAAATGGTTGAGGCAGGTTGTGAATATGTACGGATAACAGCGCCAAGTATGAAAGAAGCAAGGAACCTGGAAAACATCAAAAATGAATTGAGAAAGAGGGGATGTGATGTTCCGTTGGTCGCTGATATACACTTCACTCCAAATGCAGCGGAGCTAGCTGCGAAAATCGTGGAGAAAGTAAGGGTGAATCCTGGTAATTACGCTGATAAGAAGAAGTTTGAGCAAATCGAATACACAGATCAGGCATACGCGGATGAGCTAAAACGTATCGAAGACAAGTTATCTCCATTGGTAGAGATTTGTAAAGAATATGGAACAGCTATGCGAATTGGTACCAATCATGGTTCTCTTTCTGATCGCATTATGAGTAGATATGGAGACACACCATTGGGAATGGTGGAATCAGCGTTAGAATTCATTCGTATTTGCGAAATGATGGATTACAAAGAACTGGTGATCTCCATGAAAAGCAGTAACCCTCAGGTGATGGTGCAAGCTTACCGCTTATTGGTAAACAAGCTGGACGAGGAAGGACTTGAACCCTATCCATTGCATTTAGGAGTGACTGAAGCGGGCGAAGCCGAAGATGGACGTATCAAATCAGCAGTTGGGATAGGAACGTTGCTAGAAGATGGATTAGGAGATACGGTTAGGGTTTCTCTTACTGAGGAGCCGGAAGTAGAAGCTCCGGTTGCACAAATTATGGTGGATCGGTTGGTAGAAAAGAAAAGGCAATCTTCAATTAAATTTATTGAAAAATACTGCATAAATCCCTTTGAATATCACCGACGAAAGACCGCAGAAGTATTAAACTTCGGATACGAAAATGTGCCTAGAGTGATCGCTGATTTTTCCAAAGTTCAATCAGTGGAAATGAAAGATTTGAAGACCATCGGTCATACATACCTTCCTGAATTAGACAAGTGGGGGATGAATGATCTAGGAGCAGATTATATCTATTCAGGGAATGAGCCGCTCAACTTCATGTTACCTAATGGACTGAAAGAGGTACTGAATTACACGGTCTGGACAACCATAAGTGATCAATCAAATAAGTTTCCGTATATAACTAATCTGGCAAGGGTAAATAAGGTTCATAATAAGTTAAACTTCATTTCGTGGAATACCGATGATCATGACCAAAGAATCTTTGGTTTTCTTGAAAAACCAATTAACACAGTCCTTGTTCTGCATGCTAACAATACACATCGTACGGCAAGTATTCGCAGGTTTGTGGTAGAGTTGATGAACAGGAATATCCGCGTTCCTGTCATATTGAATCCTTCATTCGGGGAGCTTTCAGAAGATGAGCTAATGATTTACGCCTCTACTGATGCAGGTACTCTGCTGATTGACGGTATAGGAGATGGAGTGATGCTTTCCCCTGTATTTCAGCCTTCTATGGATACGTTGAAGCTTTATAATACGACTGCTTTTGGCATTCTTCAGGCTGCGCGCACGCGTATTACTAAAACAGAATACATTTCCTGTCCATCATGTGGGCGTACGCTTTTTGATCTTCAGGAAACGACAGCCATGATCCGAAAACGAACAGACCATTTAAAAGGGGTGAAAATTGGAATCATGGGGTGTATTGTCAATGGACCAGGCGAGATGGCCGATGCAGACTTCGGATATGTGGGTTCTGGGAAAGGAAAGATCACACTCTACAAAGGCCAAGAAGTAGTGAAACGAGGGGTTCCATCAGATCATGCATTGGATGAGCTAGTTGAGTTAATCAAAGAACATGGTAAGTGGGTAGAGCCTTCTACTGAAGAGATAGAAGCAAAATTGGAAGCATAAGTAGGATTCATTCTTTTAAAGATGAGTCTGCTTCGAAAACCGTATTTCAAGCTTTTTTCAACCCCCGAATTTGACCGTACAGGTCGATTTTGATTTGATTTTGACTTTTCAGAATGGGCTCAAAGATTAGAAATTAACCTAAGCAGATTTTGAAAACAACACTTTGAGGGTAGTATATAGGCGGTGTAGACAGAGATGAAATAGTGCATAAAACATCATCATAGGACAAAATGAAATGCTCATCAATCAAAAAATTCTGATTAAACATCTAAGTCGCGGAAAATCCGGCAAGCAGCTTACAACAGCCAATTCAGAAAAATCATTCGATATTAAAATGCGATCGTCTCTGCATTAATCCAATTTAATTCGTTTGATCAAAATAGTCTCGAATAGCTAATAGCACGAATCTTAAATGAATGTATGAAAATCGAAGACCGAATCTATATAAAAGAATGGTTATCATTAAAACCATACGAAATACATACTACCGTTGATACCTATTATCTGAAACTCTGCAATAATGTTAAAAAAGCAATGATGTCACCAGTATCACTCATTGCATTGTTACAGTATGTGGATATGAGGGAAATACATATATTATGCTGTTTTTTAACCTCTTATTTCGAAGATTTGATCTCCGAAACAAACATCTGGGACGCTTTTGTGCGAAAACATACAAAAATGTATGGAAATCAGCTGCCGTTTTACGACCTAGAAGATTACTACGAGGAGGAGATAAATCACCAGGATGCTTGTTTTTTGATTTGGTATTTTCTTAATACAGTAAATGAGGATAAAATTATTTCACCTTTTAATGAATTTATTACACTATTAGCGGAAGAGGTGATGCAAGTATTTGAAGAAGCCTGGGATTACGCGCCGGAGAACAGTCAGTTGAAAACGTACTATCAATTAGACGAAGATGAAGAAAATTTTTACGTTGCAAGGAATCTTGTCGAGAAAATTTTATTTGAAACATATCTGTTTTATCCAGACACATACTTCCGACTTCTCGATACAGAAATTGAAATCATTGAGGATGCTAAGTATAATAATACTTACAATGAAGCAGCATTAATTAAGGAAAACCGAGACACCACTACACACACTATTCATACGTGTCTCTTGAGTTTAAAAGGAAGTGAATGGGCGTCAGAAATTTTGGGGAACGATCACCCAATAAGTGAGCACTATAAAGAAATAACCACAAAAGTTGTTGGATTATTTCTATATAAAGGACAAGATGAGCATTACGTTCGTCTTGAACATATCGCATCAGGCAGGCACTTTAATCTGCTTAAATATTCTTTTGATGAATTAGCAAAATTAATAGAAATAGATACCATCGTTTACATAGGGCTTGTGCGATGGCGCAATGACTGGTGGTTTTCGGGAATATATTTTCAAGAGGAATACAACGATGACCTCATACAAAGCGAGAAAAAATCATTGGATCAGATGGCAATGGTTAATTTTTTGGATCAAAATAGAGAGGAATGTGTCGCACCAATTATAGAGAATCAACACCGGGTTTTCAAGGAAATGAATAACGATTCTATCATCGCCTTTATGCCTGCAAATGAAATCGATAGTTTCATTAAACGGTTTTATAATCAATACAATTTAGCGATTTTAGCAGATCAGGAAAAAAAGGAGCAGATCAAAAATTAAGGGAAGAACTCCCTCCGAATAATCATCTTGCATCTACAAAAATTGATGAATCTGATAATCATCCTAGCCTAGTCTTTTTTAATATCAATAGCTGCGTGGAAATTGCCTATTGGGTTAACTCCGCTTTCCCATTGCCGGAAAACCACTTTTACAATCCTGATGAGAGCGAAGAGGAAACCATTATGTTGCTTACCTCAGATGAAATTTCCAAAGAATTGGCTCTTTACTGTATTGAAAATTTTAAAGATGATTTACCACTATTTATAAACGACGATACATGGAAGGCATACTTAAGAGACGTTGATTTTTTATTACGTTTCTGGAAAAAGAATCAATACCACGCCAAGTATAAAATAACGATTTCTAGCTGAAATAAGCAGTGAGAGTGGAGACGCAAACGGTGCCACAACTCTTCCAAAATTAGAACGTGATTTTAAGATATTTGCGATTCAATGATGCCATAAAAAGTAAATGATGATTTATTGATTGCAAGTGAAAATTTTCATTCAAGGTTTAACCACGAAAGCCACTCATCGGAGTGGCTTTCTACCTTTATATTACTATGATCACTATGAAGATTTCACAGTTTCTTTACTGGATATTCAGTGCAAATACTACGTTTATATCTGTTCCACCAGTGGTAGCGTCAGAGGTTTCCGTTTTTAAACCTCCTGGTTGATGTTTTAATATTATTTGAAAATTACCCGATGAAGTAATTGCACTACCCGTTGTCCATGTTGTAAGTAAACCAACCGGGTTACCATTTTCGTCTTGGTCATCATAATTCACTGGATCATCTCTGTTATCAACATTTCCATCTCCGGAGGGATTGGTGAAAATGTCTGACGTGAATTCGAAAAAGAACATATGTTCATCGTCTTCATCTGCTATTTCTTCTGTTTTGTCTTCGTCCGGTTCTTCTAAGGTATTTGTTAAAGCAATAGACATCTGATATTCTGTGTTAGCTAACAAACTGATCGCATCAATGGTTGGATTATTTACGCCTTCACCGTCTGCATCAAGCCATCTGGCTGTGATTGGATCTCCTCCCTCTGCAGGGGTGAACGTCAAAATAACTTCATTGATGATCTCCTCTTCTTCGTTAGGATCTTCTACAATGTCTATGGGAAAAGTTATATCTATATCAGATTCTCCATCGGTAGCTGTGGACGTAGCAGATTTTATATTTGGTTGATGTTTAAGTACTACCCTAAATTCTCCGGTGGATTCTGTATGTGCACCGGCTGTCCAGGTAGTTGAGAGACCTAAAGGAAAGCCATTCTCATCTTGGTCATTATAGATAATCGCATCATCTCTATTATCTACATTTCCATTTCCTGTAGGAGTAGAGAATAGATTTTCAGTAAATGCAAAAAAGAACATATGTTCATCATCTTCCATTGCAATCTCTGCAGTTACATTTTCATCTGGATCTACTAACGTATTTGTTAAGATAACGGATAGCATGTATTCAATATCCTCTTCTAATTCAATTTTATCAATTGTCGGGTCGCCAACACCTTCGCCGTCTTCGTCAAACCAGGTGGCAGTAACAGCATCTCCACCTTGAGTGGGGGTAAATGTTAGGACAACCCGAGATATTACTTCCGTTTCTTCTTCAATAGAGGGTGTGTCATCGTCATCAGAACAACTTGTAATAAGTCCAAACAATAAGAATAAAAAAAGAGCTGATTTAATCGTCTTCATACATATAGAATTTATTTTGAATAATACATACAGAATTCATCGTAATCACATCGGCGGACCGATTCATCTGGCGGTTGGTATAGACTCGCATATGAATCTTTATGCTGATTTCATGTGTATAAGTTTATTTCCAATGACCATAGGGAAGCGTTATAAACTTATTTATCTTCTACTGATATGCGTAGGATTTTAAGTTTATACTCATTTCATGTGAATTACGATAATGGTACTCTTTTAATCTAAAATTGTAATATATTGTTTGAATTAATAGTATGCAACACTGCTGCATTTAAAATTTATATTCAAACGCAAAAGAGAAATTTCTACCTGGTGCATCAGCATAATATCTCAATCTATCGGTATACACGCGATAAGATGAGTTCAAAAGATTGTCGGCGCTCAATTCTACATTCCAATGATTCTTTTTATACATTATTTTCCCTCCAATAAGGAAGTAGTTATTGGGAGGTGACATAAAGTCAAAGATTTCATCACGATTGATCTCTACATTACCCTCCTGAAAATTTATCGGGTTTATTACAGATGGAGCATGCCATTGACGCGCGGTGTAGTTTAAATTCAATCCATAACCCCAATTTCCTTTCTTTAGATCTACAGCGTAGTTGATATTCAGCGGTGGTATTTCCAGTAAAGCCTGTTGATTTTCTCTTTCAATAGCATAGACATAAGACATCTTTATCTCAGAGGATAAAAGTTTTGTGTGGTTAAATTGAATGTCCCAGTCACTTCCTAAAAAGAATGCATCTATTTGATCATAAATAAAATAAGGGAATGTACCAGCAATGTTGATAGTAACTCCATACGGTCTCATAAATAGATAATCATTAATGTGATTCGCGTAAAAAATAAATTCAGCCTTGGTTTTCGCTTTTTTTACTTCAATCCCGGAAACCCATTTTATACTCTTTTCTGAAGCAACAGATTTATCTGATTGATCCAAAACACGGCTTGTAGAAATGCTATCGCTTTCCGGGAAAACTTCATACCTCCACAATCCAAACTGGACAATGGAATGATGGTATCCAAACGCATATAACTCTGCTACATTTGGTGGCCTCCAGGCTGATCCAAGGTTTGAAAAAAACGATAGGCTTTCATTGATTTGCTTCCGAACACCTAAGGTGAAAGTAAAATTGGAGAAGTTCGTTTTACTGGAATAAACCTCTACTTCCCTTATGGTATCGGTTGCACTTAATGACTGAAAATCAAACCTCAAACCTAATTCATAGGTCGTTTTTTCCTTGCTGAATGATTGAACTGTGAAAGCTCCAATATTGAAAATATCGTAGTAGGGAATAAAATTGACGGTATTTGTACCGGGTTCGTTATCATTGTTTTTTGTGTACAATTGAATTCCGGTGCTGCCGTTCCATTGACTCTTCGAAGGTTGTATCCATTCTATTTCTATGTTGTGAGAAACAAGTGATAAATCAATAATTGGTCGTTCGTTATTTTCTCCTCTCCGAATGTCATATTCCCTTCTGATGTTTCGCTGAATGGCGTATTGAAAATTTAAAATATGTTCATTAATAAAAAGTGATAGGTCAGATTTTAACAGACCGTGTTCAGTTTCCTGCCTTGGATTTTTTATTTTATAGGTCCGTGAGAATGTTGGATTGGGAACAGATCTATCTATTGCATTCTGCATATCTACAAGATTACCAACTAGAGATCCTCTTAAAATACCCAGCTCCTGTTCAAAATAACTCCCTGAAATTTGAAGATCAAACTTGGGTTGATGTAAAAATGTACTGAAGCTTGCTCCATATTCCCTCTTACCAGTATTGGATAGGTTATAATCAGGGGTTCTCAGGTCACCCTGATAGACTCCGAAAGCACCTACTTTCCACGCAAAGCGAGATGAGCCCTGATTAAGACTTAATTGACTGCTAAACGCTTTTCCATTGGTTTGGTAAGCATTTCCCAAAGAACCTCCTATTTTTTGATTAAGCGTTGGTTTCTTAGAATTATATAAAATAACTCCGCCCAGTGCTTCAGGACCATACTTTACCGTGGCGGCTCCTTTAATGATTTCAATCTGATCTATGTGGGATGGGTCTATTTCAGGAGCATGTTCTTGTCCCCAGGATTGGTATGCGTGTCTTATGCCATCATTAATAACCAACACTCTATTGGAGTGTAAGCCATGAATCATCGGTTTAGAAATATTGGACCCTGTTTTTAGCAAAGAAACACCGGTTAGCTGGTCTGTTAAATCTCCAATTGAGGAACTTACCAGAGATAATTTATTTATTATTTTTTTCTGAACGGAAAGAGACTTTAATTCTTCGGATCTGTAATTTTCTATTACAATGCTTTCTAGCATTGTATGTTCCGGGGCTAAATAAATTAGTGGATTGGCTTGGTAAGCATCATGGTGATGAATTAATGTTTTATATCCCAGATACCTAATCTCTAAGTCGACTTCTTTATCGCAAATATTTTGAAGTTCAAATTCACCAAATTCATTGGCTATAACTCCTTTATTAGTTCCTTGTACTTTAATGGTTGCATATGAAAGAACTTTTCCAGTAGCTTCATCTTTAATAATTCCTTTTATGCTATCGAAACAATCTTTCTGCGAAAAAGAATAATGAATAACCACTGTTAGAAAACAGTAAAAAAAGAATTTCTTCATTAGTTACAGTTTGCACAAATCCCATCCACAATTAAATTAACACCTTCTATTTGATAGCCGGATGGGACCGAAACGTTAGGAACTGTGTCATCCAAACACTCAATTTGGCCGCAAGTATTGCATTTAAAATGGATATGATCATGTACATGACGCTGAGGAGTGCAGGTATGATGACAAAGACCGTATGTAGCAGCACCGTTTTCATTGGGGATTTTATGCAGAATACCAGAAGCCAAAAAGCTATTTAGCGTACGGTACAAAGTGACACGATCGTATTGCTTGAATTTGTTTTCTAAATCTCCTTGAGAAAGAGCGTTTCTTTCCTTCAAAAAAAACTGAATCACATCTAATCGGCAGTCTGTTATTCTAAGATTGTGATCCTTCAATATAGACTTTAAACTAGACTTCATTTATTCCTCAAAAATAAATAATGCAACTCAATTGCACGAGTCTAAAGAACACTTTTGTATTTTTAAAGGTTTACTTTGTTAAATGAGAAGAGAAAAAAATCAACAATCGAAGAAGGTAAATTATTTTGATTTTTCTGAAGTTATAGGTTATTTCTTTAGGAAAAAAGATCCTAATAGGCCGAAAAACTTTAATCTAAGGGCCATGCATACAATTAATAAGATCTCCATGTTAATGTTTTTATTTGCTGTGATTGTAATGATTATTAGGGCCATTTCCAGAGCCTAATTCGGCAGTAGAGTAAACACTAAAAGTTTAGATCCGGATCTTTCTGCAATACTCTTTCTTCCAATGAAGCCAACTTAGGATAAATAGATTTTTTAGCAGGAATTTCAGCCCGGGTTGACTGGTGTGGCCTTTAAAATTATGATATTGGTGAAAAGAGATGATTTAGATAGAACAAACATTACAAATCGGCAGATTTCTAAATCAAAATGTGCTCATCTGCATGCTAACCCCCATTTTTTACCTTTATTAAGTGCCTCCTTTAAAAGACTTTTCTCCCTCTCATTACTATTAATTTCTTACTTATCAAACGGACAGGATAAAGCCCCAATAGTTACCGATAGGCCTACGCAAACACCTGCATCTGCAATAATGCCAGTCGGTAAATTTCTAATCGAAACAGGTTTTATTAGAGAATTTACTAACTCACAGTTAGATACCTACACTCTACCCAATGTTTTAATTCGCTACGGAGTTAACGAATATTTTGAAGTAAGACTTCAACAGGACTATCTGTTTGCAGATCTACCCGAAGGAGATGAGTCTGGATTTAATTCAGCTAAAATTGGTTTTAAAATAAAACTAGCCAATGAGATCGGATGGCTGCCTCAAATGAGTTTTCTCGGAAACATTACTACCACTACCGGTCAGGATCCTTTTAAAAATGATGTCATCTCATCTGATTTTTCACTCGTTTTTTCTAATACCTTATTAAGAAAGTTTTCACTTGGTTATAGCATTGGTTTGATTAATGGGGAGTTTGGTTTTGATACCAGTTTATACACATTGGTTTTGGGCTATCCCATTTCTGATAAACTCTCAGCATATGTAGAGCCTTATGGATTCGGGGTTTTTGATAGTGGGGCCAATGACCTTAGATTCAATTCCGGGCTTGTTTATTTAGCCAAAGACCATCTACAGTTTGATGCATCAATGGGTGCTGGATTATCTGCAATTGCGCCAAATTATTTCATCGGATTAGGAGCAGCCGTCGGGTTTTAACTATGCTCTTTTATATAGGTTTATGTAGCATATTTCAATTTAAAATAAAATGTTTTAGCTACTGATAGGGCAGTTCCAGCATATTCTTACATTCTGGTGAGATCGGTTGTTCATAGGTTGCAAGTATGTCTAAGACAGAAAAATTTCTTCCGTTTATTCTTGCGGCAGTGGTGCCGGCGATTAGCACAATAACCAACCCAATGAGACCTGAAGTTGACCTGTTGGTATTTGCCCTTAGGTATTTACAGACATCATCCTTCTTATTGATTTTGTGGTATCTCAATAAGTGGCTATTGAATACAGATCTAAAACTGAAGAAATTCATTGGATTAACTCCCTTTACCACATTATTTAATCTTTCAATTATTGGCTTAGTGGTTTTTTCTAATGATTTTCTTCTTTCAATAGGTTTAAGATCAGCGGTAGAAATGCCTGCTTTATTTCCAAAACTTGTACTAGTTGCATTGATTTACAACGTAATTCTGCGTGTATTTAAGGCTCAAAAAGAACGTTCCCAATTACAAGTCCAGAATCTCTCTCTTCAAGCAGAGAACCTAAAATTTCAGATTGAAACATTAAAGCAGCAAATCAATCCGCATTTTCTGTTCAATAGTCTTAATACATTGCTAGATTTAATCGAGGAAGATAAAAATGCAGCGATAAAATACATTCGAAACTTCTCAAACCTTTATCGGGTAGTTCTTCTAAGCACTAAATTGGATTTCATTCCGCTCTCAGATGAACTTAAATTTTTGAATGATTACTGGAGTTTGTTGAAAGTCCGATTTAATGATGCCATTGAGTTGAAACTGGATGTAGGCGAGGATAAAATGGATCTTTTGATTCCACCTTTATGTCTTCAATTTTTAATTGAAAATGCGGTGAAACACAATGAAGCTTCCAAAAAAAGGCCACTTCAGGTAGAAGTACATGAGGAAAACAATTGGCTAGTGGTTAAAAATCAAATTAATCCAATTACGTACCCGGTGGCAGGAGAGAGGGTAGGATTAAAAAATTTACAAGAGCGATTTACACTACTCCATAGACCCTTTCAATACGGAATTGAGAATACCTATTTTATTGTTCGAATATCTCTAAAGACCTTATAATAATGCCACCAGCGATTAAAACATTGATCATTGAAGATGAAAATTCAGCCGTTAATCGTCTCAAAAAAGAATTACTTCTTTTACCTAACGCAACCTTTGAAATCATTGAAATTATTGACAGTATCAGTGAAGTAGTAGCATGGTTGAAGAGGGATGATGAAACAGACCTTATTTTCATGGATATTCATTTGGTTGACGGACTCGGCTTTGAAATCTTCAATCAAGTGGAGGTACAATGTCCGGTTATCTTCACTACCGCTTATGACGAATACGCGCTACAGGCCTTTAAAGTCAACAGCATTGATTATCTACTGAAGCCGATAAACCCTGAGGAACTTAAGACAGCCATTGATCGATTTTTAGAGCAAAAGGGTCATGCGGATGAAGAAAATTATATTGATCAGATCAAACAACTTGCCTTGGAGTTTCGACCGAAGACGTATCGCTCAAGCTTTCTGGTTTCGTTTCGTCAAAAAATGATGATGATAGACATTCATGAGGTAGCTTACATGTATGTAAAAGAAAGAGGTGTGTTTTTAAAGAAAAAAGATGGCTTAGAATATGTGATTGAATTCTTTCTTGATGACCTAGAAAAACAATTGGACCCAAGTCTTTTTTACCGCGCAAATAGGCAGTTCCTTGTTTCCAGATCTTCAATAAAGGAAATAGAGCCTTATTTTAACGGTAGACTAATTTTAGCTGTTAAGCCTGAAGCGCATACTTCCATCATTGTAAGCAAGGAAAAGGCTACATATTTTAAGCGTTGGGCTGACTATTGAAAATAATTCAGTTACAAATAGGTGGGCTTAATCTTAGATAAGTCAGCTTCTGCGCTATTAGCGCTTTCTATAAATCAGTAGGTGAAGATATTCGTAAAAAAATTACTGAAGTAGGCACTTAGTAAATATGAAAAATGGGGTTTTGCATGCATATGAGCACATTTGGATTTAGAAATCTGCTGATTCGTAGTGTTTGCTTTATCTGAATGATCCATTTTCTTTGTTTGCAGCTTGCTAGAGCTATTTATTAAGCGCCTACTTCAAAAAAATTATCTATGAAACAGCTTTCTCCCTTTCTGTTGAGACGGATCACTACTCAATTATTGATTATAGTAGAAAAATATATGAAGGCAACCATTTACCAACTGGGCCATCTTTGTTCTTTTAATCTGATAGGACTATACTAGTCTTGCTATAACTAAAGGGCACCTCTAAAAACTCAGTTCAAGAATTTGAGGTAGCGTTTTTTTTCTGAGACAAGATATCAAAAACGGAGTTTAGCAGCGTTAAAGAAGTATTTTGATAACGAAGTATCAGGAAAAAAGATCATCTCAAAAATTGAAAGTGGGTTTTAGAGGCCCTAAAGCGAAATCAAGAATTATATGAAATGAGCACCAACTTAGAACCCTTCGCGTATCGCCCGAGGATGAATAAGTTTATGGAAATTCCATGTGTGCGATTGAAAATAGACTATATACATTATGAAAAAGAGCATCTTCATTATTTTAATACTGCTAGTTCAAGTAGGAATTGGACAAATAAGAGCGTGTCTTTCTGTGTCTATGGACAGCATGAGACGACTGGAAAACCCAGGCTTAGGCACGGTTAAGGATTTTGAAAACTGGATGAATAAGAAGAAAGTCCGGACATCATCCAGATCTCAATCCATTCGCTATCGCATTCCCGTAGTGGTACATGTAATATATAATGGAGAACCGGTGGGGGTTGGACCTAATCTAAGTTATGAGCAGATAGTATCTCAAATAGAAGTACTTAATGAGGACTTTATGAGAATGCCTGGAACAAATGGATTTAATGATAATCCTAATGGTGCAAATACAGAAATTGAATTCTATTTAGCCGAGCTTGATCCGAGTGGGTCTTTGCTGGATGAGCCTGGAGTTGACCGTGTAGATGGCGGAAGAAATGAATGGCCACAAGGAATTTTTCAAAATCCCATTGAATCTCAATTAAAACCAAATACCATCTGGGACCCAGAACAGTACTTCAATATCTGGACCGTAAATTTTGGTGGTTTTTTCGGTAGGACTTTATTGGGATATGCACAATTTCCTGATATGTCAGGGTTAGAGGGATTGGATGAAGATGAAGGCAGTGCCGACACAGATGGGGTTGTGGTAGGCTATAAGTATTTTGGGAGTAGTGAAAAAGGAAATTTCCCAGATCTTTTTTCACCATTTGATCTTGGACGAACCACCACTCACGAAGTAGGGCACTGGCTTGGTTTAAGGCATATTTGGGGAGATGAAAACGGCTGTTTGGGTGATGATTTCGTAGAAGATACGCCATTAGCAGGCGAAGCGACTAACGGATGTCCTAATGTCCTTTTTTCATGCGGCTTTGAATCGATGTTTGAAAACTATATGGACTACACCGATGATCGGTGTATGAATATTTTTACAGAGGGGCAGAAGGAAAGAATGATTACAGTACTTGAAAACTCACCGAGAAGGAGCGAACTGGTCGAGGTAGTACTTAGCGCTGAGAATAATGAAAAGGATGTTTTACTATATCCAAATCCTGCTAGAAAAGAACTTAATGTTGAATTAGGAGCTGCTTCTGATTTTGATTTTTTAAAAATAATTGCGGCTTCTGGTAAGGAGATCATTAGTGTACAACCTAGCCCTTCTAACCATGGAGTTTACAAATTCAATATTGAGTTTCTTAAATCAGGTGTTTATTTTCTGCAAGCCTCCTATTTATTTGAACCATCTAAAGGTATCTTTTTGAAATTTATTAAGACACCATAAGTTTCGGTTGGGTATAGGCTGCTTCAGTAGTCAATGCATCTCTTCAAATGCTTTTCCTCTATTAGACGCTTCTTTAAGCGCGTTTTTTTTAAAATTCAGATGATGATAATGAACCTATAGTGATTGAAATCACTAAGGGCGGATGTCGTGGACCTTGTAGCAGCCTCGTTAAGTGAAGAGGATGGTGGCTTTGCCTAAAGATATGGATAAAATTTTTAGATGATATATAATAACCCTTTTTCAGTTCAAAATAGACTGTTTCAGTATTTGATTTAGCGTGCTCAGCTGCTTCTTTATGTAAATGCGCTCAAACGTCCCGTTTCTAAGATTGTAATACATATGGGGGTGCCTGAGTTGCGATTAAAAGCCTATTAGTACTAGCTTCTTTTTGCATAAAAACATAGAAATGAAAAAAATAACAGCAACAGTAATCTTGTCACTTGCAGTTAATGCAGATGTATTGGCCGGCATGAGATTAAGGGTAATTGGTTAATAAGTGAAGGTAAGACTAAGGTGGAGATATCGAGCGCAGAAGTAGGAATGTATCTGGGTAGAATGGTTTGGCTTGAAACACCAACTAATAGAAAAAGTGAGCCTTACACCGATAAAATGAATCCTGATACATCACTTAGAGATCGATCTATTTCGGGTTTGACCATGTAAAAATGGTAAATGTTACCGTACAATTTATTCACCAAAGAAGGAAAAACCTCTTGCCGAACTATCCTTAGACGGATACGATGAATTAAATCTCAAAGTATCCTCGTGGATTTAGTAAGAAACAGACTTGGATCCGAACAGAAGTTGTTGAATGAAGAACATAATATCCACTTTCTTACTACTTCATGCTCCTGAGGGAATCGCTACCTCACTTACTTCCAGTTCATCTTGAATCTCTGAAAAAATGAAAATAACTATCCAGTGAAAATAAAAAATACACTAACGCTATTCCTCCTTGTGATAATACAAGGTCACTTGTTGGCACAAGATATTACACTGAAAAGTGTTGATGAGGCGGTCAGTTTAGCCTTATCCAAGAATATTGATTACAATAATTACATTCTTAACCAAGAGAAGGCCCAGCTTGAATATAAACAAGCCAAAAGCTATCGCTTGCCGAATATCAATGGAACCTTTAGTGGTCAAAAGAATATGGATCTGGCTACCACTCCTTTACCTGCAGAAGTATTTGGTGGAGAACAGGGACAAACAGTAGATGTACGATTTGGACAAGAGTATAATTACAATGCCGGCATTTCTATTTCTAAGCAGTTATTTAATCAAGAAGCATCTCTTCAAGCTAAATTAAGCAAGCTTGGTACTCGTATTTCTAAAGTAGAACAAGATGCTTTTGAAGAAGTGTTAAAAGAACAAGTCAGCTTGTATTACTATACCGCAATAGTCTCAAAAAAAGCCATTGAACTTGGGAAGCAAGATTTGACAAGTGCTTCTCAGGTGTATGAATTAACCGTAGAAAAATACCAGGAAGGTATTGTGGATGTCCTTACGGTGAATAGTTCAAAAATCAACCAAAATTCAGTAAAACAGAATCTGAACGCTAGTAGACAATTAGAAAATCAATGTGTAATTGAACTAAAAAAGCTTTTAGGTATGAGTCCGGATGATACCTTGGCCATTGAAGGAACATTTGAATATTATCTGCCTCAGATATATACAGTGGACGAACTCGAACCAAATGTCGAAATTAAGCGAGCAGAGTTGAATTTAGAACAATCGGATTTGCAATTAAAATTGAGTCAATCCTCTTTGCTTCCTTCGCTTTCATTAAATTCCTATCTTGGCAGACAACAATTTAGGAATGATTTCGGGTTATCATTTGATAATAGTAGCTGGTCAAATTATAGCTATTTATCCTTAAATCTTTCAATACCTATATTCTCCGGATTTAATAATAGAAGAGACATTAAAAAAAGCAAGTTGACGGAGCAGATCTCTTTTAACGAGACTCAACAAGCCGAACAGCATGCAATCCTTGAAGATAAACTCCTGATTTCAGACTTTAACTACAGTTTAAAAGATGCAGAGACAGCGCTGGAAACGTATCGTTTGTATGAAGAAAATCAGCAACTGACGCTCCACAAATATAAGGAAGGATTGATCAGCCTTGATCGTTACCTCACAGCCTTCGAGGAATATCTTAAGGCTGAAAACGCCTATTTAAACACAATGTCTAAAATATACACTCATTACAGTCAAATAATCCCAAGAATACAACAATGAAAAAATTTCTCTTAAAACGAACAGGCTATTTCATGATTATGTCTGCTTTGACCGCATGCAATGGGGTAGAAACCACGCAACCAAAACAAGTAGATATTATAAATGCAGTTTTTGCTGGCGGTCATGTAATTACTGATGAAGAATATCAAGTAATGGCTAAAACAGAAAGCTATCTGATTAAAAGCTATGTAGAAGAAGGGGTTCAAGTAGATGCGGGAATGCCACTTTTCCAACTAGCCAATGAGGTTCAGTCCCAGAATTTATTCAATGCAGAGGTCACTTATCAAGATGCTTTACGCAAGGCCGATAAAAATTCACCAGAACAGATCCAGCTTAAGTTACAGGTAGATCAGTCGAGATTACAACTTGAACTTGATGAAAAGAACTACAGACGATACAGGAACCTTCTAGCATCAAAAGCGGTGTCTCAGTTGGATTTCGAGCAGATGAAACTTCAGTACGACAACTCGATACGAAATGTAGAAGCCAAAGAAAAAGCGTTAGAGGATTTGATCAACTCGCTGGAGTTAGATGTAAAAAATGCAAAGAGTCAATGGATTATTCAACAGGAAAAGAATGATGATTACTTCTTGTTCTCTTCGATCGAGGGGAAAGTATTAAAGGTTTACAAACGTCAAGGTGAATTAGTCCGACCCGGAGAAACAGTAGCCGTTATTGGAGGAGGAAGAAAGCTAGCAAAACTTTTTGTTTCTGAAGAAGACATTCATGATATAAAGCTTAATCAATTAGTTATTTTGAATTTAAATACTCAAAAGGATAAGACCTATAACGGCACTATTTCGAAGATCTATCCATCATTCGATGAAGTAGAGCAATCGTTTATCCTGGAAACCGTGTTCATAGAAAAACCGGACTTACTGTATCACAATACCCAGTTACAAGCCAACATTATAATTGGAGAGCAAAAAAACGCCCTGGTCATCCCATCTGAATTTTTGTCTAAAGAAGATAGCGTAATGCTTAAGAACGGAACGCAAAAGTTTGTTCAAGTTGGAATACGCAATGATCAATGGGTTGAGATAATTGACGGAGTTGATCAGACAGATGTTTTACAAAAACCGGGTTTACTATGATCAGGCCCACGAATTATAAAGTAGCGTTTGCTCATCTTACATCCAGGGTCAAGCAAGCGCTAGTTGCAATTATGAGTGTAACGTTTGGCATTTCTATATACATTTTTATCAATGGATTCATGACCGGGGTGAATGATATACAAACAGAGCTGGCATTTTCAACCTTAGCTCACATACATATTTACAATGATTTGCCCGAGGACCGATCTAATTTGTTGGTGAATCACCCTTCTCACAAAAGGAAATTAGTAAACTTGAGAAATGCCCAGATCATTCAATATACTGACGGAATTAAAAATGCTGATCAGATCGTCAAAGCAGTAAGTCAATTCCCGGAAGTGACCAGAGTAACTACCCAAATCAACATGAATGTGTTTTTTAGAAATGGAGCGACAAAAGTAAATGGATTATTGGCGGGAGTAAATGCAGCCAAAGAAGATGAGCTTTTCGGAATAGCAGATTCTATGGTAAAGGGCTCCTGGCGGGAACTTGACCACCGTGGGGATGGAATTATCCTTGGTGTTGGGCTTGCCAAAAAATTGAGTGTAAAAATGAATGATATCGTCATGGCAAATACAGCGGATGGAATAGATCGAAACTTTAGAATTATCGGATTGCTGGAAACAAGTTTAGCTAGTGTGGACAATTCCAAAGCATATGTTAGAATCAATACCTCCAGGCAATTAATTTCTCAAAATAGAAGCTATGCAACAGATGTTCAAATCAATATCAAGGATTATAATACCGCGAAAGATGTAGCAAGGAAAATGGAGCTTTATGTTAACTATAAAGTTGAGTCCTGGATTGAGGCCAATGGACAACTAGAGGCAGGAAATATGCTCAGAGGCTATTTAGCTATGGCGGTATCCTTTACGATCTTATTAGTGGCTGGTTTTGGTATTTATAACATTATGAATATGACGGTTAATGAGAAGATCAAAGAAATTGCCATTCTAAAGGCTATGGGATTTGAAGGGGGAGACATTGTTCAGATATTCTTGACTCAATCCCTGATTATTGGGTTAATTGGTGGCATAATAGGTGTCATTTTTGGTGGGATTGTCAGCTATGCTATCAATAGTGTTCCATTTGAGATAGCTACACTAAAGAATCTACCCATGGCCTACAGAATTTCCGATTACCTTTCCGCTCCAGGATTTGGTTTTCTTACCACGTTTGTTGCGGGGTATTTACCGGCTAAAAATGCATCTAAAGTAGATCCGGTAGAAATAATACGAGGCTAAGAAATGAGAGATAATATCGCACTTTCTGCAAAATCAATCAACAAATATTTCTATCAGCCATCCACTTTCCATGTATTGAAAGATATCTCTTTCGAAGTCAAAAAGGGAGAGTTCATGGCGCTTGTGGGAAAATCCGGTTCCGGAAAATCTTCACTATTGTATGTCCTCTCCACCATGGATACAGATTACAAAGGAGATTTAATCATCAACGGGGAAAAATTGACTGGTGGATCGCAAAATGATTTAGCCGCCTTTAGAAATGCCAATATCGGGTTTGTGTTTCAGTTTCATTACTTATTACCGGAGTTTTCAGCACTGGATAATGTAATGCTGCCAGCTCTCAAACTTAGAAGAAAATCAAAGGAAGAAATACGCTGTAATGCCTTAGAAAACCTTGATTTACTTGGTATCAAAGACCAGGCAAATAAATCAGCAAATAAATTATCTGGTGGGCAGCAACAGCGTGTAGCTATAGCAAGGGCGTTGATCAATGAACCGTCAATTATTATGGGAGATGAACCCACTGGAAACCTTGATTCAAAAAATACGGATATAGTCTTTAAAATATTTAAAGAGCTTGCGAAATACAGGGGACAGACAATTATTGCCGTAACACATGATGATGCGTTTGCTTCAAGTAGTGATCGGGTATTGGAACTCAGCGATGGACGTATGTTATAGTGTAGGGATTAATTATGCAGGCTTGGTTAAGATCATGAAATCAAGCAGACTTTAGCACTAGGAAGCGATATCTGGAAATAATACAACTATAAACTCTTGCGCTTGAGAAGAGGATCTTTTTAATGACAAGATGGAAAACATGCTAGAAAGCTCATCAAACCACTCTTAGCTAATTAGGGCCTGCTGAGAAACGTTTTTTCAATTCAAAAAACACGTTTATGTGATCAAAAGATACTGTTTAGTAAATTTCTTTTTCAATAGGTGCAAGGTTTTCGAGCGGATGCTTCCATTTTCCGTGCACTGAAAAATCTCGATTTCGAGATTTTTCAACTAGTCACAGGTACATCAGCTACGTCGTTCGCTGCGGATCGAAGTATAAGCATACATCTTCACCTTGCTGCCTAGTATCTGATACACCTG
>JBCDKO010000036.1:0-28566 GCA_038746525.1 Bacteroidota bacterium
AAACACTATTTAATTAATTTTGAACGAAAGATATTGAAAATGCCTTCAAGATAAGATTAACTTTATCTTAAATAAGGCAAAATTTTTTTGGGTTAATGTTGTTTATTTTGAGGTCTTGGTAGGGGTGCCAAGACCTTTTTTATGATCTATTCATTACTTTTCTACTAAGGAACTATAATAAGCCAAACATATAATGAACACATACCCATGGTACGCTAACTATCCCGAAGGTGTAAAACGTCAAATAAATCCAACTGCTTACAAGTCTCTCTCAAAAATGGTAGATGATCGAATTGAGCGATATCAAGACTTAGTAGCATTCGAAAACATGGGCAAGGAGATGACTTTTCAGGAGCTTGGCCAATACATAAACCAATTTGCATCTTTTCTTCAGTATAATACCAATTTAAAAAATGGAGATAGAATTGCAATACAGATGCCCAATCTTCTTCAGTATCCTGTCGCGCTTTACGGCGCATTAAAAGCAGGGATGGTGGTGGTAAATACCAATCCTCTCTATACTCCAAGTGAAATGTTACATCAGTTCAACGATTCAGGCGCTAAGGCCATTGTTATCGTCGAAAATTTTGCCTCGAACTTAGAAGAAATATACACCCAAACTCAAATTGAAACAATTATCTTAACTAAGATAGGCGATTTAATCGGAGGTCTAAAAGGGAGCATCATCAACTTTGTGGTGAAAAACATCAAGAAAATGGTGCCAAAATATAGTTTGCCTAACACAGTATTCTTTAATGATGCATTGAAGCTGGGTAGAAATAAGAAACCAAAAAGAGTTGAAGTATCCAATGAAGAAATAGCTTTTTTGCAATATACCGGAGGGACTACCGGAGTCTCTAAAGGAGCAATGCTTACCCACAAAAATGTGATTTCCAATATAGAGCAGGTGTGTGAATGGATGTTGCATGGTGGGCTTGAAGAGCGAAAAGAAATATTTATAACAGCCCTGCCTATGTATCATATTTTTGCTCTCACATGTAACGCTTTAATGACTGTCAGAATGGGAGCTCTAAATGTTTTGGTAACGAATCCAAGAGATATGAAAACTTTTCTCAAAGATTTAGGCAGGCGCCAATGGACCATACTAACCGGAGTTAATACGCTTTTCAATGCATTACTTAATCAACCGAAATTTAAGGATCTCGATTTTTCAAAGGTGAAGTTTTCTTTTGCCGGTGGAATGGCGCTACAGAAATACGTGGCTGATAAGTGGTTTGAATTGACTAAAACTCCTGTTTCAGAAGGTTATGGCCTGACTGAAACCTCTCCTGTACTTACGGCAAATCCGCTAAGAAAAGATGCAGAGACTGGCTACATAGGGTTGCCAATTCCAGGTACGGAGATCAAAATTCTTGATGATGATGGGAATGAAGTGAAAATGGGGGAACGAGGGGAATTGTGCGCACGAGGACCTCAAGTATGCAAAGGATATTGGAATAGAGCAGAAGAGACTAAGCAATGCTTCCATAACGACTGGTTTAAAACAGGTGATATCGCTGTGATGGATGAAAGAGGTTTTTTCAAAATAGTAGACCGCAAGAAAGAAATGATTCTTGTTTCTGGATTTAATGTATATCCTAACGAGATTGAAAATTGTATTGCTCTGCACGATAAAGTTCTAGAAGTTGGTGTCATTGGTGTACCAGATAAAAAATCTTTTGAAGCAGTGAAGGTGTACATCGTTAAGAATGATGATAGCCTAACAAAAGATGAGATCATCGGACATTGCAAAGAGAACTTAACAGGATATAAACGACCTAAATACATCGAATTTATACGTGAGCTTCCAAAATCTAATGTAGGGAAAATCCTACGGCGGGTTTTAAAAGAAACCGACTTGGAAAAAAACGTCTATAATTAAGTTCAAATCAATCATTACCAATCAACAAATTCATGAACAAAGGCTTGTTTATTGTAAGTTTTGTTTTTGTCAGAAATATGCTTTTGGCTCAGCCAGATACAACCTATTGGAAAATAAAGGGCAACACAGGCCTTTCGTTTTCACAGGTATCACTCACCAATTGGGCTGGCGGGGGAGATAACACGGTCTCTATCAATTCTAGCTTTAACATGTTTGCCGATCGGATAAAAGCAAGAAGCAAATGGGAAAATTACATTGACCTAGGGTACGGGTTAATCAAACAAGGTGATCTGGATTTTGAAAAGTCTGATGATAGAATAGTGCTTGGTTTAAAATATGGTAATCAAATAGTTGATGGAAATACTAAATGGTTTTATTCTGGCCTTTTGGATTTTAAATCGCAGTTTGCAGCCGGTTTCGATGTGTCTTCAGATGTCGAAGGTAGGCAATCGATTTCCGATTTTATGGCACCCGGCTATCTTACCATTGGTAGCGGAGTAGATTATTCTCCTAATGAGTTTTTGTCCATTTCTTACGTTCCGATTTCTGGAAAATTCACGTTTGTTACGATTCAAAGGTTAGCTGATGAAGGGGCTTTTGGAGTTGATCCCGCAGTCTTTGATGAGATTACCGGAGAGAAAATCAGAGATGGTGAGACATCCAGGGCAGAAATAGGATCCTTTTTAAGGACTCAGTATAAAAAAGGCGATTTTGAGAGCAAACTTGAATTATTTACTAACTACACTGAGGATTTTGGAATCATTGATGTTAATTGGCAAAATACTTTAGTCGTGAAATTGACTAAGATAATCTCTGTAAATTTTTTAACAATCCTCATTTACGATAAAGATGTTTTAATTGGTGATGATAACAATGGAGATGGAGATACGGATGATCCCGGAGAACTAGACGACAGAGTTCAATTTAAAAGTGTAGTTGGAGTAGGTCTTACTTATGGCTTTGGAGAAAAAAACGAATAGAAAATTCTTGAAAATCATTCTTTTTCTAACCGATTTAAGATTATTCTTGCTTGAAGTTGGATTATTACTTTAAAAAACCTAATTATTTATGCCAGATTTTAGTGCTGTTGAAAATATGAAGTACATCTACCCTATTCTTCTTGGATTCATGGTTGTAGAGTATTTCGTTGCAAAAGAAAATTATGAACTTAAGGACTCACTCGCAGGATTTGGAATTGCTCTCGGAGCTTCTGTGGTAGCATCTTTTACGAAAGTCTTTACTGTGATTGTTATTTTCCAATGGTTTTTTGATGTGTTGGAACCATACCGCATTGAATATCTTGGTTACTCCACACTAGGTTTTGCATGGTGGGCGTGGGTATTGATAATTTTGGCAGACGATTTTAATTTTTATTGGCACCACCGGCTGAGCCACACTGTAAGGGTTCTTTGGGCTGCCCATGTTCCACATCATTCTTCCAAAAATTTCAATCTTGCAGTTAGCATTAGAAACGGTTGGTTCATTACGCTGTATAAGCCTGTATTTTGGCTATGGATGGCTTGTATTGGTTTTGAACCAGTAATGATAGGAACAGCATTAATTATCAATGCGACCTATCAATACTTTTTACACACCAAGCTAATAGGATCTTTAGGTTTTTTCGGGAAAATATTTAATAACCCATATGTCCATGCGGTGCATCACTCAAGCAATGTCGAATACTTAGATAAAAATCACGGTGGAATATTCCTTTTTTGGGATCACATATTTGGCACATGGCAAAACATCATTCCTGGTGTAGATCCCAAATATGGTATCCTGAAAGATCCGGAAACCTATAACCCGGTTAAACTAAATACGCATGAATTTGAAGCAATATTCAGAGACGTAAAAAAAGCAAAAAGTTTAAAAGAAGCACTGATGTATATTTTTGGCCCGCCAGGATGGAGTCCAGACAACTCTACACTTACTGTAAAGCAAATTCAAGCAGGTATGCAGCCATTCACTGAGATCGTTCTTGAACGGAAGCAACATGTCCCAGATAAAAAATCTTCCACAAAAGCAGCTTAGTTTATTCGGGCTTTGATTTAATATGAATGTCACGTTGAGGGAATGGAATTTCTATTGCCTCTTTTTTGAATTGCTCGAAAATCTCAAAGTAAAGCTCAGTCTTTAGTATTCTGGGCTTATCTGTATATTTAGAGGTCCACACTGCCAACGTAAAATTGAGGGAACTATCTCCAAACTCATCAAAAAATACGAGTGGCTCCGGATATTCAAGAACATTTTTATTGTCTATTGCCACCTTCATTAATAATTCTTTCACTTTTTGAGGGTCTTCATTGTAGCTTACTCCTACTGGAATGTCAAAGCGAATATTGCGATCATTATGGCTCCAATTGATGACACGAGAAGAAATGAATTCTGAATTTGGAACAATGATTGACACATTTTCATTTGTAAGAATAGTTGTTGCGCGAACAGAAATATTAATCACATCGCCCTCTGTATCTCCCACCACTATTCTATCACCTACTTTAATTGGTTTTTCAAAAAGTATGACGATACCTGAAATAAAATTATTTGTAATATTTTGAAGACCAAATCCTATACCTACTCCCAATGCTCCTGCAAGTAGACTCAAAGAGCTCAGGTCTATCCCGGCAGTTTGGATAATAACTATTGAGCCAATAAATATGAAAAAAACTCTGGCAATCAATCCTATAGAGTTTCGTGCTCCACGATCCACGTGGGCTTTAAGCAATATTTTATTGACCAATAGGTCTCTGAAGCGTCTTCCCAGGAAAGAAAGGATGATAAATCCGAAAATAAAATAGAAAATAGTGCCCAGGTTTATTTCACTCTTACCTAACTTAAATAAAGTGGTGGTAAAAACTTCACCAATACTTGCAATAAAGTCAATTACATTTTCCCAGAAATCATTTAACATATGCATTTTTCTAATCTAACAATAATTGCATGAATCAGGATTATTCATCATATATAGCTAAAACTTTATCCTTAGCATCATTTTTATTTCCGATGATATATTTCCCTCGGACAAATTCAACCCTGAACCAACTTCATCTCGATCTTTGAAAGTGAATCTCCCATATCTTACCCAAATTGAAATTTTCCTTATCGGATCATACCTCAACATGATATAGTTTCTAATGCCGGTACCATGATAAGCCGGAATAGAAAAAGCGTACAAGACATCATTTTCGAACACATATTGTGCATTATCGAAATTATCAGTTTCGAACAATGCCGTTCGAGTGTGGAATTTGAGCTTCCAGAGATTGAAGTTTACGTCTTGAATGATCGCAAATCCTTTCGTTTTTACAGAACCCTCTTTTTGAGTACTACTTTGAACCCTTGTTTTTAACGTTAGTCTATTGGTTAGCTCGTAGTGGATATTAAATAAATAATTGTACTTAGTCTGATTGGTAAGAATATTTAGATTGTCACTCGGGATGGTTACTTGTCTTGCCTGCTGCCTTACTTGCGTGTACATCTGCACTTTCCTGCCGGGGAAGTGGGAATAGCGAACCAGCCATTCTTGACCAACCGAAGGAGCTTCCGTCTTATATTTCAGCCATGGAAAGCGGAATCGATCATAGTAAGCATTCAAGTGATGTCTCCAATTAGGTTTTATGGATATGCCCCAGTAAGTGCCTTTTTCATTTATGTTTCGGGAATTTTCTGAGAATGCGTTTCCATAAAAAGAGTGAAAGTCTCTGTCATAATTTCTCAGGATCATCGCAAAATCCACAACCTTGGAAAGGCTGGCAATAAGTCCTCCTACAACCCCAATTCCACCTGAAGAAGATCTTGCAGCCTCTCCAAAAAAGGTGAAGTTTTGCCAGGTGTAGTTAGAAGAGAGAGAGAATACGTTATTCTTATCTCCTTTAAATTCAAATTGATTGTAGTTATTTGGTGTCTTACCTATAGATATACTGTAAGTAGTGTGCAATCCTGCAATACCTATTGTAAACCACTTGGATGGAGAGTAGGTGATGGTTCCTCCATAAGATTTCTCATCAATTTGATTTCTTCTTTGTAGCTCATTTTCTGTTCGGTGAAATCCTGAAGTAATAATAGAGTTGGCAAACTCCTCTTCAAATACTTGTGAGGGAACAGAATTTAAGATAGTTCTATCAATCTGTTCGCTCTTGAAAATCAAAGAAAATTCTATTGAATCAAGTCTAATGTTCGCGTCTTCTTTCGTATTTGAGTAAAATCCGGTTAATTCAACATTACCAAACTGTCTAGTAAGGCCTATTCCTCTAAAAAAACGGGACTCCAAGACGGAGGTGTAAGGTCTTAGTCCTAGAGTATTTCTTTTTGCGGTATTGACGGTCTCTGCACCTTTACCTGAATTGAAGCCAGCACCAAAAACGACCCCTTGACCTGCTTGGATTTGGAAATCACCTAGCATGATTTTCTTAAACCCTATTTTGTTTTCCAAAAGGAGGTGATAAGAATAATAATCAAAACCTTTGCGATTGCTATCGAATGAAAATGCTTCTCCAGCATCTTTTTCAAACGTAAATCCTAAACTAAAGTCGTTTCTATGGCTTATTCTGTACCGGCCATAAATTTTATCAGGAGATCCTTGATATCTCTCAGGAGCAGTGGCTATAGTGTCTATTACTGCTCCTTCATCATTTTCTATAAAAGTAGTATCAAAGGGCTGTACTGATGTAAAACCTATTTGTCTCTCCAATCTTCGGGTATACCTCAACAAAAAATAATTGTTCTCTTCGTCAATTACTCGTCTCAAAAACGGCCTATTGTCAACATAAGATTCCTTTATGGTAACAAATGGAAGCAGAGTGCGGACCGTTTGAGTATTAAAACCTGGAATTACCTGTAGTTCATGTGTTGAGAGTAGATGGCCAAATTGGTTTCTATAATCGAAAAACGCTCTCACCTGCTGCGGGCTTAGAATATACAAGCTTTCTAATTCTTCTGTAGATACCTGATTAAGGTTAAGTTTATTAGTATAATAAAGAAGAAGGGACTCATAAATATCTTCATAAGAGAGGTCTTCATCCTGAATTTCGAAAAGTCGTTCAGCAAATTGTTCAAGGTCAATTTCTTCATTCTGAGCATATGACAGAAGAGAGGAAGCCAGTAACGCTATGGTTAACCACCTCTTCAATTTTTGAATAAATAGGCAAGAGACACTTCATGGATATCACCTAATTCAGAATCATTGGAAAAGGCATAGTCAAACGTTAATTTTTTCAGATAAAAACCTACCCCAAAGGCACCAATCAAGGGTTCAACTTTAATTCCTGTTCTGACAAAGACATTATTAACCAGCTGATACTCTAAACCTGCTTTGAGAATCTCATCAAAATCAAGATCTTTTTCCACCTCTACATTGAGCATGAGTTCCTCGGTAGGACGATAAGAAAATCCTGCTTTCATCACGATAGGAAGTTCTTCATTGGATTCGGATTTAATGGTTGCCTGGTTAATGTTGAAAACATGAGCGCCAAAAACAAACTGAGGGGTGATCTCTGCAATTCCTCCAAATTGAACAGCTAAAGCTTGCTCTGTACCAACAGATTCGATATCGTATTGTACCCAATCTAAAGCTACACCCAAGGATACCATTTGTAAGGTATTCCCGATCCCGAAGTGAAGCTTCTGCTGACTAAAGATGTCATCACCAAATTTATAGTAGCCTATCCCTGTATTTACAAATTGGTGGTGAAAGATGCCTCCACCTCCAATTACTTGAAATTCAGAAAGATTATATCTATGTTGATATCCAACAAACACCGCATGGTTCTGTACTTTTCCCAAAGCACCTATATTATTAAATAGCGCATACTCATCACTTACTGTGAGAGAAGCACCTGCCATTCCAGCACTTCTGGCGCCAAAAGAAAAATCTCCATCTTGAGCTTGCACAACAACAGCTACAATAGTAGACATCGTACACAGAAAAAATCTATGCATTGCATATTGTAGCCCTATTAATCCAATGTTTCTGATTATTGTATATTAAATCACGTTTAACTTTCCGGTTATGAGATTAAACGGGTTCTGGTTAGCTATATTTTTTGCTTTTGAACTAAAATGCCAAGTGGACACCTCATACTACAGGAGTGGTGCTGTGAAAGCGATTGGAAAGGTTAGTGAAGAAACTAAAAAAGAAGGGAGCTGGAATTTCTATTATCCTGATAGTATGCAGAGTGCAATTCTGAATTATCATAATGGGAAATTAAACGGACTCCAGGCGTACTTTTATCCGAATGGTCAAATAGCCAGTATAGAAAACTGGAGAAAAGACTTACTTGAAGACAGCGCGGAATATTATCATCCTAACGGTCAGCTAGAAAAAAAAGGCAGATACCATGAAGGGCTTTATGAGGGAAACTGGATCTTCCATTTTGAAAATGGAAACCTGAAGAGGAATGGATTTTATGACAAAGGACTTCCTCAAGGATCATGGAATTTTTACTTTAAAAACGGCCAGCTCAATCAGACTGGAAAACTTAGAAATGGAAAGGAAGATGGGTTGTGGAAGTATTTTGATGAGGAAGGAAATTCTACCTATGAAGGAAGGTGGGAAAAAGGAGAGAAAGTTGGTCAGTGGTTCTATTTTAAAAATGGAAAGAAAAAGAAGTGGAAGTTTTTTGATTAGCCTGTATTATTCATCAAACATGACAGATACAATTCAGCTATCTAACCAAAATTTTAATGGTTAATAGAAAATATTAATTCATTGCTAGTACATTCTACCTCAAATTTTAAGCACAAAAATAATCCTGCTGAAATTTTATTTATGACAAAGGGATACCTTATATCCAGCTTTCGGCGTGTCTTATAGCCTCATGCAGTAGTACCTTATGGTGCGATACATGGGCGATAAGATCTGTGGATTCATTAAAAGTATCTCAACTACAAAGTGTTGATCAGTAATCACCATGGTTCAGGATAAGTGCCAGTTTTGGGCTCAAAGTCCACTTTGATCCTTTGTTTTAAACTTGTACTATAGAACACGCACAAGACTGGTAAATGCTTACCGCGCGATTAACTCATTGCTGTTTCTTTTCATCAAACAGCTTTTGTTGCTGACAAGTACACTCTTCGGATCACTTACAAATAGCGCTAGCACTTTTGACAGGTTACAACTCTGCCAATTTCTTTTAGGTTTTTTGTTTCGATTTCCTCGTTCTACATTTGAAATATGCATACTATCACTCCATATGAGCGTTGGAATCAATTCTACAATTCCAGCTACGATGAGCGATCCCCTTTTTCAGGAAAAGAGTACAACTATGACTTGTATTCTGAGAATATCTACGGCTACTATATTGACCCGGCGTGGGATTTTTTTGGCTCAGAAACACTTTATATTAAAATTATTTACATCGATTACTCGGCAGGTTTTGCAGCCATAGAGATGATAGGTGAGTGGAATGATGCCATTAATAATGATATCATGATGTTTAAGAGAAATATTGTTGAGCATTTATCCAGTCATGGGATTAATCAGTACGCGTTGATCGGAGAAAATGTGCTGAATTTTCACGGAAGCGATGATTGCTACTATGAAGAGTGGTTTGAAGATGTGGAAGACGGCTGGATTGCTGCTATTAATTTCAAAGATTTTGTTTTGGATGAAATGAAACAATATAATATTGATAATTATATCAACATGTCTGGTAGTTTAGAAATAGAAAAGTGGCGCACCCTCACCCCTGGTAAGTTTTACGAACTTGTCAATAACCTCATTCAACGGAGGTTGGCGTTTTAAATGAAAGATCCTATTCTAATTTACAAATTGTACTTCGGCTAATTCCGAGATCAGGTACATTCTCCCTGTTTTCAATTCTTTACAAACTGACCGAGTCCTTTTCTTTTCAAGTTTTATAAAAGTCTTATTGTTAAAGATAAATACCTTTCCGACTTGGATATTTTGTAAAAATATACCCGGAGTTGAAGCGTCAAATTGTTTGAGGATTTTATACAATTCGGGATCTGCACAGCTTGAGGCCTTTGGATTTTTAAAATAACTGATAAGTGCTCCCAGAACACTTTCCGGAAACACACGGGTAGTTAAAAGAGGTTGGGCTATTTCTTTAAAGCACTGTTTCCACTGTTTTCCATGAGGCTGGATTCTCCTTCCGTATTGGCTGAATGCTACAAGATGAGCTACTTCATGCAAATAAGTTACTAAAAATGCATAAGGATTTAAATCATTGTTGATGGTAATCGTATGCCTTTTAGTCTTTGGATGATATCGATAGTCGCCTAACTTGGTTTGACGTGCTCTCTTGATTTTAAATTCGAATCTAAATTTTATATAAAGTTTGTTACAGTAGCCAACAGCATTTGGAGGCACGAATCGATCGAAAACTTCTTTTGAAGTCATTTCTTTCTAAATACTACTTTTATAGGCACTCCTTTGAAATCGAAATAATTTCTTAATCGATTCATTAAGTAGCGCTGGTAGGGTTCCTTTACATACTGAGGAAAATTGCAAAAAAAAGCAAACGTAGGGGTTTGAGTGGGTAGTTGGGTCAGGTATTTAATCTTTATATGATGGCCTCTAACGGCCGGAGGTGGATAGTTTTCAATTTCCTTTCCCATGAGCTCGTTTAATTTGGAAGTTGAAATTTTTCTCGAGCGGTTTTTATAAACGTGTAGCGCCAACTCAAGCGTTTGCATGATCCTCTGCTTATTTAACACTGACGTAAAAATAATCGGTAGATAGCTAAGAGGACCCAATTTCCTGGCGAAAGCTTTCTTATATTCATCTGCAGTTTTCGTGTCTTTTTCTATTAAGTCCCATTTGTTTACCATCAGTACCATTCCTTTTTTGTATTTGTGAGCAAGGCCTATAATATTCATATCCTGGGATTCTAGCCCAGTCTCTGCATCTACCATAATAATGCAGACATCTGAGTTTTGAAGCGCCTGTATCGCTCGGAGTACAGAATAGAACTCAATGTTTTGCCGGACTTTTGATTTTTTTCGGATTCCCGCGGTATCGGTAAGAATGAAATCTTTCCCAAATAGATTGTATCTTGTATTTATTGCATCTCTCGTTGTTCCTGCGATGTTAGTGACGATACTCCTCTCCTGCCCTACCAGCGTATTTACAAAAGAAGATTTTCCAACATTAGGTTTTCCTACTATGGATAATTTTGGTACGGACTCTTCATCGGCCTCTATTTCTTCTTCAAAGTGGGCTGAAATTTCATCCAATAGGTCACCGGTACCTGAACCGCTCGCTGCTGCAATGGCAAATATGGGTGCTTCTAGCGCTAAAGAGTAAAACTCATTGGCGCTTAGCAAGCGTTCTTGGTTGTCTGCTTTATTTGCAGCAATGAAAATAGGCTTATTAATTTCCCTCAGTACGTTTGCAAAATCCTGGTCCAAGCCATGAAGTCCGATATCGCAGTCCACCATAAAAAGAATGACGCTTGCTTCTTTTAGTGCTTCTTTTACCTGAGACCGAATGGCCTCTTCAAAAATATCATCTGAGCCCTCAACGTAACCTCCTGTATCTATCACTGTGAAATTTTTGCCGTTCCACTCTCCGTAGCCATAGTGCCGGTCTCTTGTCACTCCCGATTCATTATCCATGATCGCTTGTCTTTTTTCTACAAGGCGATTGAAGAGAGTGGACTTACCTACGTTTGGTCTACCTACGATTGCCAGGATATTTGCCATTATGACCGATAAAAGATTTCGAAGATAAAACAAAACCCTAAGTGATTATTTAGGGCACCTCTAAAAACCCACTTTCAATTTTTGAGATGATATTTTTTCCTGATACTTCGTTATCAAAATACTTACTTTAACGCCGCTAAACTCCGTTTTTGACGTCCTATCTCAGAAAAAAATGCTACCTCAAATTCTTGAACTGAGTTTTTAAAGATGTCCTTTAGATAGCTAATCTAGAAAAGCTTTTGAGTAAATGAGGCTAGAATCAGAAAGCCAAATGCCCGCCTAATGGTAGAAAATCGTTTGATCACCTCTGTTATTAATATCCAAAACGAGTTAGCTTTCGTTCATCTTTTCGCCAATCTCTCTCCACTTTGACGAATGTTTTTAAGTTAATTCTCTTTCCAAAAAAAGCTTCCATATCCTTTCGCGCTTCCATACCTACTTTTTTAACAGACTCAGCTTTTTTACCGATGATTATTCCTTTTTGGCTGTTTCGTTCTACATAGATCTCCGCTTCGATATGAATTATTTTTTTGTCTTCCTTAAAACTCGTAATAACTACTTCTGAACTGTAAGGAATTTCTTGCTGATAGTTATAGAAAATTTTTTCTCTGATAATTTCCGCGCAAATAAACCGTTCACTTTTATCGGTTAGCTCATCATCAGAAAAATAAGGGGGATGGGATGGCAGCAGTTCCAGTATTCGATATAGCAGTTCATTGGTACCCTTTTTTTCTAAAGCGGAAATGGTAATTATTTCTAATTCAGCATAGAGTTTTTTCCAGTAGGCCGCTTTATCATAAGTTTGAGATCCTTTGTTTCGATCTGTTTTATTAATTAACAAAAGAACGGGTGCTTCGTTTTTGAGCACCATTTCTATCAACTTAGGATACTCATTCTTATCTTCCAGGGCCACCATAAAAAGAATGATATCTGCATCTTCCAAGGCAGTTTTTACATAGCCCATCATTTTTTCCTGGAGTTGATAAGCCGGCTCTATGGCTCCTGGTGTATCTGAAAAAACGATCTGGTAATTTTTCTCTGTGAGAATACCAAACATCCGTTTACGTGTTGTTTGAGCTTTGCTGCTAGTGATGGCAAGTTTTTTCCCCATAAGAGCATTAAGCAAGGTGGATTTTCCAACATTCGGTCTACCTATAATATTGACAAAACCGGATTTGAAATCATTTGGGATGTTTTTCAAGATTATCTGTATGTTAAGCCTGATAGAAGTGTAAATTTACTTACTTTTGCAGTCCACATCGCGGGATGGAGCAGTTGGTAGCTCGTCGGGCTCATAACCCGAAGGTCGGAGGTTCGAGTCCTCCTCCCGCTACTTTGAAAGTCAGGCGGTTACGAAAAAATAGCTATCTTCTTTATTTTTAAATTAAAACAATGGTTAAACGCAAGAGTTTTTTACTTCATTGTAATAAGGTGGTTTTTGGTAATCATATTTCCTTAGTGTAAAATCGAAGATTACTCCAAGAAAACAAGAGGTGATAAATATTTATGGAAATTCACAAAAGCTGTTTGTAAGTAACGAATTTGTCTCGCAAAACGAGGAATAATAAAGCAGCATTTTCAATTGTTCATAGAAATACCACATTTTGAGTCTTCGATAAATGGTTCTTCGAAAGATAGGAGAGCAAGAGGTTTTGATCAACCTAATTTGGCAGTACCAGCTTTTTTAAACTTAATAGTGGCGAGAATGAATTATTTTTTGGAATATTTTGGATGACCACATCTTAGAGATATCCCGTCGGAGATTCAGAGCATTTGTTCATCGACAACATCCTGGTAGTATTATCATTTTGTGCAAGCACACTTTCTGTACAGTCCACTGCTTTACAATTCTCCCAATCCGAATCCTGATGGTACCAGGTATCAAATCCAATATCACAATTCATAGCGGTGCAGCCTATGGTCTTTGTTTTTTGCAGGGATGAATTTAGCTGTTCTCATAAGGAGGCCAAGAAATAGCCTATATCAAAGATCTATCGGTTCACCAAAGCCTTATATCTTAGATTGATAAGTATAGAGCTCGTAGTACCTTTTTTTTTTGCTTATGAGTTCATCGTGACTACCTCGTTCTACAATTTTTCCGCCCTCAATTACTAAAATTTGATTTGTTTTTTTTCTAGTACTTAATCGATGGGCAATCACTGTACTTGTTCGGTCTTTAATTAACTCTGTAAGTGATTTTTGGATTAAAACCTCGCTTTGGGTATCCGGGTTTGAGGTTGCCTCGTTCAAAATAATTACCTTAGGATCGGCCAGAATAGCACGGGCAATATTGATTCTTTGTCGCTGGCCTCCCGATAATTTTACTCCTCTCTCCGATCATAGTTTCCAGTCCATCTTCAAACCGATTTGTAAATTCATCAACATACCCGGCCTTTACTGCTTTCTGTAATTGCTCCTCAGAAGCTTCAGGTTTTGGGGAACATTATGTTTTCACGGATAGAGCCTTCAAACAAAAAAATCATCCTGAAGTACAACTCCTAGATTTTTCCTGAAACTACTTAGCTTGACTTTACTTAGATCTTTACCATCTATCGTGATCGTTCCGGATCTTGGATTTAAAAATGAAGCCGAAAGTGCGGCTATCGTTGATTTTCCGGATCCAGAACTTCCCATCAAAGCAACAACGGACCGCTTAATTGTCTGATTGAGGTAATCATAAAAGCTAGAATCAAGGAGAAAAATAAAAAGTCACCAATGGTTATTTCTTCATTGATAATCAGATAACCGCCGATACTCATAATGCTAACGGAAGCCAACCCTATCAAAAAATGATTGCATCCTTAAATATAAACAATTATATGCAATATTTAAGTCCGACAGGCTCCTAGTCTGGTCCATTCTTTCCATAGCTGATAGTGGACATAGCCCTTATCAAAGAGGTAAATGGTTCCTTTGCGTACTTCCGGCTGTCTGTCCGAGAAACGTTTTGTCGTTACACGCTGCCTCGGTCAGATGTACCAAATCAGGGACCAACCCCATCATCAGTAGTTTCGTATGGAGTTTCAATCCTCCTTTCTTCTTACCATGGAGGATGTTGCGACCCCATCCTTTGAACATATCTACAAACAAGGTGATGGTAGAGGAGTCAAAGCAGAAGAGGTGCTCTGCATCTAATTTTTCGGTAAAATGACATAAAGTAAACTTGAAAGTAGTTTTTGTACTACTCATAGCGCTTCTCATACAAAGTGGCAAAGACATCACTGATACGGTTACTATTCGCATCGCTCAAAGTACTCACGTAGGGAAGTTCCCTGATGCCCAGGTATTCCTCAACTCTCTACCTTTAAACAGTACAGTTTCTCGGGAGGAGGTCAAGAATTCAGTCAAGGGTCAGTATGCAATGGATAAAGTTCTGTGTGAATCAGAAAATCAACATAACATCAGTATTTATTTTGACCTAAAAAAATTAAAATTTTTTTTGGATGTACAGAACAACTAAAACAGTGTAGTTGTTATATTTGTTTAATTTTAATTTAGACTAAATAAAAATAAGATGATTCATGCATTTTTTTATAGTTTACTACTTGCTTTTATAACAAATTATTAAAAAACTTAACTTTTATTAGAATTATTTAAATTATCAAAATGCAAGTTATATACATAGTAAATGAATACAAATAGTAAAATCATTTTGATCTTTTGAGATTTTCAAGAGAAGTCAATGAATATACCAATAAATAGAAAACCTAAAATCATAGCGATTCCTTTTGCGGGAGGCAACAAGTATAGTTTTGATAAAATGGAGAAATATACACTGCCGGATTTTGAATGGATTACACTAGAGTTGCCAGGCAGAGGAAATCGATTTAATGAACATCTACTAAACAACATTTTTGAAATGGTAGATGATTTATATAGAAGCATTCAAACCTATATTGAGACAGAGGATTATGTTCTTTATGGTCACAGTATGGGAACGTTATTGGGCTACGAGCTGGTTAAAAAACTCACTGAAAATAGTTTGAAGTTACCTACCTGTTTGTTTTTTACAGGGAGAGGCGCTCCACAGTTTAATCGTTTTACAAATAAAAAATCAGTTTTAGCGCAAGAGCCATTTTGGAAAGAGATTAATAAGATGGGTGGTATGCCTAAAGACATTTTAAGTCAAAAAGACTTATTAGATCTATACTATCCGATCTTAAGAAATGATTTCGAGGCTGTTGAAAATTATGTATACACCAAAATGAAAGTACCTTTTTCCATTCCTCTTTACATAATATTAGGAGACGAGGAAATAGGTGAAGAAAGAGAAAAGACTCGAATGCATGAAATGAAAGCATGGTTAAATGAGACCGATTCTAACTGTAGTTTCGAAATCATGCCGGGTGATCATTTTTTTGTATTAGAAGAAGCAAAAGCAATAGCTCAAAAAATTATGAACGCTTTTAAAGTTTGTTCTCTGGCAACAGTATAAAACAGAAAATCAAACAGGAATATACGCTGGTAAGCAAAAAATAATTGGTAAAAGTTTAGCTTTTTGAATTTCCAAAATTCAAAAACCATTCCAATAAATAATTACTTGTCTTTTGGTAGCAGTATTCAGCCACGTGCTAAAAGCCTCGCACTCTGTCTACGAAGTGTTATGCAACAATTCATTATGACAAGACTTAATAATTGGGATACTTACCACATTTTAGATACCTGCTACATTCAATCATAAAAAAAGATCCAAGAATGAGTCCACTCCGGAATTTTTTTTAATATGATTTAAAAGTATACGTGTGAAATAATTTAGTGTATGTATCGAAAAAACCTAACTTCCCAATACGATTGGTTCTCCATAACGCAAAAGACGCTATCCGGCAAAATCCTAACGCATTATGAGAACAAAAATGTCAACTTGCTCACACCGAGCAATTTGGGCCTGGTCAGCATGAATGATAGGCCTCCTGTAGTATCAACCTATTACCTGTTCCGCAAACAAGTAGCAGATTACGTCAAGTTAATAGATGAGAACTTGTTCGACCAAGTATTTACCAAGCTTAATAAAACCCATAGCCCTGATTTTGAGGGTAGTGGTAAGCATATCCGTATGAAAAGCAAATTGCTGAGTAGCAATATAGTGTGGCTGTCTCTCTATGAATGGGTGCATCAGTCATTGAAGCAATGCTATCAGCCGTGCAAAGAAGCTATCAAAGGCGTGGTGAATGAGGCTTTGAAGACAGCGTTAGTGCAATTAGTAGGAGAAAAAGCTGAAAAGGTGCTTTATCGGCTGGGCTATCAAACCTCAAAAAAGGTTTTACATAAGCGCAATAATGTGGAAGCCACCATCTTTCAGTTGAGCTACCACTGTTCGGGAGGCCCAACCAGATACAGAGGATTGGTCAAGCATCAGATGCGGGCAGACATTCAATGCTTATGGATCAATTTTGTCAGGATCAAAAGCTACTTGGTCAATAAGGACGGGGAAAGTGCGGGCAATTCAGTTAAAAAAGCGGTAAAGAGGGCATGTTACCTTCTTTTGGACGCCTCGTTGAGTTTCGGTGAAGGGGTTCAATCCATTTTTGGGTGTATAAGAGTGAAAAATCACAACTTAGTTATTTGTTAAATAAAATAACTCTGTTCTCAAAATCGACTTATCGAAATGGATTCAAGAATTGAATGATAAATAATGAATGGGTTTTATAGACCTGCCAACAGTAAATATTATTTTTTAAGAATTTAAAAATGAATAAAAAAACAAAACTGAGCTTAGCACAACAAGATGTTTATTATGAACAAATAATGAATCCGGAAAGTGCTCTCTATAATGCAGGCGGTTACATTACTTTTAAAGGGAAAATTGATACTTCTCAGTTTAAAACGATTGTTGAAGAGTGTTATAAGGTTTTTGATATATATAACATAAAATTTGATTTCGCAGGAGAAGAACCTCAACAATATTTAAAGGATTCATCAGAACCTGTTATGATTGATGAACTGGATGTATCATCTGCGTCCGAGCCTGAAGAAAAGGCACTGGATTGGATGGGAGAGCAGTTCAATATAGCTTTTGATTTACAAGAGGAACAATTATATCGATTTACTTTTATAAAGGTAGCTGAAGACAAACACATCTTATATGGTTGTTTTCATCATTTAATTGTGGATGGGGTCGGGTTTGCCGTATTTTCAAATTATTTAATAGATCAGTACAAGAAATTTTTAGTTGGAGATCCGCTACCAGCGCCGGCCTATCCTTCTTACCTTGACGCTATACAAAGAAGTACCGATTATTTAGAATCAGAGCAATACAATAAAGATGCCGTCTATTGGAAAGAAAAATATGATGTTACCCCCGATCTGGTCCTAAGTCAAAAAAAACAAAAAGAAGATAGAGGTCTTTCATTTTCAGTTCCTATTTCCGAACCAGATAGCGCCTTAATAAATCGCTTATCTAAACGAGCTGAAATAAATGTATCTCAATTGACTATAGCGGTTTTGTTGGTATATTTTGGAAAAACAACAGGGCGGAAGGCATTGAGCTTTGGACTCCCAATTCATAAAAGGAGAGGTAGAGAAGAGCGGAAGACAGTTGGGATGTTTTCGGGAGTGCTCCCGTTTAAAGGCGAATTTACCGAAGATCAGCTACTTTCAGATGTCCTTTCTAATATCAAACAAACACAGCGTAATGACTTTAGGCACGGACAGTACCCTGTTTCTCATTTAAACAGATCTATCAAACTGCTGTCAGAAAATCGACTGCAACTTTTTGATATTATAATAAATTATATTCTCCTTCCCTTTCCGGACCATGTGAGTTCGGATCTCAATGTTCAAATAAAAGAGCTGAGAAATACAACGGATTTAGGGGCACCTTTGACAGTACGTTGGGTTGATTATGGTCAAAACTTACCTTTAGAGTTAAATATCGATTATCAAGAATCGTATTTTAATGAGGGAGAAATAGAATTGTTGATAAAAAGATTGCTTTTTATTCTGAGGCAATTTGAAACTTGTTTAAATAAACCCATCCGGGATATTTCAACGATACCCCATACGGAAACGCGTCAATTATTAGAAGTCTTCAATGATACGGCCGTTAATTATCCGACCGAGAAGACGGTAGTTGATTTATTTGAGGAACAAGCCGCAAAAATACCGGAAGCGATCGCAGTAGTTGATGAAGGGAGTACGCTGACATATGAAGCATTAGATCAACGTTCGACTCAATTAGCGCATTATTTGCTTGAACAAGGAGTTGCCTCGGATCAATTGGTAGGCATCTGCTTGGAACGTGGCGTGGAGATGGCGGTAGGTATTTTAGGTATTTTGAAGGCAGGAGAAGCCTATGTGCCGATAGATCCTGATTACCCACAGTCTAGAATTGATTATATGTTATCTGATTCGGGGGTCAAGGTGGTGCTGAGCTCCAGTGCTGCAGCAGATGCTTTTGAAGTTAGGGAAGACCTGAATGTCGTCTTACTGGATAGCCAATGGAATCAAAAGATTGGCAAGCTTTCCGTTAATAAAATAGAGAGGGTCTCTTCTCCGGATAATCTGGCGTATGTCATCTACACCTCTGGGAGTAGTGGCAGGCCTAAAGGGGTGATGAACACTCATAAGGGAATATTGAATCGTCTATTATGGACACAAGAGACTTATGAGTTAGGCTCAGAAGATGTTGTTCTACAAAAGACAACCTTTAGTTTCGATGTATCGGTCTGGGAGTTGCTATGGCCTTTGATCAGTGGATCAAAATTAGTCTTTGCCCGCCCCGGTGGTCAGGGGGATCCTTCTTATTTGAAGAATCTGATAACCTCAGAGCAAGTCACTACGATTCACTTTGTTCCTTCTATGCTAAGCGTATTTTTATCTGAGGTAACGTCAGGTGACTGCAGCTCACTACGAAGAGTCTTATGCAGTGGAGAAGCCTTGACCCTGGAACAAGTCCGTTCATTTAGAACGCTTTTCCCCAAGCTGCGTCTTGATAATTTATACGGTCCTACGGAAGCAGCTATAGATGTGAGCAGCTGGTCTCTGCCTGAGGACATATCCTCATTAACTAGGGTTCCGATCGGAAAACCGGTATCCAATACCAGTCTATATGTTCTGGATGACAATGAAAATCTTGTTCCCACAGGAGTCATGGGCGAATTGTGCATAGGAGGAGGACAAGTAGCCAGAGGCTATCTAAATAAAGAAGATTTAACTAGAGAAAAATTTGTATCCAATCCATTTAGAGAAGGTGATCGCTTATACAAGACTGGAGATTTAGCCCGTTGGCTACCCGATGGCAACATAGAATACATTGGTAGAAAGGATACTCAGGTAAAGGTAAGGGGGTATCGAATCGAGCTAGGTGAGATTGAAAACGCTTTGTCCCTATTACCAGAAGTTACGCAAGCTTGTGTTTTAGCAAAAGCAGATGCGCTTGGTGCTAACACTTTAATAGCTTATGTAGTGATGAATGGTGACTCGAAAAATACCGCCTGGAAGGAAGCTTTACAAGGTCAGTTACGAGAAAGCCTGCCGGAGTACATGGTGCCTCAATTGTGGATACAGCTAGAGGAAATGCCACTGACGGCCAATGGGAAGTTAGACCGGAAGGCTTTACCAGAGCTGGATGGTTCAATTCTGTCAGGCAAGGAGTATGTGGCTCCAGGGACAGCAATAGAAAAAAAATTAGCTGACATCTGGCAAGAGCTACTGGGTGTAGAAAAGGTGGGAATCCACGATAACTTCTTTGAACTGGGCGGTCATAGTTTGCTTGCTGTTCGTTTGATCTCCAACATACAGGAAATAGGCTATGACATTAGTATTCGAGATATTTTTTCTTATCCCAGCATTGCTGTACTAAGCACCAAATTATCTCCAGTTCAAGAAACTTATCAGGTTCCTGAGAATGGTATCAAAGAAGATTGTCCTTACATTACTCCTTCCATGGTTCCCTTGGTAGATTTGAGTCAGGAGGAGTTAGAAAAGATCATGGATGAGGTTCCAGGAGGTGGTGCCAATATTCAGGACATCTACCCCTTGGCCCCTTTACAGGAAGGGATCTATTTTCATTATTTGATGAGCGATAGTAGCAAAGGTGATCCTTACATCGTATCCACTTCCTTGGCGTTTTCTTCGGCAGATAAGCGATTAGCATTTATAGAAGGTTTACGCTTTGTATGTACTCGTCATGATGTGCTACGTACCTGCGTACTTAGCAAAGGGCTTTCCAGGGCGATACAAGTTGTGCTTAGGGATGTAGACCTTCCAGTAGATAAGTTATCTGTAGATCGGAACAAGGACGTTTCATCACAAGTAGAGCACGTGATTACACGGGAGAACTTGTGGGTAGACCTCTCCAAAGCTCCAATGCTGCGGCTGAAAATAGCCGATGATCCTGCTAATGAGAAATATTATCTGGTTACTCATCATCATCATTTGATGATGGATCATGTTGGTTTGGAAAAAGTACAACAAGAGATTGGGATTTACTTATCAGGTAAAGCAGACCAACTCCCCACTCCACCTTTATATCGCGATTTTATCGGACACACCTTAAATCAATATAAGCGAATAGAGAGTAAGGAATACTTCAGTGATTTGTATGGGGACATTTCTGAGCCCACCTATCCTTTTAATCTATCCAATACTAAGTTAGATGGATCTACTTGTATGGTATCTTCCCAAGTAATTTTATCTGCTGAATTGCGAGATGGCATCCGAAAAGTATCAGGGGATTTACAGATTAGCCCTGCAGTGTTGTTTCATGCAGCTTTTGGTTTGGTTATAGGCAGGTGCAGTAACTCCAACTATGCACTGTTTGGTTCTGTGCTTTTAGGAAGACTGCAAGGTTCCAAAGGCTCAGAATCTTCCTTAGGATTATTTATGAACACCCTGCCCGTATTATTGAATTTTAAGGGCGATATCCTTTCATTTATTGAACATACGAATGAGCGGTTACAACAATTAATATCTCATGAGCAAACGTTATTATCTGACGTTCATGACTGGAGTGGAATCTTTAATGACGTTCCTATGTTCAGTGCGCTGTTAAATTATCGGCATTCAACACAAAATATTTTATTAGAAACAACTTTCGATTCGGGCTTAAGATCTTTTTCAGGGGAAGAAAGAACAAATTATCCTTTCAATTTATCTATAGATGATTATGGAAATGATTTCGTATTAACAGCCAAAATATCCAACATAAAGGTTGATCCTTCAGCAGTGGTTTCTTATATGGAAGAATCCTTAAGAGCAATCCTCAGTCATATCAATGCGACATCGACAGTCAGTATCGATGAATTGTCCATCCTACCCAAAGAAGAAAAGTACCATCTGTTGGAATTGTTCAATGATACTGGGGTTGCTTATCCGAGCAAAACGTTAGTTGATTTGTTCGAAGAGCAAGCGGCAAAAACGCCTGAAGCATTCGCTGTAGTTTCTGAAGAACTAAGCTTAAGTTATAAGGAGTTGGACGAGCATTCCAACCAGTTAGCGCGATATTTAATTGATAAAGAGGTTTCTTCAGAGGAATTAGTAGGCGTCTGTTTAGAGCGCGGTTTAGAAATGATCATTGGTATTTTAGGAGTCCTGAAGTCTGGAGGTGTTTATGTGCCAATAGATCCGACGTATCCTAAGGATAGGATCCATTATATGATTAAGGATGCTTCTATAAAGGTTTTATTAAGTACAACCAGCGTAGTTGATTGTATTTCAGATTTAGGTGTAAAGGAGCTTGTTTTATTAGATACAGCTTCAAGTATTATTGAAAAAGAGTCTACAACACCAGTATCAGTTGGTTTATCTGTTGATCATTTAGCTTATGTAATCTATACCTCAGGAAGTACTGGTAGACCTAAAGGAGTACAGATAGAACATGGGGGTATTTGTAATACAATACAAGGGCAAATTTCACTATTTTCTTTATCAGGCGAGGATCATTGTCTTCAATATGCCAGTCCATCTTTTGATGCTTCCATATGGGAAATTTTCCTATCCTTATTGTCAGGAGCAAAGCTTTGCATTATCGATGAATCCAAAAAGTATGAGATCGACTATTTTATCAAGTTTGTAGAGGAGCAAGCAATCACATTTGCGACATTACCTCCTGCTTTCTTCCAGTTACTCGACATTTCAAAACTATCAGGTATCACAACACTGGTTACTGCAGGAGAAGAAGCGCCCCTTCAAAATGCTAAGTTATTTTCAAGAAGTGGCAATTATTTTAATGCGTACGGACCGACAGAAGCCAGCATCTGTGCTACCATTTATAATGGTGAAATAGATGCCTCTGTCCCGATTGGATCACCTGTTCACAACACCATAATTTACTTACTGAATGAGTCCTCGGCATTAGTTCCCATTGGAGCGGTTGGAGAGTTATGCATAGGCGGTTTAGGATTAGCGAGAGGATATTTGAATCAGGAATCTTTGACAGAACAGCAATTTGTAGCTAATCCATTTAGAGAAGGGGAACGGCTGTATAAGACAGGGGATTTAGCGCGCTGGTTGCCGGATGGCAACTTAGAGTTTATCGGCAGGAAGGATAATCAGGTGAAAATACGAGGATACCGTATAGAGCTTGGCGAGATTGAGAATACCTTGTCCTCGCTATCAGGAGTTAGTCAATGCTGTGTATTGGCAAAAGCAGATGGGAACGGGAATAACCGTTTGATCGCATATGTGGTGGCGGATGGAGATCTGGATGAGGCCGCCCGGATGGAATCCCAGACGGAATCCTGGAAGGCCTTTTTACAAAGGCAATTACAAGAGCACCTACCGGAATATATGGTTCCTCAGTTGTGGGTTCAATTAGAAGACATGCCATTGACAGTGGGTGGGAAGTTGGACAGGAAGGCCTTACCCGAGCCCGATAGCTCAGCATTGTCGAGCAAGGAGTATGCAGGACCAAGGACGGAAACGGAGGAGCAGTTGGTGGCGATCTGGCAGGAATTGCTGGGTGTAGAGAAGGTAGGAGTGTACGATAACTTTTTTGAGCTAGGGGGTCATAGTTTGCTGGCTACCCGATTGGTTGCTACAATCGTCAAAGAACTAAAAGTTGACATCATGATTCAGGACGTATTCAATTTTATAACTATTGATGAAATGAGTGCTTATCTGAAATATAAAAAAGCCAAAGAAGAAGAAAGTTCAGATACAGTTTATAAAAAAACTATTGAGATATAATGAATAAGGCATTAAATATTATCAAAAAGGCACAAAATCAAGGTGTCAAATTAGAATTAAAAGAAGGTTCCCTAGTTTTAAAATCAGAGAATGAAGATATCGATGATGCTTTAATTAATGAGATAAGAAATCATAAAGCACTTATTATAGAGTGTTTAAATAAGTTTGATGGTGCTGGCACTTCCTACAAACGATTAGAGCAAGATGAGATAAAGCCATTTGATAGAGGCCTTGTCGAAAGAATCCCCTTATCCTTTAGCCAGGAGCGATTGTGGTTCATAGACCAATTGAAAGGGAGTTTGGAATACCATATTCCCGTTGCACTGCGGCTTTCAGGGGAATTGAACAAAAAAGCATTGCTTTCAAGTCTTCGAGAGATCGTAGATCGTCATGAAATACTTCGCACAGTAATTTACTCAGAGGAGGGTATAGGTTATCAAAGAGTGCTACCAGCCGGTGATTGGGATTTGTCCATAAAAAATATAACATTTGATGGTTTATTGTTAAAAGAAGATTTAAGCGCTTTTCTGTCCGCCCCCTTTGACTTGAGCGCAGATTATATGTTCCGCTCATGTCTGTACGACCTGGGTGATCAGGAATATTTGCTGGCAGGGGTCTTCCATCATATTTCTAGTGATGGTTGGTCAAAAGCCATTCTCGTTAGGGAGTTTGTAGCGCTTTATGATGCACATGTATCTGGCAGTAAAGTGAGTCTGCCAACGTTACCACTGCAGTACATGGATTATGCAGTATGGCAGCGAAACCATCTGGAAGGTGCTTATATAGATAGTGAGTTATCGTATTGGGAGGAGAAGCTGGCAGGTGTCAACGACTTGCAGTTACCTACTGACTATGTCCGCCCTGCCGTTCAGAGTGGGTCAGGGAAAACTATCTCATTGGAGCTGAAGAACACCTTAAGTACGGCTATCACTTCATTAAGTCAGCGGGAAGGGACTACCGTTTTTATGACACTATTAGCCGCTTTCAAAGTTCTAATGAGTAGGTACAGTGGCCAGGAGGATGTTTGTGTAGGTACTCCCGTGGCCAATCGCACACAGAAGGAGTTGGAAGGAGTGATCGGTTTTTTCGTCAATACCCTGGCACTACGTACACAGGTGACAGAGGCATCTTCTTTTCAGAAACTGCTGCAGGATGTAAAAAAGACAACATTAGAGGCCTATGACCACCAGCAGGTACCATTTGAAAGTGTAGTAGACCGTGTAGTAAAAACACGTGATATGAGCATGAATCCGCTATTTCAAGTGTTGTTTGCTTTACAGAACACTCCGGATTCTGATCAAATAGCACTCGAGGGATTGATGATATCAAAATATGAAGAGTACGAAGAAGATGCTTCAAAATTTGATTTAGCAATCCAGATAAATGAAGCCGGAAGTGTTTTTTCAGTAGAGATCAACTACTGTACAGATTTGTTCAAGGAGGCCACTATTCAGCGGATGTTAGTTCATTATCAGGAACTGCTATGGTCTGTTATATCCTCTCCTTCGACCCAATTAGGTAAGCTATCAATGCTTACAAAGGATGAAAGGCATCAATTGTTGGAAGTGTTTAATGATACATCAGTTGATTACCCCAAAGATAAAACACTGATTAATTTATTTGAGCGACAGGTAGGGAAGACCCCAGATGCTATCGCTGTAGCCTTTAAAGATGAGCTTTTAACTTATCAACAGTTGGACGAGCGGTCCAACCAGTTAGCCCATTTTTTAAATGATAAAGGAGTAGGCCTGGAAAATGCAGTAGGTGTTTGTTTAGAACGTAGCGCTGAACTGATCATTAGTATTTTAGGAGTTCTGAAGAGTGGCGGAGCTTATGTTCCCATTGATCCTGAACATCCAAAAGAGAGGATCCAATATATGCTTGAAGATGCTTCTATAATGCTTTTATTAAGTACCACCAGCGTATTTGAACGTCTCTTAGATTTAGATGTAAATGAGCTTATTTTATTTGATGCAGCTTCAAGTTTGATTGAAAAAGAGTCTACAACTCCATTGTCGATTAGTTTATCTGCTTCTCATTTAGCTTATATCATTTATACCTCAGGAAGTACAGGTAAGCCCAAAGGCGTACTGATAGAACATGGAGGTATTTGTAATACGATACAAGGTCAGATTTCAGTGTTTTCAATATCAGACACAGACCATTGCCTTCAGTACGCAAATACATCTTTTGATGCTTCCATATGGGAAATTTTCCTATCCTTATTGGCAGGAGCCAGACTTTGTATTATTGATGAATCCAAAAAGTATGAGATCGACTACTTTTTCAAGTTTGTAGAAGATCAAGCAATTACATTTTCCATATTGCCTCCGGCTTTCTTTGAATTACTTGATGTTTCACAAATACCAAGCATCAAAACACTGGTTACAGGAGGAGAAGAAGCACCACTGAAAAATGCAAAATCCTTTTCAAAAGCGGGGAATTATTTCAATGCCTATGGCCCAACGGAAGCGAGTATTTGTGCCACTATATTCAACGGAAAAATAGATGCCTCTGTCCCTATCGGATCGCCTGTTCCAAACACTACGGTTTACTTATTGAATGAAGCTTCAGCATTGGTTCCTATTGGCGCTGTTGGAGAGCTATGCGTAGGTGGTTTAGGACTGGCACGAGGATATTTAAATCAGGAAGCCTTAACGGCGCAGCAATTTGTAGCTAACCCATTCAGAGAAGGAGAGCGGTTGTATAAGACAGGTGATCTTGGCCGTTGGTTACCTGATGGCAGTATTGAGTTTATAGGCAGGAAGGATGATCAGGTAAAGATACGTGGGTACCGGATAGAGCTGGGAGAGATTGAAAAAACCCTTTCCATGGTGCCAGGGGTCCAGCAATGTTGTATAGTTGCCAGGGAAGACCACCATGGCGACAAGCATTTGATGGCATACTTTGTCACGGCAGAAACGGGTAAGAAGACATTTTTGCAAGAACAGTTATTGCAGCGTTTGCCTAAGTACATGGTGCCAAAGCTATGGGTCCGGTTGGATGAGCTACCATTGACCTCCAGTGGGAAGGTGGATAGGAAATCCTTGCCTGAGCCAGAGGGTTCAGCATTGTCCAATAGTGCTTATGTAGCTCCGGGGACGAAGACCGAAGTACAGCTGGCTAGTATCTGGCAGGATTTATTAGGTATTGAGAAGGTAGGCATCCATGATGACTTCTTTGAGCTTGGAGGACATAGTCTGATGGCCGTTCGTCTGGTCTCCATGATCCGAAAGGAGATGGAAATAGAGCTAGCCATTCAAGATATATTCCTCCATACAACTATTGATAGGTTAGGAGCCTACCTAGATGTACAAGATAAAGGAACTGCAGTACCAAAGGTGACGACTGCTGAGCAAAGACCGCAAAAGGTGCCTTTATCCTTTAGTCAGGAAAGCTTGTGGTTGATTGACCAGTTACAAGGCAGCCTGGAATATAATCTGTCTTTTGCATTCCAGATCGCAGGAGATTTGAATGTGAATGCTTTATCCAGAAGCCTTCAAGCTGTAGTCCGTCGTCATAATGTACTTCGTACAGTCATCTATTCCGAGGAAGGGGAAGGCTATCAAAAGGTCTTATCGGCGGAAAAATGGGAGTTGTCAATTAAAGACGCAGGCGATGACACTTCTTTGTTTACTGAAGACTTAAAGGCATTTTTATCAGCTCCTTTTGATTTAGGTGCTGATTATATGTTCCGTTCGTGTTTATATGATTTAGGCAACAAAGATTACGTACTGGCAGGTGTCTTCCACCATATTTCTAGTGATGCATGGTCTAAGGGTATTTTGATTAAGGAATTTATGGCCCTTTACAGCGGCTGTGTTTCAGGGAAGCAAATAGATTTGCCATCATTGCCACTTCAATATGTGGATTATGCGTTGTGGCAACGCAACTATTTAGATGGTGCTATCATTGACAACCAGTTATCGTATTGGGAAGATAAACTGGACGGGTTTAGTAAACTACAGTTGTCGACAGATTATGATCGTCCTGCAGTTCAAAGCATATCAGGATCGACCATTTCTTTTCAGTTGAGTGAATCTCTGGCTTCTGGTATCAGATCTTTGAGCTATCGCGAGAGTGCTACTGTTTTCATGACACTGTTAGCCGCCTTCAAAGTTTTGCTGAGTAGATATAGTGGCCAAGAGGACATTTGCGTGGGTACTTCTGTGGCCAACCGTACGCAGAAGGAGTTGGAAGGAATGATCGGCTATTTTGTCAATGTCCTGGCGCTTCGGACACAAATTGATGAAACCGACTCTTTCCAGAAATTATTACAAAACGTTAGGCAAACAACACTAGAAGCTTACGATCACCAGCAGGTGCCATTGGAAAAGGTAATAGAGCGTGTACTAAATACACGTGATCATAGTGGAAATCCTCTATTCCGGGTTTTATTTGTTCTACAAAACACACCGAAGTCTAAAGGGGTAGAATTAGAAGGCCTTACCTTATCAGATTATGAAGTAGATATCGAAACTACCGCGAATTTTGATCTGAAAATGACTGTAGATGAGGTAGAGACAGACTTTTTTATACATCTCAACTACGCCACAGATCTGTTCAAAGAAGCAACCATCCAAAGAATGGTTGTGCATTATCAAGAGTTGTTGGAAGGTATCGTACAGTTACCATCTTCACGGTTATGTGACCTGTCAATGCTTCCTGGTGAAGAGCGACATCAGTTGTTGGAGGTATTCAATGGTACGGGTATTTCATTGAGTACATCGGATCAGACGGTTATTGATTTATTTGAAGAACAGGCAGAGAAAACCCCTGATTCGGTAGCCATCGTTTATGAAGGAGATACCTTGAGTTATCAGCAGTTGAATGAGCGCTCCAACCAGTTGGCGCGCTACCTAGGTAGCAAAGGAGTCACATCCGACACTTTAGTA
>JBCDKO010000037.1:0-28311 GCA_038746525.1 Bacteroidota bacterium
CGAAAGCCAGTGAGTTTGCGACTATGTCTCCGTACCTGGGCATGGGAGCCAATCCAAACATGTATGTGGATCCCGATGGACAAGAGTTGACAGTGTTCGCAGCCATCGCCATAGGTGCGGCGATTGGCGCAGGCACCTACACGGCGAGTGTAGGCTTTAGTGATGGGGGTTTCAGTAATTGGAACTGGGGACAGTTCGCATTAGGTGTGGGAATAGGAGGACTAAGCGGAGCGGCAAGCTTTGGGGTGGGCGAGGCATTCAAGGGATTGGCACTTGCTCAGAACGGTAAACTGACGTTAGGCCAGTCGGTGTTGAAAGCGGGTATACACGGGCATGTACAAGGGACGCTGGGCGTGGCACAAGGCGGTAATTATGTTCAGTCGTTTGCTGCGGGTGCGGCAGGATCAGGGTTTGGAAGTGCTTTTGGGGAAGTGAGCGGAAAGGCAGGTATCCAGTTTGGGATCAATGCGGTAGGAGGAGCCTTGATTGGTGGTGGAGCTAGTGCTTGGGAAGGTGGAGATTTTTGGGAAGGGGCAGCGATTGGGGCTACGGTGAGTGTGGCGAATCATTGGTTGCATAGGGTGTTTGATCGAACAGATCCATCTCCAAAAGCCAAAAAATCTTTGATCAGAAAGTATGGAGATGCTTGGCGATCCTACTGGAAATCCATGTCGACTATGGCAAAATCGTGGTGGGAAAGGATGGCGAATTCGGTAAGTGGTCAGCAGCCAGGTGGCATCTCTCAGTTTACTACCGGGCCAGTATCTGGTGATGGCTATCCGGAGACTGCACGACACACAGAAATTGGTATAGATATGGGCATCAGCTTCAAAACCGGAGCAGGATCTATTCGAGATATCGGTGATGGTTTTTTCAAGTGGATAGAGCTGAATGGGCAGCTTTTTAATAGTAAGAGTTGGTCTATTATTAGAATTAGTGGAGATTCAGCTTTTTATCAGACCGAACAAATTTCTACTTTCACAATAAATGGAAAATTATTTATGATCAATCAAGCAGGTGATACTTCTATCTATAATACTTATGATAAAAAGTGGTTTAGAAAATAATGAACAGAATGCTAAAGTATTTACTGCCTATTTCTTTGATGATCTTTATTTGTAGTTGTGATTCTTATCACTATGAATATTACGCAGATGGAAATATAGAATATAAGTACATGCTTAATGAAGTAGGTCAAAATGGTGAGGCAATTAGATTTTACCCATCTGGGGAAATAATGCAGAAGAGTATTTGGGTCAATGGAGTGAAAGAAGGCGAATCTAAACTTTACTATAAAAATGGTACTGTGAAGGTAGTTTCACAATTTAAAAATAACTATCAAGAAGGTTGGGCTAAGATGTATGATTCTTCAGGAAATTTGGCAGGTAAAACATTTTATAAGAAATCTATTCCTGAAGGCCCATTTGAGACGTATTATTTGAATGGAAATATTAAGTCAGAAGGAGAATATTCTAATAACGCAAACATAAGTGAGACATATTTTTATTACGAAGATGGTTCTCCTAATATGTTTCAAGTCAAGAAAAACGATACATTATTTTATTTGAAAGAATATACTAGAACAGGTGGACTTGGAGCTACTTATTTTCCTATTGAGGCCAGTTTGAAAGATGATAAGTTTTGTGTGAAGTTGCTTTATAGTTTGATTCCATCAGACAGTGTTTCGGTTCGAGTTTATTTTCAAAAGACCCAAAATTTAACTATCAATGTAGATGGTGAATACATCCAAAAAGAAGGATTAGAATTATGTACTAAATTTTTTAAGATAGATGATAACTCTATCATTGAAGGATTTTTATGTGAACATTACTTTGATATCAGTTACGGCTGTACCCCTTTTGTATTCGATGCCAAAAATGGGCGCCTAATATCGAGTAATCAAGTATTATCAAATTAGCTGCAAGCTGGCGCGAGATCTACTTGCGCCAATCAGTTCTTTCTATTTTTGGCTCCTTGATCTTCTTTGGAGTTCCTACGCATTGTGCCCTAGCTGTTCTAAATGCCTTATCATCAAATCGTCCTAACCATTGCAGGAAGATGATTCTTTTTGGCAACGTGTGATAAATGATGGTAAGAAATAGGATATTTTTTGTGGATTTGTCGTAACCGACTGCCGGAGAGATAAATTTTTTTCCGATTTATCGCAGCTTACCCTCGGAGAGCTATTTTTTTCGTCCATTTAGGTCACCTGACCCTCGGGGAGCAAAAAAAATCGTCCATTTAGCATAACCGACTCTCGGGGAGATAAATCTGCGCTCAATTTAGGTCACCTACGTGCTGGTTGGGAAAAATCTGCTGTTGATTTAAGCTATCTACGTGGTGGTTGGGATAAATCAGCCGTCAGGTTATTGCAACGGGTAGCCGGTTTATGAAAATAGGATCTTGAATTATACGCTCTGCACGTCTGTCCTTGTTATTTATCGCTGCAACGAAGATGGATAATATGGTATTAGGCAGCTTGAATAACTTCTTTGATACAAGGACGTAAGATTTGGTAACAATGCTAATCAAGAATACCACACTTTTAGACACATTCAAAGAGCAGGCTTAAATAAATCATATGCTTAATCTGCAATTAGATCCGATATAAATTTTAATTTAAACCTCATAAAGCCAAGCGTTCCATATAATGCTTTTATCATTATCCAAAGTACAGAATAGCATATATTGCATTTGAGCTTCCTGATGGTATAATTAATGTTGGAAGAATAGTCGTTGATTGATGAAGATGAGACGAATAAATTCTAGAGAAAAAAAACTTTTAACAGAGCTAATTCAAATTAGCGGTAAATTTTATTCGATAGAAGAGATTGAGGTATCAGAACTTAAGGATGATGGAATGGGATCGCTTTATTTAGGTTCGTCAAACCTGAAGGATAAGCGATTTTTTGGAAAGAGGGTAGCTGAAGCCGAATATCTAGACAATGATAAAATTCCAATTATAGTGAGCTTAAACGTAGATCAATTTGATGATTTGTTTGAGCTTGATATTTGGAAGGTCGATTACAGTAAAGTGAATAAATACCCTGAACCTGATTCCAACTAGTCTCAGCTAGTCCGAGGTGTACGATATGCTGGTTCGAGCGTGTCGCACAACTAGTCCAAGGTTGTGAGCATTAAAAATCGTAAGTAAGTGTTCAATTGTGCCCATCGGGCTAGTATGCTTTCTTTTCCACGTTCCTCATCCTTTGGTTCATTTTCATTTCACGCTAACTTCAGCAAGTCGGTGGAATATAGTGGAAATTTGGTTTGGTTTCTTTTCCAGGAAATCGCTATCAAGTGCAAGTTTTAGTAGCAAGGAACAACTTCGAAAACACTTTGAAGCGTATACAAAAGCGTATCATCAAAACCATAGGCCATTCATCTGGAGAAAAGGGAGGTGAAAGGATGCCAACTTAAGCAGTAGCTATTCCTAAAGGGCAGCCTGACTAATGCGCTGCAGGCACACTTTTTTCCTAACATGGATGGATTACCTCTCTATGGGCTTTCAGAAATGGTATTGCTTATTGAAAAGTATATATGCTTTTCAGGTTCTACAAGTGACGTTTTGCTCGTGTTTTGTATTGTTTTTAACATTGCTGTGGTTAGCCACGTATAGCATTCGATCATGTTCTGCTGCTCGATCTATAAAACACAGACCTAGAGAAAACTACATGAAGCCTTAGTGTATCTTCCGGTTTAAATTACCTTATCGATAATGATGCAAGAGAAAAACCAAGGGACCATACTTCGGCGATTAAATTTTTAATTTCCGCATACCTTTGAAATATAGCCACATCATCTTGAGCCTAGAGCCTTTCTTTTTGCGTGCCATCTCCATGGCATCCCACAGCTCTTCCGGTATTGCATCCAGCATATTGAACTCTCCGGCTCCTTTCAGCCATTCTGCCCCGTCAATGGTGATTACTTCACCATTGATATAAGCAGAAAAATCTGAAACTAAATAGGCCGCTAAATTGGCAAGTTCCTGATGGTCCCCTACCCTGCCTAGCGGTACTTTTCGGGCCGGATCATATTTTTTCTTTAAATCACCCGGAAGTAAACGTTCCCATGCACCTTCTGTGGGAAAAGGGCCTGGTGCAATTGCATTGCTTCGAATGCCATACTTTGCCCATTCCACAGCTAAAGACCTGGTCATGGCTAAAACACCCCCCTTGGCACACGCTGAGGGAACCACATATCCTGAACCAGTCCAGGCATAGGTCGTTACAATGCTCAAAATAGTCCCTGATTGTTTATTTTCAATCCAATCTTTGCCTATGGCCAACGTGAAATTGTAACTGCCCTTCAATACAATATCCACTACCGTATTGAATGCGCGATGAGAGAGACGTTCTGTTGGACTGATAAAATTACCCGCAGCGTTGTTTAGTAGTGCATCTACCGTTCCAAATTTCTCCTTTGCTTCGCTGATTACTTGTTCTACCCGCTCATATTCACGCACGTCACAAGCTACACAATGCACCGGATAACCTGTGTGTTCCGTTATTTCCTTGGCAGCTTTTTCCAACACCTCAATTTTCCTACTGGTGATCACAAGATTAGCTCCAAGTGCTGAAAAATAAGTCCCCATAGACTTCCCAAGTCCGGTTCCACCTCCCGTGACAATAATTGTTTTTCCTTTAAGTGCTTCCGGACGAAGCATTCCTTCAAGATAGCTCATGATTTCTTTTCGGAAAGATAGAAAGTTTAAGAAAAAAGAGGAGGCTCACATACGGGACAGCTCCCCTTGGTGATAAGTAGAGTAAACTTTTCTTTGTTTCATGAAAGAAGTACGAAAATTATTCGCGAATCAGCCTACCATAGGTTATGGTCTTTTCAAGATTAAAATTTTTTCCACCAACGTAGTATAAAGTAAACGCATAGGCCAAACATCGCCAAGAAGAATAAAGAGAGCAGATAATTGCCGTAAACAATGTTTCCTATTCCAAATAGCGCACTGTAAATACCAACGGTCCCAAAAAACACGCTTAGCAATGAAAAAGTAATTCCTGACGGTTGGTTTCCGAACCTGGTCCAACCCAAATCAGGGTTGATTTTGTTAGCAAAAGTCTTAAGTGTTTTTTTATCTTCTGGTTTTGTGAGCAAAGTGACAGATATCCAGGCGATAGAAGTTATGACTGTGGTAAGCAAAAGCTTTGCAGTAAATCCATCGATCAACTCACCTTCGACCCTCTCATCCGGGATGATTAACACCAGAATCAAGGCATTTAACATGGCCACCGCCATACCTGCTATTTCTGTCCATGCATTAATTCTCCACCAAAACCACCGCAAAAGGTAGATGGCACCCGTTCCGGCACCGGATAATAGCATGATGTTAAATGCCTGAGTAGCATTCTCCAGAACTAAAAGCGACAAAATTCCTGCGATTACCATTAAAAAAACAGTGGTTGCTCTACCAATGTTTACTAGCTCTTTTTCAGAAGCTGTTGGCCTTAAAAATCGTTGGTAGAAATCATTGACCAGGTATGAAGACCCCCAATTCAGATGAGTGCTTATGGTTGACATATATGCTGCAATCAATGAAGCGACCACCAGACCCAACCAACCTGGCGAAAGCAGGGTCAGCATCACCGGGTAGGCAATATCTTCTCCAAGATATTGTTCGTTGATCGTTGGAAATGCTTGTTTAATACTTTCCAAGTCCGGGAACAAGATAAGTGAAACTAAAGCAACAATGATCCAAGGCCATGGCCGAAGTGCATAATGCGCAAAATTGAAAAAGAGTGTGGCGCTCACAGCGTGTTTTTCATTTTTAGCGGCCAGCATACGCTGAGCAATATATCCACCACCACCAGGTTCTGAACCCGGGTACCAAACAGACCACCACTGCACGGCAAGTGGTATGAGAAACATAGACACTACAAGTGAGGTATTAGAAAAATCGGGGACTACTGAAATTTTGCCAGAAAGCATTGAATTGCTCAATAATCTGGATAATCCACCGACCTCTGGCTGGTCCAAAGCAACATAGGCGGCATAGAATGCTCCGGCTAATGAGATTCCAAATTGAAAAAAATCAGTCCATACGACGCCTTTAAGCCCCCCAAGCGCAGAATAAATAGCTACTATTACCGAGCTAATAAGTACGGTAAGCAAAGGAGCCAGGCCAAAAAGAACCGACGCGATTTTAATGGCCGCAAGGATCACAGAACCCATAATAAGGCAATTAAAAAAAAGCCCTAGATAAATGGCTCTAAACCCTCTGAGAAATGCAGCGGCTTTTCCTCCATATCTAAGTTCACAGAATTCAAGATCTGTGAGTATACCAGATCTTCTCCAAAGTTTTGCATAGATGAAAACGGTGATCATGCCTGTGATTAAAAATGACCACCATGCCCAGTTTTTAGCAACACCAGATTCTCTTACAAAACCGGTAACAAGGTTTGGAGTGTCTGCAGAAAAAGTGGTGGCAACCATAGAAACTCCAAGCAACCACCACGGCATGGATTTTCCGGCAAGAAAAAACGCTTCTTTACTTTTCCCTGCCGTCCTCGACGCCATAAGACTGATGATTACAATTAAAACAAAAAAAACTCCGATGATGAGCCAATCAAAACTAGAAAGTGTCATAAATAGATTATTGCCGCGTGAAAATAGCACTACTTAAGTAACCTTTTACCTGGCGTTGAGTATTTCTAGAATCAAAGCAACCTGTAGACCATTTTATCAGTCATTATCATCCAAACTATCGAATAATCTTATGTTAAAGAACTTCTTCCTTATCTCCTTCCGAAACCTCAAGAAAAACGGACTTTATTCAATCATCAATATCAGTGGACTTACCATTGGAATAGTCTGCAGTGTTTTAATACTGCTCTGGGTCGGTGATGAGATCTCCTACAATAAATTTATCCCGAAGTACGACCGTCTTTTTCAGGTCTGGGTGAGTGGAGATTACGATAATCGCATCAATAATTGGCGTTCGGTTCCTTTGCCTACGTATGAGGCAATGAAAAGTATTGATAGCAATATTAAAAACTCTGTAGTTGCAGGCTGGGGATCTGACCGATTACTCACAGTGGGTGACATTAGAATCATAAAACCTGGATATTATGTAAGTGAAGAATTTCTGGAAATGTTCGAATTTCCTTTGGTTGCTGGCTCACATAATGAAGCGCTAAAAGATCCCATGTCCATTGTGCTATCAGCATCTTTAGCAAAGATCCTTTTTGGTGAGGAAGATCCAATTGGCAAACAGGTGAGACTTGAAGATGAGGGAACCTTGCAAGTTACTGCTATTGTGAAAGATGTTCCCGAAAACTCATCTTTTCAATTTGATTATTTGGCGACTTGGAAATATCGCGAAACAGTAAACGAATGGGTAAAAGAAAATAAGACGAATTGGGGAAATTATTCTTTTCAAATCTTCGTGGAGCTGAATAACGCTTCCAGAGAGCTCGATGTTGAGAGCAGTATTGCAGATCTGATCATGGAAAAAGACGGTGAAGATGGCATTAATAAGCACTTTTTCCTCTATCCAATGAATAGATGGAGACTCTATTCCAATTTTGATGCAAATGGTAAAGAAAGTGGCGGCAGGAGTGATTATATACAACTTTTCACCGCTATTGCCATTGTCATTCTCGTCATAGCTTGTATCAACTTTATGAACCTTGCCACGGCTCGTTCTGAGAAAAGAGCAAAAGAAGTAGGGATAAGAAAGAGTTTAGGCTCCAATAGAAAACGCCTGATTGCCCAGTTTATCAGCGAGTCTATCTTTATAACCACGCTCGCTTTTATCCTGGCAATTATATTGACTGAACTTTTATTACCTGGCTATAATATCTTGGTGGATAAAGAATTGTTTATCGATTACTCTTCTCCAATTTTCTGGCTTTCAGTTATTGGCGGAATTGTGGTATTAGGTATTGTTGCAGGTAGTTATCCTGCATTCTATTTGTCCTCCTTTAAGCCTGTTCAAACATTAAAAGGCACGGTAAAAGTCGGCAAAGGCGCCACCACCCCTAGAAAAATCTTAGTCATCAGTCAGTTCGGGTTTTCTATCGTCTTGATGATCAGTACAGTGGTGATTTTTCAGCAAATAGATTTGGTTAAAAAAAGAGACTTAGGGTATGATCAGGAAAATCTTATCACTGTTGAGCTCACTAATGACTTGATTGACCACTATGAGGTGTTGAAGCAGGAGGTGCTCCAGTCTGGGGTTGCAGAAAGTATGACCCGATCAAACAGCCAGGTTACTTCCATCTCTTCCAACAACTTTCTCGGATGGCCGGGAAAGCCCGAAAGCAGAAAAGTGTTGTTTACTACCATTACCTCAGAATATGATTATGCAAAGACCATGGGGATAGACATTTTAATGGGGCGAGATTTTAGTAAAGAGTTTGCAAGCGATTCAGATGCAATTGTCATCAATAAAGCCGCTTTGGAACTAATGAATCTAGAAAATCCTATTGGCACCAACCTTGATCTTTGGGGTGAAAAAAGGAATCTCATCGGGGTGATAGATAATGTTCTGATGGGTTCAGTTTACGAACCGGTGAAGCCTATGTTCGCCATTCTTGATAATTGGGGAGGTTACATCTCCATTCGCCTAAAAAAGACAAATGATTTACAGAGATCTTTGTCCGATCTTGAAGAGATATTCAATAAGCATAACCCTGCCTATCCATTCGAGTATCGGTTCATGGATGTCGAGTTTCAAGAAAAATTCACCACCATCTCTCTCACCAGAAGGCTCGCAAGCATATTTGCCGCATTGGCAATGATCATAACAGGGTTAGGGTTATTTGGTCTGGCTGCGTATACGGCCGAACAAAGAACCAAAGAAATCGGGATCAGAAAAGTACTGGGTGCCTCGGTGAGAAATGTGATGAGCTTGATGTCTGTCGACTTCGCAAAACTCGTGCTCATATCTTTTGTAATTGGCGCTCCACTGGGTTGGTACCTCATGGACCGGTATCTTAATCGCTATACGATAAGGGTAGACATCGCATGGTGGATATTACCATTCGTGGGGATCATTATTTTAGCTTTTACCATTTTGATTGTGTCAGGGCAAGCACGGAAAGCAGCCAGGGCAAATCCTGTAAGTTCTTTGAGAAGCGAATAGCCACTGAGTTTAATCCCAATAATTTGGAATAGATTCATTGAGAAAATGTAATGCCATGATCGATTGGCTGAAAAGGATTTGAGAATAATTTAAACACGGCAGCATTGAAAAACCTTCAATTCAATTTTCATGATAGCCCAACATATGGTCGAAAACTGTTAGAACAACCCTTTATTTGTTCGTTGAAAGTGGAAAAATGATCCCTGGATTTGATTAATCAGGGATTTTGAGCTCTGATAATCTGATAATAAGATGTGGAAGTTCCCCAGGACGCTGTTAGCTAAAGTTCAAGATTATGACAATAATTAAATTTAAAAAAAGTCCTTCAAGTGCAAAAAACCAAAAAACTTTTAGGTTACATCATCAATGCGTTTGAGAAAATGCCACTTAATCAGGAAAAAACTGCAATGACTTGATAAAGTGGATCGTTGGAGGACTTATTGCTAATGGTTTTCTGAATGCACTGATTAAGTATTTTGGTTAACTGCTGCCTGTTGCTTCTTTCTCAGGGTTAAGCCAAATCATGCAAGTGCTTTGCGAGCTCATCCCACTCTCTGGTCTTTCGTAATAAAAAGAGGGCACAACAGATTCCCATTAAGCAAGAGCACCGGCGCCCCTAGCGCAATAACTGCCCATTAAAGTATTTTTAATCCTCCGTGAAAACGTTTCTTTTATTTTATTGTGCTTCATGATTATTCAGATCCATCGACGCGCTTTAAGCGTCGATGGATCTGCTCAAATTTCTTAAGCTGGGTTTCTATTCTCCGAGAGACTTCTTTTATCCATTTGGTGTTCGTTTCCAGCTTATCCAACTTGTCTACTAGCACCTTGGAAATATATGTGTACGTTCATACGCGATTTGCTCATAGACTCAGTCCTTCTAATCAATAATATCCCAAGCACATGAAAAATTGTATAGCCAATACAAAATTGAGACAGTAGCGTGATCTGGTCATGTCGAAGATTAAATCCTTGTAAATTAGGATCACAAAAGGCAATAACTGAGATTGTAACTATTTGATCGTATATGAGTTATGAAACCTGTCATGAGCCGTTGAACCCGGAAAGCTTTGAAAGGTCTCACTACCCCATAATCTTAAGACTAAGCAATTACATTGAGATATGTATTGTTTTCTTTATTAATTGAAATTCAGACAAATTATCATTAAATTTATTGTTACAACGATAACCCTCCATGTTGCATTCTGCTACTAAATCGACTACACAGACGACGGATTTTATGCCTATTAATGGCACTGATTATTTAGAACTCTACGTAAGTAATGCAAAGCAGGCTGCCCATTTCTATAAATCCGCATTTGGATTTCAATCCCTCGCCTATGCCGGACTAGAGACAGGGCGTAAAGACAGAGAATCCTATGTAGTTGTTCAAGACAAAATCAGATTAGTGCTTACCTCTCCTTTGTGTAGCGGAACCAAAATAGGTAAACATATAGACAAGCATGGAGATGGAGTGAAAGTAACTGCTTTGTGGGTAGACGATGCATCCTATGCTTTTCATGAATCGATTAAGCGGGGCGCAAGATCCTATTTAAATCCACAAACCATAGAAGATGAAGACGGAAAAGTGGTCCAATCCGGCATTCATACCTATGGAGAAGTAATACATCTATTTATCGAACGGAAGGACTATCGGGGTACTTTTCTCCCTGGCTATAGGAGATGGAATCCTAAATTTAAAACCGACCCCGTCGGATTGAAATATGTTGATCATATGGTAGGAAATGTGGAACTAGGCGCGATGAATAAATGGGTGAAGTTCTACGAAGAGGTGTTAGGTTTTAAACAAATCTTATCTTTTGATGATAAGGATATTTCCACAGATTATACCGCTCTGATGAGCAAAGTAGTAAGTAATGGAAACGGTAGAATAAAGTTTCCAATTAATGAACCGGCACCTGGTTTAAAAAAGTCCCAGGTAGACGAATACCTGGAATTTTACGAAGGAGCAGGAGTACAACATATTGCTGTAGCAACAGATAACATCATCAACACAGTCATGGAACTCTGCAATAGAGGTGTTGAATTTCTAAAGGTTCCGAATACGTATTACATGACGCTCCATGAACGTGTCGGAGAAATAGACGAAGATATTAAAGCGCTAAGTTCACTCGGAATCTTGGTTGATAGGGACGAGGAAGGTTACCTATTACAAATTTTCACCAAGACCGTCCAGGCAAGGCCTACCATGTTTTTTGAAATTATTCAGAGAAAAGGAGCTACTTCCTTTGGAAAGGGTAACTTTAAAGCGCTATTTGAAGCGTTAGAGCGCGAACAAGAGCTTAGAGGCACGTTGTAACCTAACATGTACCAAATTGAAAGGGATCAAAATCGATCCCTTTTTCTTGAAGCACCTGTACTTACTTGAACCGGTTGTAGTTTATTTACCTCTATAGAGGAGCGTCATGTTGATCATCAAACGACGGATAAAGCCTTTTACAGTGGACGCTTGATATTTCAGTTTCGCTCAGTTAGAATGACCCAGCTTCTTTCCAGAGTTAGGATTTATGGAAATACTGTCCAGATAATTAAGCTCAACCATTATTACTGTGCGCTAACAACCTCAAAGACCATTTTGCATAACCAGATGGTGGATCACTACAATGTTTTCAAGATAGCTAGAAACAGCAAAATCCATCCTGTAATGAAACCAAATCCTCCGATGGGAGTAATAGCGCCAAGCCATTTTATACCTGTAAAACAAAGCACATAAAGTGATCCTGAAAAGACTATTGTTCCCATAATCATAGTGATACCTGAATAGTTTGCCCAAGATGAGGGGTACTTCATTGAAAATAAACCAATGCCAAGGAGCGCAAGTGTATGATAAAACTGGTAAGAAACTGCTGTTTGGTAAGTTTCAAAATTTCCCGAAGCTGTGAGCTTATTTTTCAAAGCATGTGCACCAAATGCTCCTAAGGACACTGAGATAAAACCAGAAATTGACGCAAACAAGAGAAAAAATTTATGCATTGCTTTTATTTTTATATGATCAGGAGTGCGAGTAGTTTTTATTGAAACAAATTAGTTGATAGAACAAATCTATCGAAGTAGGCACTTAATAAATAGCTCTGGGAAGCTGCAAACAAACAAAATGAATTATTTAGATAAATCAAGCACTACAAATCAGCAGATTTCTAAATCCAAATGTCCTCATATGCATGCTAAACGTCATTTTACATATTTATTAAGTGCCTACTTCAACAAATCTAACTAATGGCGCGAATGAATAATCATTGAGTTTTTTATGCTTAATCGCTCAACCATTCCAAATCTATACCCTTTGTGGAGGATATTAGGTCTGGGTTTATAAATCGCGCTAACCCTAATCATAAAATATGGCCACTTCCTCCAGCTTCTTTCTTTTGATATCTGGAACAAACACTTCATTTTTAGGATAACCAATTGGCAGCAGTAAGTAAGGTCTTTCATTCTCAGGCCTTTTTAAGATTTTAGAAAGAAAGTTCATGGGAGAAGGTGTATGCGTGAGTGTAACAAGTCCCGCGTGATGAATAGCAGAAATCAACATTCCACAGGCAATCCCAACAGATTCATTTACGTAGTAGTTGTTCGTTTTTTCACCATTGACTAATTGATAGATCCTTTTAAAAACGATGACCAGCCATGGCGCCTCTTCAAGGAACGGCTTATTCCAATCTGTGCCAAAAGACTTCAAGTCTTCTAGCCACTGCTCACTCATTCTGCCGTGATAACTCTCGTACTCTTCTTTTTCAGCGGCCTCTCTGATCGCTTTTTTGATCTCAGGGTTTGCAACCGCACAAAAAGTCCACGGTTGCTTATGAGCTCCAGATGGAGCCGTAGAGCCGGACCTGATCAAATTTTCTATGAGCTCTCTTGAAACAGGCTTTTTTGAAATATCACGAATAGTTCTTCTGGTGTCCAGCCAACGATAATAGTCTTCTGATCGCTGGGTAGCTTCTTGAAGTCCATAAGTATCTCTCTCATAGCGTATATGAACGTGGCCATTTATTTCTTTCGTTGTCATGCTGTTTATGATAAAAAATAAAGGAGTTAAATTTAATGACATCAGCCTGATAATTCCTTTCAATCCTTGAAGTATTAGTATTTCTATTATCTTGATGACTCTAATCTCTAAGTAAATCGATGAAGAAATTCAATCCTCTTATTCTTCTCATTGCCTTATCAATAGCCTGCAATTCCTTATTCGAGCGAGAGAATATCACCAAGAGGCAATTAATCTCCAAGGAGTCCCTAAAGAAACATCTCATCACCCTCTCATCGAATGAATATCAAGGAAGGAAGCCATTTACGGAAGGTGAGGCCAGGACCATCAACTACTTGAAAAGGCAGTTTGAGCAATTTGAATTGAAGCCTGGAAATGGAGACGCTTATTTTCGAGACGTCCCACTAGTAGAATTGAATGCAAAACCTTCAGAAACGATGATTATTCGTGGAAATGATCAATCTCAAGACTTAATAGCGCTAGATGAGTTTGTTGCCTATACTGAGCGAGTGGAAGAATTCGTGAGTCTCGAAAACACTGAGTTGGTATTTGCAGGCTACGGAGTGGTAGCTCCGGAGTATGGCTGGAATGATTATGAAGAACTGGACGTAAAAGGTAAAATGGTCATTGTGTTGATAAATGATCCCGGATTTGCTTCAGACGACTCCACCTTTTTTAGGGGAGAAACGATGACTTATTATAGCCGCTGGACCTACAAATATGAAGAAGCCGCTAGACAGGGCGCTGCCGGCTGTTTGATTGTACATGAAACCATACCCGCCGGCTATCCATGGTTGGTAGTAAGAAATTCCTGGTCGGGGGCTAGCCTTTACCTCGATACATCGGGGAACAACTATCAACCGGCGATCTTAGGTTGGATTACAAGAAATGCCGCTATCAAGATCTTTGAAACGTCAAGAAAAAACCTGAAAAATTTTGCTGAAAGAGCTAGACAAAATGATTTTCAAGCCATTGATCTGAAGCTGACCGTTTCGGTATCAGTGGAAACGAAATCAAAAAAGATGTTTCAAAAAATGTAGTAGCGATGATTGAAGGATCAGAGAGTCCCGATGAGTATGTGATCTACTCTGCGCATTGGGACCATTTGGGAATAGGTCAGGAAATAGACCAGGACAGCATTTATAATGGCGCTTATGATAATGCTTCAGGAACGGCTACATTATTAGGCATTGCCGAGGCCATGGTCCAAGCACCTCGTCCTCGGCGAAGTGTTGTTTTTCTGGCAGTTACGGCGGAAGAGCAAAGTCTCTTAGGATCTAAGCATTATGCGGAAAATCCGATTTTCCCAACTTCTCAAACGGTGGCCAATATCAATATGGATGGTATCACTACTTTTGGGCCAATGAAAGACCTTACAGTCATAGGTTATGGCCAATCAGAACTGGAAGACATCGCTGAAAAGGTTGCCAAAACGCAAGGAAGATACATTATTCCTGACCCTGATCCAGGGGAAGGTTATTTTTTCAGATCTGATCATTTTCAGTTTGCCAAAGTAGGGATTCCTGCATTGTATGCCTCCGGATCCTATGAGCATATGACTAAAGGGATGGAGTATATGGATAGCATTAATCAAAGATATCTAAACACGCAATATCATCGACCGCAAGATGAATTTCATGAAAGCCGGACTTTCGATGGAATGGCATTAGATGGAGCGCTTATGATGGAGGTAGGTTATCGCATTGCCAATTCTGCGGATTGGCCACAATGGAAAGAAGGCTCAGAATTTAAATCAATTAGAGAACGGCATTTCAATTAGAGTGTGACATTCAAAGTAAATTGTTAATTATGAATCAATATTTTATTTTTTCTTTTCTTATCATTTCATTGTTTTCTTCCTGTGTTCAAATAAATGAAGAAAAAACAAAAAAAGATTCGGTCATTGATGAATCGCTTTATAATGACGATATAGAGAAAAAAGTTGCTAAGTTAGGAATAGTGCTGAAAGAGCCAACAGCTCCGGTAGCAAACTACGTCAATTCCGTACGATCAGGAAGTCTTATTTTTATGGCAGGAAAAGGGCCTACCAGAGCTGATGGTACGCTAGTTACCGGAAAAGTAGGAGCTGACCTCTCGGTTGAAGAAGGGTATCAAGCTGCGAGGCTCGTTGCAGAAGCACAATTATCAGCCCTCAAATCCGAAATTGGTGATTTAAACAAAGTCGTTCGGATCGTCAAAGTCTTAGGAATGGTGAATTGTACTGATGACTTTGAAAACCAACCTGAGGTAGTTAATGGGTTTTCAGATGTCATGGTTGAGGTATTTGGTGATCGTGGTAAACATGCACGTGCCGCCGTAGGAATGGGCTCACTCCCTCGTAATATTTCCGTAGAAATCGAGATGATTGTAGAGGTGCAGGATTAGATCCTCCTTTCCTTTAGTTTACTTACCCTAAATATCTGATTGTTTTTGTTTATTTGAAGCATGGTTTTTCCAAGACCCGCAATATACCTCTTTTATCTCGTTTTTATAGGTTTCCAGGGGTTGCCATATATGGTTTCAGGTCAAGCCAAAAAATACTACAACGGCTCTTACAACTTGCTGGATTATAGAGGTAAAGCCGAGTTTTATTATCAAATAGATTCAGAAGATACAGTCTATGATGGCGCTTTTCTCCTAAACCAATCAAATATTAAAGCGTTGCTCTCGTCTCAGGGAGATGATTATTTTAAAATTAAAGGCTTTTTTCAAAAGGGCATGGCCGAAGAGAACTGGTTGTTTGAATTTGGTGACTTTAAGAGTGATGGGAGGTCCGAGCTAGCCGGAAACGAGTACATTATCAAAGCTAAAGGAAAAAAACATACCGCCACAGGGAGCCTTCAAAATGGAAAGGCAGTAGGGACGTGGACACATAGTGTAGAACAGCTTGACAGCTCCAAAGTACAAGATACCACTTTCATGAGTGAAATAGTATATGAGGCCGGTGTGCCGCAACAAAGCTTTAAAATACAAAATCAAAACGAGACCCTACTCGGCCGTTTCCTTAGAGATGGATTAGCTCATGACTTTTGGGACCTGTATACGGATGAATTGAATGGCCTGAAGGAACGATGGTTTTTTGAAGAAGGAATCTTAAGAGAAATAGTCATCATAGATAATCAGAAAAACGATACGCTAAGTGTATTTAGCGATTCATTAACCAATGAAGCGATTGTATTATTAGACGATCGCTACACCAAGATGTTAGCGGTTCGGAGGCAATTAAAAAAAGATTCTTCTTCAAATTTATCAAGTAGAATAAACAATTTATTGATTGAAAACGCAGCGTATTATCAAAAAACAGATAGTATCCTTACAAAGCTCGGGAGTTTATCCTTCATGCCCGATTTCAAGGTAAAAGTTGAATTTTGGCCTTTAGATAAAAAAGAAGAAAACCAGTTGGCGCAACTTCAGGAGCTAATAGAAGAAGTAGATAAAGTTGGAAATGAGATAAGCGAGAATACCCAACTCCAAATTCTTAAATTGACAAATCCTGAAGTTTCCTTCTTGATTTCTACGGCAGAAGCCATTAGAAAGGATTACTTATCACCTGTACGCACCTTGCTTGTGTTTCATTCAGACAATATCTTGAATCTATTGAAAAGAGACAATCAGCTTGTGGAGCTCAGTACCCCGAGGAGCCTCTATGAGGTAAATGTTCCTTTAGAAGATGGTGATCAAACCAACTACTTTTTTACAGAACTAGTCAACAAAGATTTTACAGGGAGTGGGATAAATGGGTTTTTAGAAATAACGCAGGCTGCATCAAAAGCGATTGACTCTATGAAAAACTCATTAGAAGATCGATTGACCAAACAAGAACGAAAAGTAGCATTGGAAGCACTAGAAAAAATCTTGGTAATATCGGCCGATAGCCTCCGCACTATTACGGATTCTCTTGCACTAGCTCAGAACGATACAAGAATATCAATTGAGAATATTCAGTCTGTGATGACCGATAACCTGCGACATTATTCTGAAATGACAGATTTTTTGATGAAGATTAATACCGCGAAGCAGTTAATCAAATGTTTCAATGGTATGATAGCCCTTGCTCACATAGTTGCCGAGATTCCTTCCAAACGCAGGGAAATCCAGGAGATTTACACAGACCGAGTATGGAACCCATTTACAGCTACCCTTATGGATGAAGAAGTGAAAAGAAGGATCACCTTTGCCTATCGCGATATTCTTATTCCAGCTTATTTGAAACAGGTAAGTACCGATCTGAATTGCGGAAATAGCCTCATACTAAAACAGCTTATTGAAGACACAAACGAACGGATGATGCAGTTAATTGAAGAAGAAACCACTAAACTGGAACGCAAACTGAAGCGGAAAAATGATCCTGCGGAATTAAAGCAATTATTAGGAATCCAACCAATGAACACGAATCAATGAACACTCCTCTGACTTATCATATCGTTGGGTTGTTGTTGATTAGTTCGATAGTACACGTTAATGCTCAAGAAACACCAACAAGGCCCACTTCCTCTCAACTAGAAGAACCACTAACACTTCTTTGGATCAATACTTATGGCAACCTCAGACTCACAAAAAGACTATTCTGGGTAGCACAGACCCATTTTCGATTTCAGGAAACGGACAATACACCGTTTGTTGGACAGGTAGCTCAACTTTACAATCGCCATGCCATCAGTTATTTATTTTCTAAAGAATTTAATATGAGTGTCGGCGGAGTGCTTAGGTTAAATTTCAACACAAGTGACGAACCCGTTGATAACAGCGTGGTGCCGGAGTGGCGGATTTGGCATGAATATCAATTTGCCATGCCGTTAGCTAGTGTTGTGGTGTATCATAGAATCAGGATAGAACATCGATGGTCTAAAGGGTTCCAGGACGATAGTGAATTTATTTTTAGAAATAGGTGGAGGTATATGTTGCGGCTAAAGATCCCGATCGGTAGTCCTAAGCTGTCTCCACAAACCTTTTATATAGGTCCTGAAGCTGAATTGATCATGCAAAGTGGAAAGCCAGTGATAGATAGCCCTATGGAAGACTTGAGGTTGCATGTCTCTTTCGGATATATTTTGACACCTCGCGTCACTGTTGCAGCCGGAATTATGTATTCCATTGGGCAAGAACTTGCAGATGGTGATTTTTATAAACAAAAGTGGACCCCAAGGCTTCACCTTTATTTTTCTCCGGACCTTAGAAAAGTCCGAAACAAGCTCCCTTCTATTCACCTAGGTGATTGATTAAGACCATGAAAAAAAACGTAAAAATATCAAATAGATATATAGTTTGGCTGGTTGTGGTAGTATTGGTCATACTTTATTTCGCGCATGTTGCCAGCCTAACCTCCGATTTAAAGGAGTCACAGAAAGCGGTGACTGAAAATATCAATGAACTTCAGACATACAAAGCGCTTTCGAAAATTGATTCAATAGTCTTAAAAGGAAGAATACTCGATGCTTTTGATCGGTATAATGACATGATGCAAACCTCAGATAGCTGTTGCATTGATGCCATCAGGCTTAGAATAGAGGTTCTCAATAAATTTGAAATGATTAATAAACAGTTGCTTTCACGTGACTCTGTTAAAACCTCGCAGGATACGGTTAGGCTTATTATAAATAGGGAGATAGAGGATGTAAGAATGAAAGATTCATTACTCTTTGCTTTAAAGAAAGCACAATATCAGATACAAAGCCTTAAGCAACAAATGAAAACCAAATCATTTGGCGAGTATCTATCCTTTAAAAATGAAAAAGGGACTGTTATCCACTATGTAGGACAGGTAAAAGACGGAAAAGCAAGTGGCAAAGGTGTTGGAGTTTTTAGTACTGGAAGCCGCTATGAGGGCTATTGGAAGGATAATATGAAGCATGGGGAAGGTAGTTTTTACTGGCCAGACGGTGAGCAATACGTGGGAAGTTATTCTTATGATATTAGAAGTGGAGAAGGGACATATTATTGGCCTAGCGGAGAAAAATATATTGGCGAATGGAAAAACGATCGGAGAAATGGCCAGGGAACTTTCTATGGTGAGGAGGGAGAGGTAATCGCTGCGGGGTTGTGGAAAGAAGATAAATTGGTGGAAAAAGGCAAAAACTAATCTGTTTTTAATATTACTGTTAAAGCAATTCAAAAAAAGAAGCACAAAATCAACAAATTTCTTGAAGAAGGTTAACTCACAAAGGGTATCCCAATTAATTGATGAGGTAGGTTTTTAACCTGCTTAGATCCAGTTCACTTCAGGTAATGTTTTCGAAAATAGAAATAGCCGATGGTTGCGGATATAGGGTTATTGATGGCAGAGCTTTAGTTGAGGGTTGCGGAGTTTGTAATCCAGCAAGCAGCTTACAATAAGTCCTTCAGAAAATTAAATCCTGGTAAATCAGGATCACAAAAACAGGTTAATTCTGTAATTTGCGCTACATTAATTGATCTTATCAAGATGAAAACGGGTAAAATATTAATAAGAGCTTTGTTTATCGCCTCTCTTATTACCCAGGTAAGTGCACAACAAAGTAGGGAAGAAAGGAACGACAAATTTTTTCATACGCTGGGAACCTTCACCGACCCGCGTGATGGTAAAGTGTATAAAACCATTACTTTTGTTAGAGAACTTCACAGTGGAGAGATACGCAGAACATGGTACGCCGAAAACGTAAAATTTAAAACGCCCGGCTCCAGGTGTTATAAAGAAACGGGAGAATACTGCAATCAGTTTGGAAGGCTTTATAATTATGAGCAGGCAAACCTGGCTTGTCCTAAGGGGTGGCACGTTCCCACGATCCACGAATGGAAACACCTTTTTCATTTTTTTGGAGGTTGGCACTATTCAGGTAAATACTTAATAGAAGGAAAGGAAAGCGACATGGATATGCTATTTGGTGGTTTTGGAATTCCAGGTGGAGGATATAAGGGAATAGGAGTACACGGAAACTGGTGGGATAATGAGTTGAAGGATAGCAACTCAGCAGGTATTATTACCTTAAAGAAAAACGACGAAAACATCTATCATTCCAAGGTAGGTGATGATCACTACTTAAGTTGCCGATGTGTCAAGTTTCATAACTAAAAATCATTAGAAAACTTTACCTTTTACTAGTCTTAGTTCAGTATACCGTATTTTCACAAAAGCAAGACAGTACGGAGCAGGGTTCTTTTGTGGTCTTCCCTGCAATCAGCTATGCCCCTGAGACCAGTTTACAATTAGGAGCAGCCGCCGTTTGGGTACTTCCCAATCGACAAGGTGAAACAGATCCGGCATTTGTGAGAGAATCAACGATCTCTCCTTTTTTTCTATATACACTCAATAACCAAATCATCACCGCTATCAATTTCAATTTATTTACTTCTCGAGAAAATGCAATGAATGGGTCGATACGGTTTTTCAATTTTCCTGACTCCTACTTTGGTATTGGAAATTCAAATGATCCTGATATATCCGAACAGTATACCAATGTCTTTTTTCAACTGGAAGGAAGATATCTTAAACCCTTAAGTAAGACCTCATTTTTGGGACTTGCCTGGGACATACAGCACAATAGTATCAGAGAAATCGAAGAAGGAGGTTTGTTACAAATGGACGGACCCGTGGGAATTGGTGGAGGAACGGCGTTAAGTATGGGCCCGGCATTTCGTTTTGACTCAAGAAACAATACGATTTACCCCACTAAGGGTTATCTGATCACCTATAGATCATTGCTCAATTATCTCGGCGATTTTCGTTTTTCCAGCCATTTAATTGATCTAAGGAAATATGTTAGTTTGGGTAATGAGCATAACATTTTGGCCTTTCAATTAAGAGGAAGCTTTACCAACGGAAATGACGCTCCTTTTTACAAACTGCCTCAACTCGGCGGAGATGAGCGCCTAAGGGGTATTAGTAACGCAAGTCTATACCGTGACCGACAGATGATGTATGCTCAGGCAGAATATAGAAGGCCTCTGTTTTGGAGATTCGGCATGACGCTCTTTGCAGGAATTGGCGACGTGGCGAATGAGTTGGGAGACTTTCAACTTTCTGATTTTAAGTATGTTGGAGGAGTTGGTGGAAGGTTCGCGGCTATACCGGAAGATAAACTAAATCTTCGAATAGATCTGGGAGTGGCCCGAGGGGGTCAGGTGGCGTTTTATGCGGGGATTAGCGAAGCATTTTAATTCTTCAATTTCTTTCTTAAAAGAACCTGTAAACATGGCTGTAAGGTTTCGGAAAAACTTCCTTTACCTTCATCCTTTAGCAAGCTCTCTGAGCTGATATCCATTTTACGTCTTCATTTTATCCAATCTTATCTAATTCTTCAAGTTTTAGAGCCAGTGTCTACATTGAATTCTAAAGGTTCTATTTAGTTTACACAAAACTTTAAATACTATATACAATGAAAACATCGAAAAAGTCAGTAATAGTAGCTACCGTCGTTCTAGTGCTATTATCAAGCTGCAAACTGGTTGATTACACAATGATGAGTACGAAGAATTATGAATTAGGGATTGACAAGTCAAAAGGAATACCTACCAGAGGATGGAGCTTTTATGTTTTTTCTGTTGGCATCAATCTCAAAGATGCGACAGATAAGGCATTGAGAAACGCAGGGCAGACATACGATCTTCTTGTCGATGGTAGGGCGAAATTTTATCCCTTTTTTTTCGGGTCAATAATCAAGGTTAAAGGATTGGCGATAAGTTCATCCGAATTAAAGACTTCCATGGGAGAAAAAGGGTTCGAAGAATGGATTAGAGAGCAACATGTCTTCGATCCTGAAACAGAGGTAGTTGATGCTGAGCCATAATTAGGTTTAGTATCTCCTGTAAAAGCATGGTGAAATGAGTACGTTGTGAACACACACCGGTGCTTGTTTCCCCGTGCTGATTTAATGTTGGTTAGCATCATAGTGGTAAGAATACTACATGAAGCCCACTACCTAATTAATACAAAGGTCGCGTTTCCTGACCTGCAAAGCTTCTAAGCCAGCATTTATCAATAACACATAATATACTAACTAAATCATATAATTACAGACTAGTGTTTTACGGGAACATAAACAAGCTTTTTCGTCGTAAAAAAAGTTTCTTCAAAGTAATCATTCAGGTTTTGTACTTGATGCGATCGTCCAAACTCTGCTAATTCATCATTCAGGTCTCCCCCTTTCAACAGGATCAAACCATTATCAAGTTCATCGCCGTTTTCTTCTCGAATTTTCCGATGACTCCAATTGTAGAGCTGCTTGGTTCTGGCGACTGCTCTTGAAACAATGAAATCAAATACTCCTTTTACTTTTTCTACACGTTGATGTTTAGTGATCACGTTTCTGAGGTTCAGTGCATTGGCTATTTCCTTGACGATCGTTAGTTTCTTGTTCGTTGAATCTACTAAATAGAAGCATACCTCTGGAAAATAAATTGCTAGTGGAACGCCAGGGAATCCACCACCCGTTCCCAAATCCATAATATCAGCATTCGGTTGAAACCGAACAAACTTAGCTATGGCCAAACTGTGAAGCACATGTCTTTCGTAGAGTTGATGAATGTCTTTTCTGCTAATGATATTGATTTTCTCGTTCCAATATTGATAAAGCAAATAGAGTTGATTGAACTGGTCTTTTTGTACTACTGAAAGATCAGGGAAATACTTGAAGACGATAGACGCATCCAAACTAAATATGAGATTTTTTATCTTTTACCAACTCATACATTAACTCTCTTGCGCGATGCAATTGGGCTTTCACCGTTCCAAGAGGTGCTTCCAGTTCTTTTGCGATTTCTTCATACGAAAGTTCTTCGAAATAACGAAGTTTTACTAATCGCTGATACTTAGCCGGAAGTTTATCTACAAACATTCGCACAAGTTCAATTTTCTGATCTTTAATTGCTTCTTGATCAGGTGTTAAGTTCTTATCCTGCACATCAATGTTCACCGAATCTCCGCTATCGTCCGTGAAAGAACTATTCAGACTGAAGGTGTCAAGTTTCTTTTTTCGGATGAAATCAATCGCATTATTTGTTGCTATCCTAAAAAGCCAGGTACTAAAAGTGTAATCCTTCTTAAATCTAGCAAGATTTCTGAAAGCTTTGGCAAAAGCTTCGATGGTAAGGTCTTCTGAATCGTCTACATTCCGAACCATTTTGAGAATCATATGATAAACCGGTTTTTTGTAACGCTGCATTAACTCCGCATACGCAGCCTGATCTTTTCCTTCAACAGCTAAATCGATAAGTTTAAAATCACGAAGTGCCTTATCCGAAAACTGCCGGTCTAGTTCTTCCATATAGTGTCCTTTACGAGTTTTGACCATACGCCCACGATTGGAACCATCAGAGCGTATAACAAGTCAACGAGAGGAAACAAAATATAGTTGAATCCAGCGCCAACTTTGCTTTCAACAAATCTATAACTCACTGATTTAATAAATAGGTAAAAGAGGATAATTAGTAGTAAAAAATTGCTGTAGACGGTAAAAGGAAGCGTCACATAAAAGCAGAAATGTAACAGGTGATAAAAGGAAAGGATCATTTGATCTGATTTTTGGTAGTAGCTGCTTACGGAGTAGTGCCTTAGTTTTTGCTTTTTATAGATATTCCAGTTTTCCGAGGGATAGGAATAGATAAGAGATTCTTTTCCAATAGCCACACTTATGTTCGCTTCTTTTGCCTTTTGAATGAACAAGTCGTCATCTCCACCTCTCACATTCTTTATTGAATTGTATCCTTCAAGATAGTCAAAATAGGTTCTTTTTATCGCTAAATTTCTTCCAACCCCCATATAAGGTTTATCAAAGAGCGTCATGCCTATATAGAGGAAATAGGTCATAAAAGCTTCAAAGCGAATGAATTCTGCTAAAAACCTTCCGTTCTTAAAATAAGGCGAAACCCCTAAAACTATTTCAACCTTATCACTCATTTCTTTAGATAGTGACTCAACCCATAGGTCAGAGTTGGGCATGCAATCCGCATCAGTGAAGACCAGCCATTCTCCTTTGGCCTTTTTGATGGCTTCATTTAAAACATATTTTTTACTATTCCAGTCGTTAGGTATTTGTTGAACATCTATCCAATAAATTCTTCTAGAAAGCATATTTTCCAATATTCCAACGCTTTGATCACTGCACCTGTCTAAACCAATGATAATTTCAAAACGAGGATACTTCTGATTCAACAAAGCTGGAATTAACTGTTTTAGATTTTCACTTTCATTTCTGGCGGCTATGATGATTGATATTAGAGGTTTCTTGTTAGCGTTTACTGATTTCCAAGAAGAAATTTTCATTGAAATCACCAGCGTGATGGATAGATGAAGTACTGTTACAATGAGAAGAAATGCAAACATCTATCTGGTAGTGTGATAATCAAGGTTAAACCTATTTTTGTGCTTTATGCGATTTCAATTGAATCACAAGGATAGCAAATCCAACGCACGTGCAGGACTTCTTCTCACTGATCACGGTGAAATACCCACGCCAATTTTCATGCCGGTAGGTACCGCCGGCACCGTAAAAGCTGTTCACCAAAGGGAATTGGAAAATGATATCGCTGCAAAAATCATTTTGGGAAATACTTATCATTTATACATGCGTCCAGGTTTGGATGTAATTCAAAAAGCAGGGGGCGTGCACCAATTCAACGGATGGAAAAAGCCTACGTTGACAGATAGTGGAGGATATCAGGTCTACTCCTTGGCAGATAATCGTAAGATTACCGAAGATGGTGTTCACTTTCAATCCCATAAAGATGGTTCCAGACATTTTTTTACTCCTGAATCTATCATAGACATTCAGCGAACCATAGGTGCTGACATCATTATGGCATTCGATGAGTGTACTCCATATCCTTGTGAGTATGATTATGCGGAAAGTTCGATGCACCTAACCCACAGATGGTTGGATCGATGTATTCTGCAGTTTGACAATACTGAGGGAAAATATGGCTATTCGCAGACACTATTCCCCATTATTCAGGGTAGTGTTTATAAAGACCTTCGGAGTAAATCAGCAGAATATATTGCCTCAAAAGACAGGGAAGGCAATGCGATAGGAGGGCTTTCTGTAGGAGAACCTGTGGATGATATGTATGAAATGACTGATCATGTATGTAGTATACTTCCACAGGATAAGCCTCGCTATCTTATGGGTGTTGGTACACCAGTCAATATTCTTGAATGTATTGCTCTCGGTGTGGATATGTTTGATTGTGTGATGCCTACAAGGAATGCCAGAAATGGCATGCTTTTTACAACTCATGGAGTAGTAAATATCAGAAATGAAAAATGGAAAGAAGATTTATCCGTAATAGATCCGGGGCTCAGTGGATATGTCAGTTCATTTTATTCAAAAGCTTACCTGCGTCACTTGATTATAAGTAATGAGATTTTAGGCGCACAAATTGCAAGCATTCAGAATCTGAGCTTTTATCTATGGTTAGTGATTCGGGCTAGAGAACAAATCTTAAATGATAATTTCTCCTGTTGGAAATCGGAAATGGTAAAAAAATTATCTCAACGTCTTTGATGAAAAAAATTGATTGGTACATTCTTAAGAAACTGCTCGTCACGTATGTATTTGTTGTCGGCATGCTGGAGTTAATCATCTGTGTGATTGACTTTACAGAGAAGAACGATGACTTCATTAAAAACGAAGTGACTTTTGCTCAAATTAGGAACTACTATCTTAGTTTTATGCCTTACATTGCTAGTCTTTTAACACCTATCACTGTTTTTATTACTACTGTGTTGGTTACAGCCCGGATGGCTGCTAAAACGGAAATTATTGCCATACTAGCCGCAGGTATCAGTTTCCGCAGGTTGATGTTTCCCTATTTAATTGGCGCAATGATCATTGGCGCTTCTAGTTTTTACTTAAACAGCTACGTTATCCCTAATGCCAACAAGTTTCGGATTGATTTTGAATTGACCTACCTTGAAGATCCTTTCTACAACACCGACAAACACATTCATTTCAAAATAGGTGAGGAAGGTTATGTCTATTTATACAGGTATGACAATCGTAGAGATCTAGGTACAACTGTTACACTGGAAAAAATTCAAGGAACTGAACTTGTTGATAAAATTACTGCCAGACAGCTGCTCTGGATAGATTCTACAGCACGTTGGCAACTCAAAAGATGGCAGAAGCGCAGTTTATTAGATCATAAGGAAGTTATCGAAGAGGGCAGAGAGCTTGATACTTTGCTAAATCTCAGGCCTGCGGATTTTGGAAATAAAGACAGACACTGGGAGACAATGACTTTAAGTGAGCTAAATGATTACATAAAACTTCAGCGGTCACGTGGCGCAGATGATGTACCCCTTTATCAAATAGAGAAGTACGTGAGATACATGCAGCCGTTCACTATATTGATTCTGATGGCTATAGGTCTTATTGTTTCCGCCAGGAAATCCAGAAGAGGTACTGGGTTTCAGATTGCACTTGGTTTCTTAATTGCATTCATGTTTATTATTGCATTTATCTTAGCTAAATCCATTGCTGAGGCAGGGAGCCTAAACGCGATTTTTGCTATTTGGATTCCCAATATCATCTTTTCAGTTGTTTCCGTGCTGCTTTATAAAACAGTTCCGCGATGATCCAGGAGAAAAAAGACTATTTGCTGCTCCACTTCATTGTATTGATTTGGGGTTTCACAGCGATTTTGGGTCTCTTGATCCAGGTTCCGCCTGTCGAAGTTGTTTTCTTCCGTACATTTATATCTGCTGTTGGTTTGCTTTTTATATTGAGAATCAGAAAAAAAAATCTACATATACATTCAAAAAAGCATTTCCGGCTCATCATGGGCACAGGTACTTTAATAGCGGCACATTGGGTTCTTTTCTTTTTATCTGCGCGCATATCAAATGCTTCTGTATGCTTGGCCGGCTTGGCCACATGTTCTTTATGGACAAGCTTGATCGAACCCATATCTCAGGGAAGAAAAATCAAGGGATTTGAAGTGACTTTGAGCGTTATTGCATTTATTGGTATAGGCATCATTTTCAATGTAGAACTTGATTTTTTGTCAGGTCTTCTCACGGCTGTATTATCAGGTTTTATCGCCTCAGTTTTTACAGTGATTAATGGCAGGCTTTCGAAGCAGTATAATCCGTATGTCATTACCTTCTATGAAATGATTGGGGCATGCTTATCCATCTTACTGTTTTTTCCTGTCTATCGGGCTTTTTTCACAGATAAAATTGTGTGGCTTCCTTCTATAATGGACTGGATTTACCTCATTGTGCTTGCCATGTTTTGTACGGTCTATGCATATTCCGCGTCCGTTGAGCTGATGAAAAGACTATCCGCTTTCTCTATTAACTTGGTTGTAAACCTGGAGCCTGTTTATGGTATCATACTAGCTCTTATTATTTTTGGAAAAAGCGAAGAAATGAGTGGAGGGTTCTACCTAGGTACCGGGCTACTATTAACTTCGGTGTTACTTTATCCGTTATTGAACCACAAATACAAGAAAAAGGCGCTTGCCGCAGATTTGATAAGATAATATGCTACTAACTACGACAAACTCAGTAGAGGGAAAGACTATCTCTACTTATTATGGGATGGTATCAGGTGAAGCCATCATCGGAGCGAACATTTTTAAAGACTTTTTTGCCTCTATTACAGATATCGTAGGCGGCCGATCTGGTGCCTACGAAAAGTCATTGAAAGATGCAAAAAATATCGCGATAAAAGAAATGATTGATGCTGCAGGTGCATTGGGAGCTAATGCGATTATTGCAATCGACTTAGATTATGAGACGGTTGGCAAAGATTCTGGTATGTTGATGGTAAGTGCAAGCGGTACCGCAGTAACAATAGATCAAGCTTGAAATTCCTCAGTAGTAGGAAGAAATTATAGAACTATTATCTCAATATCTTTAAAAGACGGAAGAGCATGAAAATGACATCAAACAAAACACAAAGAGATCAAAACTATTCACTTGAATTTCAAAAAGAAATCGAAAGGTTGAAATCTGGATCTTTTAAAAATAAACTTATTGAAGTAGGCACTTAGTAAATAGTCAAGTTTTTGCAGTAGACGAAGCTATGAGCGACCATTCTATCCATCAGACGGTCAAATAGTTTATCCTTCATCAGATGGCGGTTAAATCGGTAACAATACTCGTCTAGATAGGCTTGCAGATGTTCCACGGCATGATGGGTGCCACGGAGCCAGACTTTGAACATCATGATCGCTCGATGCATCTGGGGGAAATGCTCCCCTTTCTTACCTGATGCGATCTTTGTGAGATGAG